>OMVI01000057.1 GCA_900314455.1 uncultured Prevotella sp. | reverse complement strand
TAATTTATTTTTCTCTGATTTTTAATTTATTTTTCATCCATTTTTAATTTATTTTTCAAGCAAAAATAAATTAAAAACCAATTTAAAACCTAAACTTTGACCACGCAAGACCAAACCAAAAACCTCGCAAGACCAAGTCGACGACCTCTCCAAGCCTCCCCCAAGGGGAGGATGTTAGTTACCTAATGCCTCCTGGCGCCATACTTTTAGGTAATCAAACATCCATTCCTTCGGAGAGGCTTGGAGAGGCTTTCACTTGTGTCTTTGGCAGGTCATGGGGCAGGCTTTTAATCTTCCCCTCGCCACCTCCTTATCCAGCGGGTTCTCATTAGTGTCATACCCCGCATTGATATCCACCACCTTGGAGAACCCGGCGGCACGAAGCTCATCGGCATCGCTGACCTTTCCAGCCAGGAGGACAACAGGAATATGCTGCGATTCGGCATGGCGGAGGATTGCCGACGGTATCTTTCCCATCAGCGTCTGCTTGTCGGCACTACCCTCCCCCGTCACGATGACATCGGTACCACGGATGATTTCGTCGAAGTTGACAAGCGAAAGGAAATACTCTGCGCCATGAAAGACGTTGGCACCAAGAAACTCCATGAGTGCATAACCGAGTCCACCGGCAGCGCCCGCACCGGCGCGTTCACTGCAATCGAAGCCTAAATGCCTCGCTGCCATTCGTGCAAAGGTACGCGCACGACGATCGAGGCAGTCCACCATCTGCGGTGTTGCGCCCTTCTGAGGTCCGAAAACAGCTGCGGCTCCACGCTCACCATAGAGGGGATTGTCGACATCGGAGAGTATGTCGATTTCACAATGAGGCATGCTGATGTCGTCGATGTTGCGCCCAGGACGCCTGTCGGTGAAGATGTCAACAAGTGCATGAAGCATACCGAGACCGCAATCGCTGGTTGCGGAGCCACCCAAGCCGATTACAATCTTTCGAGAACCGCGTTTCAATGCGTCGGCAATGAGCTGTCCGACACCATAGCTTGTAGCCACGCGTGGGTTCAACTCTTCTGGCTTGAGGCGCATAATGCCGCATGCCTGCGCTGATTCTATGACTGCAACGCCGTCGTCGGTAAGGGCATATTCAGCCTCGACGAGTCGCATCATGGCATCGCGGACGACGACTTTCTGCCTTTTGGCATGCAAGGTGGCGGCGAAAGCGTCGAGCATTCCGTCGCCGCCGTCGGTCACCGGTATCTTAACAACATCACATCCGTCGAGTCCTTCAGCCACAGCTGCCTCTGCCTCGGCGGATGTCAGACAGCCTTTGAAACTGTCAATAGCCAATACTACTTTCTTCATTTTCGATTATCTAACCATCATCTTAATGACATTGCGACTGCCATCGGTTTTCTGCTGGTACACGATATTCATGCCACGTTGCAGGCAATCTGTACGCTGACCTGCCACATTATATATATGTGTAGACTCGTAACCGCCATCCTCAGCCTTCACTTTTGCAACAGCGGTCGTAAACGGTTTGCCTTCTTCGATATCCAATGTTGCGCCGGCACCGGTTCCCGTGTCACTAAGGACGGTGTAGACATACTTTGCTGGATATGCATTGTAGGCGTAATCAGGAATATAATATGGCTCGTTGCCCCGCCGTTTCTGTCCGTCACGATGGCCCTCACAACCTGTGAAGGTTATGTTGCAGGTGTTCAGAGCCGACGAAGCGATGCTATAGGTTCGCGATTGGGAACGCTCAGAGATGAAGGCGCTGTTCTCTACATAGAAGTTAGACAGATAGCGGACGTTGAAAACGGCACTGAGCACGGTGCTGGTGTAGGCACAATTGAGGATATGAATCTTTCCGAAGCGTACGAAAGGCATACGGGTGCGGCAGCCTTCGTCCCACCAGCAGTTGGCAAAAGTGGTGCGGAGATGCCCCTTGTCATAGATACTGTCGCCGTCGGACGAACTCCACAGGTTGCTGAAACGGTGGTCGTCGGTGTGGTCGGCAATAGTGTCGTCGGGCAGTTTGGGCCACGGAGCGATGAGATAACGGAAGCGGCACCAACTCACGGTGATATAGTCGGAGCCTTTGTTGCAGTCGAAGTTGCCGTCCTGACCATCCTGGAAGTCGCAGTGGTCGACCCATATATGGCGTGTGCGGGATACCGTCAGGTTGTCGTTGGCATCGCGGTCGAAGGCGCCGGGGCCTTTGAAGGTTATGTTACGAAGTATGATATTGCTGCAACGGTCGATGTACAGGATACCGCTGGAGTCATTGCGGATGGTGTATTTGTCGTTGACAAGGGCGGAACCGGGAAGGCCGTAGATGGTGACATTAGCCATTCGCCTCATTCTAAGGGCACGTGGAACGGTTATCTCGCCCTTCAGATATATCGTCTTTGGCGTCACACTGTACTGCCGGAACTGGTTGTTGAGTTGCTGCCATGTGGTAACGACAATCGGATTTGCGTCCCCGCTGCCGGTGCACACGCTATCAACCGATGCCCATCCCACCGGTCTGTTCTCGTCGTACGGCGACAGGTTCTGTGCAAACATGGCAAATGGAATTAACAGAAACAGCATCAGGAGCATTACCCTTCTGCATATATGACGGCTATAAACTTGTATCATACTAATCTTTATTGTAAAAGTGAGCAAAGATTTCATATCATTTATAAAGGCTTTTGTACTTTCGAAATACGGCATAACTTTCTCTTCTGTAGCATCAAAACGGTCGTCATAATCACCCGACTGTCGCAAATCAAAAAAACGAGAAAATAATCTCCCATAGGATTTATCCAACAATCCTTTTGAAATAAAATTCTTACCGATTAGGTGTATTACTCCTGCATGAGTATGATCCTCTATTCCTTTGTCAAGCAATAAAGTCCTTGCCATGTGAAAAACAGAATAATAGAGCCTATTTCCGGTTAGGTTCCAATATCCAAGTTTAGATATTGCCTCTGCCTCTTTATAGACTTTCTCTGATTTCTCAACGCCAAGTTCAACTAATATTTTACGTTCGTCAGCACTTAACATATTTTTATTGCGTCTTTTTCTACATTATAATGAAATATTGATCTATTTACTTCCCATTCTCCCTTGGTATAAATAACAGGATGTATCATCGCTTCTAATGACCAGCCTAATTGACAAAAAGGATACGAATATTTATCATGGTCTGCTTCATCTATTTTCGGTTTGTCAAGGACTATTAGCAAGTCCCAATCCGAATATTACTATAAATAAGTTATTCCTGCTTGCAAAGATACACTTTATTTCCTTATGCTCCAAATTATAGGACGCAAAAAGCCCGGCACGCAAAAGTGCACCGGGCTTCATTTATTTGCATTTAAGCAGTTGGCGTCGAGTAAGCCCCTGCACCGCAGAGGCACGCCCCAACATTACTTAACGATGACCTTATCAGTAACGGTCTTGCCGTTGCTAAGATGGCTGACACGGATGTTGATACCGCGCTGAGCCTTCTGCAGCTTCATACCGTCGACAGTGTAGTAGTCGTAAGATACTGCATTGTCATTGCTGATGCTGTTGATGCCAGTCGGGTCCATAACCTTTGCAGCAGGACCGAAGCCACCCATAGTGTTGGCTGCACGAACTTCGTACTTCTTACCGGTCTTTGCAAGAGCATAGCTTGCCTGGTTGGTGATACCTACGAAGACATCGTCAACGAAGACGGCGTAAGCTGTTGCACCTTCAGTAGCATCCCAAGTGAGGTTTGTACCGTCAATCTTGGCATTCTTAACATTGAGCTGAGAAGACAGAGCCTTTGGATCCCAGTTGGTGTACATCTTGTCGTAGCTGTAAGCAGCAGCCTGCTCAGCAGACAGGATAGTCTGGAACTTGCCACCGTAAGAATTGATTTCGTTGCTTGCAGGAGTGATGTTCTCGCCAGCCTCATTCTTGGTGTTGTACTCACCGAAGACCTTCGGGTCGCGGTTGTTCATACCCTTCTCAGTCCAACGAGTTGAAACGAGAGTCTTTGCAGCGTTGTCGTCGAGGGTTGTATTCAGCCAAACGACGATAGGATCGTTCTGCCATGTACGGCCAAGATTCCAGTTGCCCTTGCCCTGAGCGAGGTCAACGACCTTACAGTTGTCGAAGACATAACCGAACGGAGTCGTTGTTGTAACAGCTGTTACGGTACGACCGCCACTGCCGTTCTTTGCACGTGGCTCAAGTGAGATTGTCGTGCTGTCGAAGCGGACATCACCACCACCGCAGAGGAAGTCGACTGTTCCGTGGAGGTCACAGCCATTGAAGTAGCTCTGCATAGCGCTGTTCTGGCTGTAGTAAGTATCCTGATAAGAAAGCATAGCGACATTCTTATAGATGGTACGGTTACCACGGTCCTGGATAACGGCTGCACGGCCTGCTGAACCAGAGCCATAGTAGTCGAGTGCATTCTTAAGAGTCAAATCCTGGAAGTACAGGTTCTGAGTTGTATTGAAGAACATGTCGGCTGAGCCGAGGCCCTCAATGGCAACAGCAGGGGTCGTAACGAGGATGGTCTTGTCCATGCTCTGACCAACGATAGAGATATTGTTGACAGGCAGGGTCTTCTCGACCATACGTCCGAAGTCGTATGTTCCGTCCGGGAGGAATATCTTGACACGGCTGTTGCCATCCTCTGTAGCTGCTACGACGTCGAAGATATTCAGTACGCTTGTTGCGTCGCCGGCATTAGCTACGTAGTAGCCTTCGGCGTTCTTTGCGATTTCGCTCTCGCCAGTGCTGATGACTGTAAGAGAGTGAACATAGATAGTTCCACTGTGAGTGAATATCAAGTCGGTAGCAGGACCGTTGTACTTGAATGTTGTCTTTGTGCCATCAACGGTACCGTTCTTAACGATAGAAGCAACTGCGTTGCCTGCCTTGTCGGTAACGTAAACTGTATCGGCATTGTCGTAACGGCAGCCTTCGTAGATAACGGTAGCGTTTCCGCCAACCTTAACAGAGAATGTGCCGGCGCCGTTCATGCCGTAACCGTGCTGTGCTCCGTTGAAATAGTAGCTAGAACCGCTAAGGTCAAGACCTTCGTGGTCCTCCGGATAGAAGTACTGATTCTTGAAGTTGTACTCGTGGCGCTCGTTAGCCTCGTCGCCTTCGATGTCGGTTACAAGAGCGTAGAAGTTTGTTGGGTTCTCTGAGACAACGAGAGATGTTGTAGCCTTCTGGTCCTTGAACGGGTCGAGGAGCCATCCGCGGAACTTGCTGCCGCTGGCAACTGTTACGCCGGTACCGTCGTTAAGTGTGCCGATAGGCTCGTCCTTCTCTACTGTCTGAGTGGCAACGAGAGTGGTGTTGTCGACGTCATAATAGTTGACGGTGTAGTTAGGCTTCCATACGAAGTGGATAATGTAAGTTGCGGTATCCTTCTGCTCGCCGTTTGTAAGGATAACTGGTATCGTTACATCGGTCTGAGGCTTGCCCTCATTGAGGTCGCTTGCGACGCTTGTATATGTAATCTCACCAAGCTCACCATTGTCGGCAACAGCGGTGACAGGGTTAGAAGCGTCTATCATTGTAGCCTTCTTCGAAATCTCAACGGTTGTAACGTTGTTGCCTGCAGCGTCCTCATCGAAGACGTCGGCAGCAGCGTAAGTTGTGCCGTTAGCAGTGAATGAGCCGAGAGCCGGAGTCTTGCTTAAATCGACCTTACCATAGATGTGGAGCTCGGTCATGTATGAGTTCTGAGAGATATTGAAGTTGAAGAACTTCAGCTCAACGTTCTGGCGGTTGACATTGATAGTAACGTCTTCACCATTTGCATTGCCGATAGTCTGGTAATAAAGAGTATCCCACTTCTCGGTGCCTGCGGTGCGTGCTGCAACAGCCCAACCACGGCCTCCACCGTTTGCTACCTGATGGAAGACAACCTTGGTGACGTTGGCAAGAGCACTCGTTGTTACGTATGGCTCGGTAGTACTTACCTCCTTAGTGTACTTAGCGCTGACGAGACCACGGGTAATGTCAGGGAACTTGGATTG
The DNA here is from genome assembly GCA_900314455.1 of uncultured Prevotella sp. GTDB lineage: Bacteria > Bacteroidota > Bacteroidia > Bacteroidales > Bacteroidaceae > Prevotella. Next base: position 40,771 of record OMVI01000057.1, on the reverse strand, counting down.
GTTAACATCCTCGGCGCCTACACCGCAAAGGGTGAAGGTGAGCTTCTCATGGCTGTACTTAGTCTTGAAGTTCTTGACGGTAGGAGTCTCATTGTTGGTCTTACGGCCGAATGTTCCCCACTCTGAAGCCGGGAACCGTGTGTCGTAAAGATTCTTCTCCTGAATGGCTGACAGATACTGAACGCGGACAGCATAGAGATAGCCGTTGCCGGTAGAGGTAATCTGAACGTAGCCCTGAGCAACATCTGAGCTCTTCACCTTGACGGTGTTTGAGTCGGTGTACTCAACGCCATTGATTGAGTAGTTTGAATAACCAGGATAGCCAACGACAGTGACGAGGTCACGGGTTGTTCTAACCGGTACCTGCAGGATTGTGCCACGGTTAATCTGGGCGTCGGTGCCACGGCTGTGAAGTTTGCCAGAGGTAGCGTCGACATTCATGACGACTCCCTCAACATCTGAAGCTACGGTACCCTTGTTACCCTCGATGCTTACTGCATCCTTAGCTATGGTGCGGAAATCCCATGTTGCCGTAACATCATCCTGTGCCATGGCGAACACTGCCACCATGAGCATTGCGCATAATGCGCATAAACGATGTAACTGTTTCTGCATGATTTTGTTAGTTAAATTAGAAATTATAAGTTGTGTTTTCTTTTAAGTCTTTGCCATTAGGTATAACTTGCTGCAAAGATAGCAATAATCTTCGACTTTTAAGACGTTAACCTCCAACTTTTTTTGAAAAAGTCTTTAACAAGAAATGCGTGCGAAACATTTTCGCTATTGCCATGCCATTACAAAAAAAACGCAACCTAATGGTCACGCTGATATATAAGAATATCGATATTCAAAAAACACAAGCCCACCCGAACTTATTCATTATTTCTGTAAAAAGCCCATGATCTTTAACTGCTAAATTCACCGTAATCGTCTCGTGAGTATCAACATCGTAGCTGTATCCTGCTTCTGGGAGCTTGTCCTCAGAAAGTTTTGAGACTACGAGTTTGCTTATACTAAGACCATCTTTTGGCTCTAAAGAGACACGAGCTATTAAAGAATGCCTGAATTTAGGAAGCTTTAGGCGCTTTTCTGCATCTTCCTTACTTTTAAACAAAGAAATAGCCCTAACGATACATTAATCGATTCCTACTCCAACAAACGCCTTAGCAGGTTGTAGTTTTTGCTGTGGATAGAAGTCAGAAGAACTCACATTCTTACTCTTTACCTAACGATAGAAATCACCTGTACATGGTTCTGCAACGGCTGGAGGACACCTTTTCGGAAGATTTTCAAACCAATTCATCAGACTTACAAATTATATCCGCCACAAAGATAATTCAATTATTTAAACGGAAAAAAATATTGGGAACAAAAAAAAGGCGCAAACCGAAGGCTGCGCCGTATATTAAAAGCAAAACTTGCTCAAAGGTTGACACGAGCATCTATGTTAAGTTTACTTCAATTTCTCTCTTATATTAAGTTCAAAATTGTCAATGGCATCAAGACATTCTGCATAATGAGAATTATCGTTCTTTATTAACACAGACGCATAAAACCCTATATCCTCATAAATAACAGACAAGGAACGCAAAGTAAAAAGATTTCTATGAGGATATAAAGCAAACCAATGAGTGAAAAGACGATTTCTTAGGACTTGTTTACCATCTGACGTATCACAGATATAATCTAACAACACATCATGTTCCTTGAAGAATTCCTCTATAATTGATAATATTGTCAAACGAATGCCATCATCTTTGCGTTGAGAATAATTACCTTTGAGGGCAATAAAGAATTGATAGACGTTGGGCAAATTCAGCATGTAATCTTCCAGGAAGCCTACTTCATAAACAATTCCATCTTCAGTAGAGAAAATATATGTATCCTCACCTGATAAAGTAACATGGTAAAAAGAAGTCCGATTGATATTATCAAGAGATAAAGATAGAGGCATACTAATTAAGCTTTGCTAATTTATAACCTTTTGCTTCAAACTCCTTCTTCGAGATTTTGCCATTTACCATATCTGAAAAAGCCTGTTTTGCGCCAACAGCATGACGAAAAGCATTCAAGACTTCTTGCTTTGTTTGAAATTTAATTTTCACCATAACACATTCCTTTCATATTTACCGCCACAAAGTTAATACAATTATTTAAACGAAGCAAAATATTGGGGAACAAAAAAGGCGCAACCCGAAGGCTGCGCCGTATGTGTAAGTGTGAAATAATCGTTAATTAACTGATTACTTAAGTATGAACTTCTGACCGTTCTGGATAACGACGCCCTTGTAAGCACCGCTTACGCGCTGACCTGCGAGGTTGTAGATAGGATCCATTGCGTTGAAAGCCTTCTTGCTGTCAGTTGTAATCTTCTCGATACCAGTTGTTGCACCAACAAGCTGACCGTCCTTAACAAGCTGAGCTGTAGAAGAGTTATCGTCAGTAGCTACGCTGATATTCTGAGCTTTAGCTGTAGAAGTATAGAAGCCAAGACCTGAGAACTTAGAACCATTAGCATTTACGATGTATGTAAGTCCCTCGAAAATTGGGAAAGCTATGAAACCAACACCGTTTTCTCCAATCTTAGCCCATGTCTTAGGAGTCTGACCGTTTGTAGCTGTTGTGTCAGCAACACCGTCATGAATCTTACCAGTGATACCTGCAGCAATCTGCTCTGGCCAATAGATACCAGTGTGGTCTCCCAGAGTAAGATTCTCAACATCGTCAACTGTAGTACCTGTACCTGTAAAGTCATAAGTCAGAGGATGTGGCAGAGAAGCATTAGCTGTTACCTGAGCGAACTGATAAGGAATAGCAGCGCCTTCCTCGAAAGCTGTATAAGACTTGTTAGAAGACATCTTACCGATGACATACATGTAACCGTTTCCCTTAGCCTTGAAAGTAAAGAAAGCGCCAGATGCTGGAGCCTTAAGAGTTGTTGAAGGTGTACCACCATCAATATCCTTAGGGTTTGAATTACCCTGAACACCACCAGCTGCTGTACCCGGCTCCTCCTCAGACATTGTTACACCATCAATGGTAATGACACAGTATGATTTATTATTTGCATCCTTAGGACCATTAATAGAAACGAGCTTGTAAGCGTCGTCTGCACCAACTGTTGCATCAGCAAGTGATGTAGAACCTGCAGCAGTTCCAGCAGCTACTTGAGAAGTAGCGGTTGTCAGACCTGTAATGCTAGAAGCAAAATAAGCTTTTTCGCCTTGAGCACTTGCGCCGAGGCTAACAGCAACGGCAGCAATAAGAAGTAAACTTTTCTTCATAATAAAAATTTTAGTTAATAACGTTTTACTTTTAAAGTTCCCTGACGTCTAATAAAGACGCCAGAGAAACTTATATTTTTTATTGTCTTATTCCTTCGAAAGTATAATTGAAAGTGTAACGCTTACGTCCAACTCTCTGCTGAGTACTGAAAATCATGTTAGCATTACCATCAGTAATTCTTCCAGAGAAGTTTCCTAATGTTGCTCCAACATTTGAGAAAGCAAAGCTGTTAGCATTGCCTGCAAATGCGATGTTTGTAACTTCGGATGCTTTGAGAGAGATAGTAGACATGCTTGAACCAACCTTCATTTTTACTGGCTCGACATCAACTGCAACATTCGCAACGAAAGCAGTATCACCTGCTGACAAAACAACTGTTCCAGGTGTTGTCACAGTATCAGTATCAAGCACTACAGTCCACGTGCCACTGTACGTAGCTGCGGCAGCCTCAGCAGGGTTGCCTGCTGGTGCAGGAGCATCGTCATTGTCGTCACTGCACGAGACAAAGGTACAACTTAATGCCAAAACTGCAAAAAGTGAATATAATAATTTCTTCATTTTAATTATAATTTTAAAGTTTTTTAGTGCTTGAGTCCTCAAGTTTCCAAGTTTTTAAAGTTTCAAAAGTATGGATGTTTCACAGTTACTATGAACAAACTTATATAAACTTAAAAACTTAAGAACTCAATAACTTATGCTTTAATAGCCTGGGTTCTGATCAGCCGCAGACAATGAATAGTTACCATCGATAGCAGCCTGTGGTATTGGACGCAGCCACTTAATCTGTCCACCGACACCTTCCATATCATTAACCGAGCTAACGAACTCATTGAAAGCGATGTTGTATCTTACCAACTGCTTTGTACGGCGAAGGTCAACCCAACGTGTCTGCTGACCATAAAGCTCACGAGCACGCTCATCGAGAATAACATCAAGAGGAGTGATATTGCCGAAAGAACCCGGTACAGAGTAAGCAGGCTCATAAGAACCGAAAGAAGCAAGGTTGCCAGCATGTGAACGATTACGAACAGCATTTACATACTGCAAAGCCTCTGCCTCATTGCCAGCAAGAAGGTCAGCCTCAGCTACTGTGAGATACAAATCAGACATATCGAAGACGACAATATCACGATAGTCAATCTTAGAGTTCTGGTCAACCTGCTGTGTCTGAGCATCATCAAACTTCTTGACAGTAGGACCTGAACCTACAATATTCATTGTATGGTCATACTGCATTGTAGTGTTTGTTCCAATTGTTCCATCTGCTTTAAGAACCATGCGGCGCATAGGCGAAGCAACAATATACACTTCAACGGTATTATGATAATCACCCTGCGTGTAGTGCTCAGGATGAGCAGCAATATCTGCACGTACCTCAGCCTCTGTCGTATAATAAGGGAAGTAGCGGTAAGCATAAGGCATCTTAGCCAAGTCACTTGTCTTTGCATTGTAATATGCATAGTAACCAGTTGTACCCCATTCACCGTCTTTGTAGTTGTACATCTTTGTCATGAATGTACCCTCATAACGGTCGTCGCCTGGCTCCCAAAGATAAATAGCCTTAGAACTAGCCTGAGCCTGAGAACCTACATTCTTCTGACCAACTGCCTTAGGCTCGCCATAATAGTTACCAAAGAGATTCTGAAGTCCATGACCACCGTCACTTGAACCTGGCCAACCTGAACGCTCATATTGGATAGACCAAATCTGCTCTTCGTTGCCATCGTTAGAAGGTGACCACTTCTGCTCAAAGCTCTGAGTCAGTTGTGTACCTGCAATAGCAGTTTTAGCCCACTGAGCAGCCTTCTGGAAATTGGCTGTAGATTTTACAGTATAAGTACCTTGGGTAGCATTGCCAAGCTGTGTGTCCAAATCCCAAGCATGTGCAAGGTAGAATTTTGCAAGAAGTGCAGCAACAGCCTGCTGGCTTACATTTCCATTATGGTCCTTTTCAGGAAGTACATTGCTATTGTATATATCCTCAAGATCCTGCTCAACAACATTATATATTGAATCGAGACTAGCCTTAGGATAGTCACGATTTGCGTTGTCAACATAACGGTTTACATAAGGTACACCACCAAACTGCTGCGTCAACAGATAGTAATTATAGTCCTTAAGGAAACGACCTTCCGCATCTCCTACCGAACCTGCTCCGGAAACCTGAGCATAATATAAAGCATACTGTATTGCTTGATAGCAGTTTGCATAATAATCTTGAGCATCTTGGTCATTTGATGCGACAGAATAACGATCATACTCCGAAGGTGTCTTACCACGTACCGGAATGTACAAGTCGGTACCAGCGCAATTCAAATTGAAAGCCACAGCATTAGCCTTCAAAGAATAGAAAGCCTGTGCCTTTGCAGCCTGAATACCCTCTTCTGTAGCAAAGTAAGAAGCTGCATCTGAGCCGGCAGACTTATTATCCGGATCGAGGAAGTCCTGGCAACTTGTCAGCATCAACCCGCATCCAAGAATGGCTGCAATTGAATATATCTTAGTTTTTTTCATTGTTTATTATCTCTTATAGTTTTAGAACTTAATGTTAGCACCGAACTGCCATGTAGTTGTACTTGGACCATCGTTCTTCAGCTCTGTCTGAGCCCACTCTGGATCGAAGCCCTTGTAACCTGTGATGACAAACGGGTTGGTAACGTTAACATAGAGGCGCAAACGCTGGCAACCCCACTTCTGAGTCCAAGACTTCGGGAATGTGTAACCGAGAGTGATGTTTTTAATCTTTGTGAAGGAAACATTCTCAAAGTTGCCTGCACCACCGTCACCTGACCAGTAAGCGTTGTTAGTACCGCCGTTGGTACCACCATTGTTCGGGAATGGCATGTTACCATAGTGAGTAGTCTGCTGATACTTAGGATTAATGTATGTACCATCGGCACGTACTCCGTCGACATCAATCAGTGTTCCTGCTGGGATGTAGTAGTCACCCTGTACACGCATACGACCACGGTCGCCTAAGTCAGTATAATAACGCTCATAGAAGTTAGAGTAAACGTTGAAGTGCTGCTTTGTGTAGATAGAAGCACTGAAATCAATGCTACCCCACTTTGCATTGTTGTAAGTTACACTTGTATTAATACTTCCAGTCCAAGCCGGGTCACAGCGATAAACGTGCTTATCATCACCATTGATCTGACCATCACCATTTATATCTTCGACAATAGGAGAACCCTCAGTCCAGCCATATATCTTATTATAATAGTCAGCTTCCTTTACAGTAGAACCTGGTGTGAATCCATTATTAATAGCAGCCTGATTGTTAGGAACCTTCATATTACCATCGGTAACGATGCCATTCCATTCATAACCATAAACGTTGTTGATAGGACCATTGATGAAGTAGTTGTCGTCCCAACCACCGCTAAGTGAGTTGTTTCCTGTACCATCAATATCCTTCAAATGGTTACTGTTGTGAGAATAGTTAGCTGTAACAGTCCAGTTCCAGTTCTTATTCTGAATGATGACGCCTGTCAAGCTTGCCTCAATACCAGTGTTAGTAGCATTACCAATATTGGTCTTCATCTTGCTACCTCCAACCTCGTAAGGCAGAATGACTTCTACGAGAAGATCTTTAGACTTCTTATGATACCAGTCAACAGTACCGGTGATACGGTTGTTGATAAAACCAAAGTCAAGACCTAGATCGAACTCATGCGATTTCTCCCATGTCAAATCATAATCTACGATACCACTTGGATACATACCGCTGTAGTAAGCACTTCCGAATGGATAATAGTTAGGACCTTTAACCGTAAGCATGTAGTCATAGTTACCAATACCACGATTGCTACCTGTAACACCATAAGAGAGACGAAGTTTCAAGTTGCTAATCCATTTAGCATTATCCTTGATGAACTTTTCCTCAGATGCACGCCATGCAAGAGCGAATGACGGGAAGCTTACCCAACGGTGATGCTTAGCAAGCTTTGAAGAACCATCCCAACGTACGGTTGCTGTAGCCATATAGCGATCCATCAATGTGTAGTTAGCACGAAATGCATAAGAAATCAAACGATTCTCGCCGTAAGAGCTACTTGAAGTGAGAGCAGAAGCTGCATCATACGTACCATTGTTAAGTTTACCCTTTGCAGTTCCTATATTCCACCATGATGTTCCATCAAGGACGTTGATACCTGTTGTACTTGAAGACTCACTTGTAGAACCTTCCATTGAGTACAGTCCCATGAGGTTAACGCGGTGAATCTTGTTGAATATCTTATTCCAAGTCAAGACGTTATCCCATGTCCAAGAGAAGCCACGGTCTGTTGCGTATGTTGCAGTATTATCAGTGTTACCGGTAAGTGTGCCAACATAAGAGCCCTGACTGTAGTAAGTGTAGTTCGGAGAGAATGTTGTCTTGAAATCAAGTCCCTTAAGAATCTTGAAGTCCAAGTAGATGTTACCAAGCAAGCGCCATGTTGTACGCTGCTTTCCTTCGTTCTGGAAATAAAGTAACGGGTTACGAGAAGAAGTGAACTGGTTACCGTTAGTACCAAGAGTTGTATTAAGACCTGGTTGTGCAACAATTTCACCATTCTCATCATACGGAGACATGAACGGGTTCATACGGAAGCCTTCCTTGATACCATCATCAGAAGTATAGTCATGCTTAATACGAGCCATGTTCAAGTTGAAACCGGCTGTCAACCACTTTGCGATGTCAGCGTCCAAACTTCCCTTGAAGCTTACCTTTGACTCATCATCGCCCTTGTAGACACCTTCGATACTGTGATAACCAAGTCCCATGTTGTAGCTGACCTTGTCAGAGCTACCATTTACAGAGATGTAGTGGTTCTGCTGGCTACCATTCTGAGTTACCTCACTTGGCCAGTCATAATTAGTACCATCAGCCAAACGCTGTCTCAAGACAGAAGCAGAAGAGTTATCTGAGTTGTCAACAAGCAACATCCCCTGGTTATAAGAAGCACCGCTCATCATGTAGTTAGGTGTTCCGTTAACAGGTTTTGCGATACCACCAGCGTAAGTCAAGAATTTCATAAAACGATAGTTGTAGAAATCCTGAGCATCCTGGAAGTCCGGCATACGGCTAACGACAGCAACACCATAGTAACCATCATAAGAGATAGTTGGCTTTGTGCCACGAGCGATACCACCGAGACCACCCTTTGTAGTTACCATAACGACACCATTGGTAGCACGAGAACCGTAGATAGCGGTTGAAGATGCGTCCTTCAGAATGTCGATCTTCTCAATGTCCTGCTCGTTAAGGAAGTCGATGTTATCGCAAATAACACCATCGACAACGAACAGAGGAGTTGAGTTGTCGTTCATTGACGACCTACCGCGAATCTCGATGTTCATAGAACCACCTGCACGACCAGTTGACTGAGTGATGTTGACACCAGGAACAGAACCCTGCATAGCCTCGAGGACGTTGCTTGCACCTTTGGATACAATGTCGTCACTGTTGACTGAAGCAATAGAACCGGTAAGGTCTGACTTCTTCATCGTACCGTAACCGACGACGACGACTTCGTCAAGTGCCTTGTTGTCCTCTTGCATTGTGAGGTTTAAGGAACTCTTGTTGCCCACAGTGATCTGCTGATCCTTGTAGCCAACGTAAGAGATCTTGACAACTGTTGAAGGTTTGGCGTTGTTGATGGTGAAGTTACCGTCAAGGTCAGTAACAGCTACCGGCTTACCATCGGCCAGCACTGTAACGCCTATCATCGGCTCTCCCGTCGCATCCTTAACAGTACCTGTCACTGTCTGCTGCGCATAAGCAACGAAACAGAACAAGCTCAAAAATAAAGCCATTGCGGCCTTTTTGATTTGTAGATACATAAACGTTTGTTTTAGTTATACAATTATTAGATAGTTATTAATATTTGCTTTGTTTTTCTTGCGTAGTTAATCAACCTGTTCGCTATAGGGCACACGTGCCCATGGACATGATTAAATTTCTTTGCGAAATTACAAAATATATTTAAACTACAAGTGGTTTCCTACAGATATTTTCGCAATATTAACAATGATACAAGTTCGTTCACATTCGTTAAGCTTTGAATCAACAAGTAAATTAGCAATACATCGGATTTCACAGATAAAACGAATGGAATACATGTCGCACAGATATTCAACATCGGATGAAACAGATGAAACGGATATTGACATATCATTTCTTGAAGTTAACAAGTCTTTCCGTATGGAGTCTTGTCTCTCCAAAGTTCACTATATAACCTACTTGTAACTTTGTTGCCCTAAGATAGTTTATGGTTTGTGCCTTATGTATATCATCGATTTCCTTAACCGCCTTTATTTCTAATATGATTTTGTTGTCTATAATGAAGTCTGGTATATAAGAACAACTTAGTTCATTACCATGATAATATATATGTATAGGTTTCTCCCGTTCAAATGGTATCCCTGCTTCATACAATTGTATAGCCAAAGCTTCTTGATATACTTTCTCCATAAAGCCACATCCAAGTCCGGTGTGTACTTTCATACAAGCGCCAACAACATCATAAGAAAGCTTTGAATATAACAACATAAGTTAAAAATTAAAACATCAAACGACTGGAACGGGGTCAGAAGACCCCATTATTAGTGCCATCCGTGAAATCCGATGTTTCTTAATTCTGTTATCTGATGTTACTTAGTTGGAATCCATGAGGTATCGCCGAAGACTGCGGATGGGGTGATGGCAGCGGCTTCCTTCTTTGTCAGTTGGCTAGACCATGGGACACGGTGGGCAGTGGAAGCACCAGCACCAGTGTTTCCATACTCGGCATAGCGGACGATACCCTCCTTTGCAGGGTCATGGTAGTCAGGCCAGTTGTGCCAGCCTTCGGGTACAATGTGGGCGCTGAGGTTGCTATATATAAATAATGTATAAGCATAGGCACGCCACGGTCTGCCAAGATAGACCTTCGTAACTCCCGGCTCTGCAGTCAAACGGCAATGACTGAAGATATAACCATATTTAACATCTTTAGGTGTCGAGGCTGCGGTGACATACGAGTCAGCACGGCTTTGTATCTCACAATTCTCGAACCAAGCAGTCGAAGGACCGAAGATGAAGTCGGTTGTACCGTTTATGAAACAATTGAGGAAGTAGTCTCGAGTTCCTGGAGTACCAGTGTAGATGGTATCCTGATTGCCGAGGATACGGCAGTTGACGAATGCGAGTTTGTCACCTTCGGTATGGAGGGCGACTGCCTGGCCCAATTTCGGAGCATTATTCTCAATGGTGAGGTTGCGGAAAGTGATGTTAGTACCTTCAACCTTTACCGTGTAAGTGCGGAAAGTGCCCATCGGAAGACCAGTAGCCGGGTTCTTGATGTTGGCGTGGTCGTCATAGGTGATGATGGTTTTGTCCCTATCTTGACCGACGATTTCGATGTTGGTTAGCCATGACGGAACGACGACCTTCTCCTTGTAAGTGCCATTCTTAACGTAGATGACCTTCTTGTATTCCATGAAGGCGCGGCATACCTCAATGGCGTCACTGATGTTACGAAACTCACCGGTGCCGTCGCGAGCGACGACGAGGGTGTCGGTGTTGTCATACTTGCCACGTGCGTTGGCAGAGGCGATGCTCAGAAGAGCGAGGATGATAAGTAGTAGGTTTCTCATTTTGATTTGTTATTAGTGGTTGCATCGTCGCTGCAGCATACCGGACGCAAGGCGGGGTAAGGACGAGCGGGGCGTTGCCGGGACACTGATGGGATGCGGATGTGACACTGTCGGGCTACATAATCTGGATGATCTCTTGAAGGTCCTTGACCTTTTTGAGGTTGTCCATGATGATGCGGACCTCATCGCGGTCGTGGACACGAAGATCGATGCTGCCGTCGAAAATACCGCTGTCGCTGGTGATGGTGACTTTGTGGATGTTGACACCGAGCTGGTCTGATATGACTTCGGAGACATCATGAAGCAAGCCCTTACGATCGATACCCCGTATTTCTACCGTTGCATCGAAGAAAAGACGCTTGTGCATGTTCCACTTGGCATCGACGAGACGGTTACCATAGCTTGCCTTAAGTTTCGATGCAACCGGACACGCGCGCTTGTGTATCTCGATGTGTCCACGGTTGTCGATATATCCAAGTATGTCGTCGCCTGGAATCGGGTGGCAACAATGAGGGAAGACGAATTTATCGATTGTGTCCTCGCTGATGATGACAGCCTTCTTCTTATCGAACTTGTCGTCAACAACGAGTTTCTCGACCTTCGGTTTCTCCTCCTTGACTTCCTTCTTTTCCTTTCCGAGGAACGGAACATAACGCTTCCAACCCGTTGCCTGCTTTGGTTTCTTGCGTTTCTTCAGTGCCTCAAGCTCATTATCACCGAGGATAATGCTCTTGTCACCGAGGGCAAGCAGCAGACTGTCGTGATGCTGTAGGTCGTGTAAATCGCACAGTTTGTCGAGTACTGTATGGTCGTATTCCATACCATAGTCGTCAAGCCAGTGGCGAAGCACCTCCTCGCCTTGACGCTGTATCTCGCGACTTTCCTTGTGGAGGATAGCCTGTATCTTACTCTTTGCCTTCGCTGTGGTAACGAAATTTATCCACGACGGCTGCACATGCTGAGCCTGCGACGTAAGGATTTCGACCTGATCACCGCTCTTCAGCTTATGGCTCAACGGCACAAGCTTATGGTTTACCTTAGCACCGATGCAATGACTGCCGAGGAATGTATGGATATGGAACGCAAAGTCGAGAGCCGTACAGCCCGCCGGCAGCGTCTTGATTTCACCCTTTGGCGTAAAGACAAATATCTCCGAAGCAAACAGATTGAGCTTTATTGCATCGAGGAAGTCCATCGCATCCGGCTGCGGGTCATCGAGAATTTCCTTGATTGTACGCAACCAGTCGTTCAGTTCGCCCTCATCCTCGGTGTACTCGCCACCTTCCTTGTACTTCCAATGAGCCGCAAAGCCCTGCTCAGCGACCTCGTCCATACGGTCGGAACGTATCTGAACCTCAATCCACTGTCCCTGCTTCGACATCAGAGTGACGTGCAAAGCCTGATAGCCATTAGCCTTCGGATGGTTCAACCAATCGCGAAGTCTATCCGGATGACTCTTGTATATCTGACTTATAGCGACGTAAATCTGGAAGCATTCGTTGATTTCGTCCTTCCTGTCCTTTGGCACAAAGATGATGCGAACAGCCAGAATGTCATATATCTCTTCGAACGTGACATGCTTCTTCTGCATCTTCGTCCAAATGGAATACGGACTCTTCACCCTCGCCTTAATCTCATACTTGAAGCCCATCTTATCGAGAGACTCACGAATCGGGTCCGTGAACTCCTTAAAAAGCTTGTCACGCTGAGCCTGAGTGGAAGCCAGTTTCTTCTCGATGACAGCGTACGTGTCCGGATGTTCGAACTTAAAGCTGAGGTTTTCGAGTTCCGTCTTGATTTTGTTCAGGCCGAGACGGTTTGCAAGCGGTGCATATATATATAATGTCTCACCTGCAATCTTGTATTGTTTGTTTGGCGGTTGCGAAGCCAACGTACGCATATTGTGAAGCCGGTCACATATCTTAATAAGTATGACACGTATGTCATCGCTCATTGTCAGCAGCAGTTTCTTGAAGTTTTCAGCCTGCGCCGATGCTTGTTCACCGAATATTCCGCCACTAATCTTCGTCAGTCCGTCAACGATTTGCGCAATCTTATGACCGAATATATTCTCGATATCCTCGATTGTATAGTCTGTATCCTCAACAACATCATGCAGCAACGCAGCGCTAATACTTGTGGAGCCGAGTCCTATCTCCTCGCACGCAATCTGCGCCACGGCTATCGGGTGCATGATATACGGTTCACCGGAGAGACGCCGCACGCCCTTGTGAGCCTGCCGTGCGAAGTTGAAAGCCTTCGTAATGATGTCAACCTTCTTGCGGTGACGTGATGCCAGATACGTGTCGAGCAGGTGCTGGAACGCGTCGTCAACCATCTTAGCTTCGGCCTTCTCCTTGTCTGTTGTGTTGCTGATGTCGTTCATGTCTGAAGATTGAAAGATTGAAAAAATGAACTAATGAAAAATTAAAAGATTGAAATACCGAGAGGATTAAGCTTTTGAGCTACTTAGAATGTCAGGCTTGCGCCAATGCCAACAGCCGAGGAGCGTATCGGATTAACTGATTTCTCGCCCGTGTTTATTACCGTCGGAGCAACATGCAGCGATAAATCATTACTGATATCGAAATCTGACAGCGACGCATCGACATACGCATCGATTACCGACAGCGCATAGACGGCGACCGTGACGAAGCCTGCCAAATCGCGCCAGCGCCGGTATCTGTCCTTGCGCTTACGGAAAAGCTCCTGGTAGCGTTGCCTGTTGCTTTCATTAATGGTATTGCCGAGATGCATGAACTTATCATAGCTGTGCGTCTCGGGGTTCGAATCCATTATGTCGATGTACGCCTGAGCGTAGTCGTGGTACATCTGGTTGTTCCATGTCAGCGCATAGATACAACCCACAAAACCGCCATAGAATATCGGCAGTTTCCAGTATTTGCGATTATATATCTGTCCTCCGCCCGGAATGACGATTGCGAGCCACAGGGCCTTCTTTGCATCAGGCCGCCACTTCGACCAGTCGCGCTTAGGGCGTTTGCGTTCCCGCTTCATTTCCAAAGGTGTCTTCCCGCTAGTGAGCAGAGAGTTGTAAGTGTCTATTGAGTCGTACTCAGCCTCATCGCTGTATGCTCCGAGCGACTGCGCCTCGTGCACAGAACTGTCAGGGTAGACTACCTTCAGCGTATCACCAGAGACATTCTGCCCCTTTGCAGACAATGCAACGCCTACCGTTCCGATAGTCAGGAACAGCATCCGCATTATGCGGCTCATTGCCGATGGTCTTCGCGTAAGCATTTGATGGTATTACTTCAGCTTATCGAGTACGTTCATTATATGTTCCAAATCCTCCTCGTTGGCAAACGGAATGCTAATCTTTCCCTTGCCTTCGGCGTTGCAGGTCATCTGCACCTTAGCATCGAAGAATGTCGACAGGCGTTTCTTCAGAGCGTCGAACTCCTTCGGAAGCTGTGCGCGAGCCTTTATCTTCTTCTTTGCCGACTGAATGTCCTCGCCATTATTCAAGCGCTGACACAGCTCTTCAACCTTACGGACGGAGTAGCCATTCTTTTGAATCTCACGAAAGAGCTTCAACTGCAACGACGGAGAATCAAGCGAAAGCAACGCACGGGCATGTCCCATGTCAATTTCCTTCTTCTGCAATGCCATCTGCACCTGTGCCGGAAGTTTCAGCAGACGGAGATAGTTGGCGACGGCGGCACGGCTCTTGCCAACTTCGACTGCAAGCCGCTCCTGTGTCATACCTTCCTGTTCCATAAGATGCTCATAGGCGAGAGCAATCTCAATAGCATTCAAATCCTCACGCTGCAAGTTCTCGACGAGAGCCATTTCCATGACGTTCTCGTCCTTGATGGTGCGGATGTACGCCGGTATTGCCTTCAAGCCAGCCAACTGCGATGCACGCCAACGACGCTCACCGGCTATAATCTGGAACTTATTCTCCGAAATCTGGCGCAGCGTTATAGGCTGTACTATTCCGAGCTGCTTAATGGAATTAGCCAGTTCGTCAAGAGCGACAGGGTCGAAATCATGACGCGGCTGATTGGGGTTAGCCTCAATCTGGTCGATGGCAACCTCGCTTATGGTGCTGCTGCCACTTGTACTGACGCTTTCAGTGGATATTAACGCATCAAGACCACGCCCCAGAGCGTTGGTCTTTGCGTTGCGATTATATTTCTTGTGTACTGCCACTACTGTTTTATAAAAGTTTTTATTCCCAACCAAGAGTACATCCTCTCCAAGCCTCCCCCAAGGGGAGGATGTCTGATTACCTAATTAAATACTTGCGTAAAACAGACTTCCTGGTGACCAAACATCCTTCCCCTTGGGGAAGGCTTGGTTAGGCTCTGATTTTATGTTACTTGTTTTTTTCAATTATTTCCTTTGCCAGTGCGAGGTGGTTCTTGGCACCCGTCGACTCGGCATCATAGAGGATTGCCGGCAAACCATGGCTCGGGCTCTCCGACAGACGGACATTACGCTGGATGACCGTCTTGAAGACGAGCTCCTGGAAGTGGCGCTTCACCTCGTCGTAAATCTGACGGGCAAGGCGCAGACGCTGGTCGTACATCGTCAGCAGGAAACCTTCAATCTCAAGTTTCGGGTTCAGCTTGCTCTTGATAATCTTGATTGTGTTCAGCAGTTTGCTGATACCCTCAAGCGCGAAGTACTCACACTGCACAGGGATTATGACCGAGTCGGCTGCCGTCAGAGCGTTGACAGTTATCAGACCGAGTGACGGACTGCAATCGATGAGTATGAAATCATAGTCGTCGCGGATAGGAGCAAGGATGTTGCTCAGCACCTTCTCACGGTTGTCGAGGTTCAGCATCTCAATCTCCGCACCCACAAGGTCAATGTGACTCGGCACAATGTCGAGCCCGTCGATGTCGGTTGTATATATTGCGTCGCGTATATCGGCATGGTCGATGATACATTCGTAGATGGAGCAGTCCACCTCCTTCAAGTCAACGCCAAGGCCGCTGCTGGCGTTTGCCTGCGGGTCAGCGTCGACAACAAGCACTGTTTTCTCAAGTGTTGCCAATGAAGCCGCAAGGTTAATGGTGGTGGTGGTCTTTCCTACTCCACCCTTCTGATTTGCTACTGCAATGATTTTTCCCATGTTTACTTCTCGAATTTTCAGTATTTTTTTGAGACTTCTTTCGGCAAAGGTACATATTTTATTCGAGAAAGAACTAATTATGAACCTTTTTTCGTACTTTTGCCACAAATTACAACCATTGCCACAGGCATCAGCCGTTTACGACTGCGAAGAGCCTACACGAGGCCTTGGTACATTAACATTATTTATATGAACAATAATAAGAGACCTTTCATCCTTATTTCCAACGACGACGGCTACCACTCCAACGGCATCCGGACGCTCGTTTCGTTCCTCTCCGACTTCGCCGACATTCTCGTCTGCGCACCGGAGTCGGCACGTTCGGGCTTCTCCTGCGCCTTCTCAGCCGTCGAATACCTGCGACTCAAGCACCGCAGCAATATCCCGGGAGCCGATGTATGGTCATGTTCCGGTACGCCGGTCGACTGTGTGAAAATCGCTCTCGACCAACTTTGCACCGAGCGGCGCCCCGATTTAATCCTCGGAGGAATAAACCACGGCGACAACTCTTCGGTGAACAACCATTACAGCGGTACTATGGGCGTGGCTCTTGAGGGCTGCATGAAGTACATTCCCTCAATTGCGTTCTCCAGCTGCGACTACAATGAGAATGCTGACCTCACTTATCTCCGCGACTATGTCCGGCAAATGGTACAGCGGGTTCTCAAGGAGGGACTGCCGAAGGGTGTGTGCCTGAATGTCAACTTCCCGAAGATTGACCCGTCGAAGGAGCACTTTGCCGGTGTAAAGGTATGCCGCATGTGTGCCGGGAGTTGGATTAATGAGGTTGTGAAATGCCGCCATCCACGTGGCTACGACTACTATTGGATGGTTGGCGAATACCGCGACGACGAGCCGGAGGCTACCGACACCGACCAGTGGGCTATCAACCACGGATACGTTGCCATCACTCCGACACGCATCGACGTCACAGATTATGACATGATGGAGAAGATGAAGGACTGGAATAGTACCTCTCCAAGCCTCCCCGAAGGGGAGAATGTCTAATCACTTTATTAAATATTTGTATTCGCAAAAGCCCAGACCGCTTTGCCATCCACAGCAGGGGCGTCCCTTGTGGGCGTCCGATCGGTCTGTAAGACCGAAGGTTGCATCAAGTAATTTGCCTTTTCAAGGCAAACGGGCGCCCACGAGGGACGCCCTGCAGTGGATGTAATGCTTACAGACGCTTATTTGTGGATATTCCCTTGGATAAATATTGGAACGTAACAGGCATCTTGGTGACTAAGCATCCTTCCCTTGGGGAAGGCTTGGTTAGGCCGTAACTTGAATTGATTGTTTATGAGATACTACTTGATAGCCGGTGAGGCAAGCGGCGATTTACATGCATCGCGACTCATGGAGTCGCTGAAGAAGGTGGACCCTATAGCCGAATTCCGTTTCTTCGGAGGCGATAAGATGAAGGCGGCGGGGGGTACATGCGTGCGCCACATACGCGATTTGGCATACATGGGGTTCGTTCCGGTACTGCTCCATCTGCATAAGATATTCGGCAACATGGCGTTCTGCAAGAAGGACATCGTGCAGTGGAAACCGGATGTGGTAATCCTCGTCGACTATGCCGACTTCAACCTCAACATTGCAAAGTACCTGCGGAAGAAGACAAACATACGGGTGTACTACTATATCTCGCCGAAGATATGGGCATGGAAGGAGTGGCGCATCAAGGCTATCAAGCGCGACGTCAACGAGATGTTCTCAATTCTCCCGTTCGAGGTCGACTTCTACGAGAAGAAACACCACTACCCCATCCACTATGTTGGCAATCCAACGGCTGAGGAGGTACGCAACTTCAAGCAGTCGTACCATGAGACGAAGGCCAGTTTCATAAGCCGCAACAATCTCGACAACAAGCCTATAATCGCGCTTCTTGCCGGAAGCCGTCGTCAGGAGATAAAGGACAACCTGCCGGCGATGATTGAGGCGGCGAAGAACTTTACCGATTACCAGATGGTTCTGGCATGTACGCCGTCGGTGGAGGATGCCTATTACAAGAAGTTCATCAGCAGAACCGACGTCAAAGTGGTGAAGGACGAGACCTACCAACTGCTCACCCACTCCACCGCAGCTCTCGTCACGAGTGGCACGGCGACGCTGGAGACAGCGCTGATAGGCGTCCCCGAGGTTGTCTGCTATGAGACTCCGGTACCTAAGCTGATACGCTTCGCCTTCGAACACATCATAAAAGTGAAGTACATTTCGCTCGTCAACCTCATCGCCGGACGCGAAGTCGTGCCGGAGTTGCTTGCCGACCGTTTCCGTATATATAATATTGTGAACGAGCTCTACCATATCCTGCCGGGGCATAAGGAACGCGAAGAAATGCTCGATGGCTACAAATACGTGTCTGAACAACTTGGCGATGCAGTGGCACCGGACAACGCTGCCGACATTATATATAAGTTGTTGTGGAAGTGACACCTCCCTCGCCCCTCCGTACGGAGGGGAAAAAGGGTGCGAAGCCGCTTGTATGGAAAGACAAGTTTCTGCGCAAAGAGTTAGGATAAACATGTCACAGACGGCAAGAGAATTTACCGGCAATCGTGAAAGCATCAATCCAAAATTACCCTATCAGGCTTATTTCCTCAGCGGAAACGAAGTCAACAAGAAGAATGCTCCTAAGCGTGAGGCTGGTAAAACCTACAACGTGCCATTCCTTGAAGAGTTCAACGACGACAGCGACTTGAGTGCATGGAACGTCATTGATGCCAACAACGAATGTCAAAAATAAGCAACTGGAATGCGAAACATAAACTTTCGCGTTGGTTTTTAATTTATTTTTATCTGATTTTTAATTTATTTTTCTTCCATTTTTAATTTATTTTTCAAGCGAAAATAAATTAAAAACCAAGCTAGAACTTATGCTTTGAAAGCCAGGAAGTTAAGCGATGACCACTCCAAGCCTCCCTTAAAACCTTTCCAAGCCTCCCCCAAGGGGAGGATGTTAGTTACCTTATAGCATACCACAAGTGGCCAAGACCTCCCCAAGCCCTCCCAAGGAGGGGATGTTTAATCACCTTATAGAAAGGCGCAAGAAGGCATTAAGTATCTAACATCCTTCCCATTCGGGAAGGCTTGGTTAGGCTTTTCGGGGTCTTTGCTGTTTTTACGCCGTCAGCGCATACAGATAAATGACTGATGCAGGTATGGCAAGGAGCGACGAATCGAACCTGTCGAGCATTCCACCGTGCCCCGGCAGAATGTTGCCACTGTCCTTTATGCCCAGAGTACGCTTGAAAAGGCTCTCCACAAGGTCACCCCACGTACCGAAAACGGCAACGACAGCGCCGAAGCCTATCCACTGCGGCATAGACATAAGATGAGGGTTGGCAGGGTTGTTGTTGGCAAAATAGCCTATGACACCAGCCACGATAAGAACGAGGACGCCACCGCCGATGCTGCCTTCCCATGTCTTTCCGGGGCTGATACGCGGAAAGAGCTTGTGCTTTCCGATAAGAGAGCCTACACAGTAGGCGCCCGAGTCGTTCACCCAAAGGAAGATGAAGAGACTCAACGGCAACAGCATGTCGAACGTTGCGCCGTTCATTATGTCGATTTGGAAGGCTAGGAAGAATATCAACGCAAAGGGAAGGGTTACGTACATCTGCCCGAGCATCGTGTAAGCCCAGTCGTTTATCGGGTTCGGTTGCTTGAGATAGAGCTCGGCAATGAACAGATAGACAATGGTGATGATGTACGGAACGATACCTGCAAAGCCATTGACGAGTCCGGTGCGCCAGCCTGCTACGCCGAAGATGAATACCACTGTGGCTATGGTCGATATGAGCCGGTTGACTGTCACGCCTTCGATGTTGTTCACAAGACTGGTGTATTCCCACATTGTCAGTCCGCCGATGAGGGCGAAGAGCAGGATGATGGTGTCG
Source organism: uncultured Prevotella sp. (assembly GCA_900314455.1). Lineage (GTDB taxonomy): Bacteria > Bacteroidota > Bacteroidia > Bacteroidales > Bacteroidaceae > Prevotella. The sequence goes on along the minus strand of OMVI01000057.1, from coordinate 20,854 downwards.
GGACGCATCATGCCCAATACCATTATCGCCACATAGACGATGCCTGTTATAGTGCGTGTTATAAGATTCTTCATATAGCAAATAAATATAAGACCTCCCCCAAGTCCCCTTAGGACCTCCCCCGACCCATCCGAACGGAGGGGAGATGGAGTTACTATGTTAAACTTCGGAGTAGTCTATAACATCTTTACCACCCTCTGCAAATACGCTTAATACGCTTAAAAAGCTGTAGAATTAATTATTAACGTTTGCTTTGTTGTCCTCTCCGAGGTAATCGGGCAGCCACGAGGACCGCCCCAGCAATGGATGTTTGTTGATGTTTATAACAGATTACTGTTACTTGTTTGAAGCGTTGTCATCCGCAGATGGAGCTGCGTTCTCCCCTCCTTCGGAGGGGTTGGGAGAGGTCGCGCCTTTCTCATAGTCTGCCTGTGCCTGCTTGACAGCGTCGTTCTGGTCTTCGAGTTTTGGAGCCTCGTTAGCCTTTTCGTTCTCTGCGAGGATTTCGTCGGAACGACTCTTCCACGGGCGTTTGCCCAAGATGGCCTCGACATCCTTAGCGTAGATGACCTCACGCTCAAACAACAAGTCTGCTATAGCTTTATGACCCTCCTGGTGTTCCTTAAGGATTTCCTTGGCTCTGTCATACTGCTGGTTTATCATCGTCAGTACCTCGTGGTCCATAATCTCGGAAGTAGCCTCCGAATAAGGCTTCTGGAACGAGTAGTCCTGATTGTTGTAATAGCAGATATTTGGTAACTTGTCGCTCATTCCGGCGTATGCTACCATTCCGTAGGCGCTCTTCGTGGCACGCTCGAGGTCGTTCATGGCACCGGTTGATATCTGACCGACAAACAATTCCTCAGCGGCACGGCCTCCAAGCAGTGCTGCCATCTCGTCGAGCATTTCCTCCTTGGTCGTGATGACACGTTCCTCAGGAAGGTACCATGCTGCTCCGAGAGCCTGCCCGCGCGGTACGATGGTGACTTTAACAAGCGGATTGGCAGCCTTGCAGAACCAACTTACAACGGCATGGCCAGCTTCGTGGATGGCGATGGAGCGCTTCTCCTCGGCTGTCATAACCTTGGTCTTCTTCTCCAGACCACCTATGATACGGTCAACGGCATCGAGGAAGTCCTGACTTGTTACCTCTTTTTTATTGTGACGGGCAGCTATGAGGGCTGCTTCGTTGCATACATTGGCGATGTCGGCACCCGAGAAGCCCGGGGTCTGACGTGCCAGGAAGTCGACATCGAGGCTCTTGTCGTACTTCAACGGACGGAGGTGAACCTGGAATATAGCCTTGCGCTCAGCCAAATCTGGTAAATCTACGTGTATCTGACGGTCGAAACGGCCAGCACGCAGCAATGCCTTGTCAAGCATGTCGGCACGGTTTGTAGCTGCAAGGACAATGACTCCGGAGTTTGTTCCAAAGCCGTCCATCTCGGTAAGGAGGGCATTCAGAGTGTTCTCGCGCTCGTCGTTGCCTCCCATTGCTGGGTTCTTGGAACGCGCACGGCCGACTGCATCAATCTCATCGATAAAGATTATGCATGGTGCCTTTTCCTTTGCCTGACGGAAGACGTCACGGACACGGCTTGCACCGACACCGACGAACATTTCGACGAAGTCGGAGCCGCTCATCGAGAAGAACGGTACGCCGGCCTCACCGGCTACTGCCTTGGCGAGCAAAGTCTTACCGGTACCCGGAGGTCCTATAAGCAACGCACCCTTAGGTATCTTTCCGCCGAGCTCAGTGTACTTCTTCGGGTTCTTCAGGAAGTCCACAATCTCCTGCACTTCCTGCTTGGCACCCTCCTGACCGGCAACGTCCTTGAACGTCACGCCTACCGACTTCGACTTCTCATAGAGCTTTGCCTTCGACTTGCCGACGCTGAATATTCCGCCACCGGAGCCTCCGCCACCGCTCATACGGCGCATAAGCCAGAACCAGACGAAGATTATCAGTACCCACGGCAGGACGTTGATGAGTATGTTCGTCAACAGACTGCTGTCGTTGTTCTTATAGCTGAAGCCGGCAATCTTCTTCTGCTGTACGGCGGTGTTAAGGAATTGCTCGAGATTGTCTAGCGAACCAATCTCGACTTTTATGTATGGATCGTTGCCGAGGTTGCCCTGCCCGAACACATCTTTTAAGTGCTCAGGACGGACATACATCTTCAGCGTACTCTCATCCTTGTTTATCTCAACCTTCGACGCATAACCCTTGTTGACGTAGTTGACAAAGGTGGTGTAGTCCTTCTCCACACTTGCCGAACCGTTTCCTAAGTTCTGGGTTCCGCCGGAGAAGAATATCAGCGCGAGACTGATGATTACGAAGATGTAAATCCAGTTCATATTGAACTTCGGCATCTTCGGTTGGTTGTTGTTATTTTGTGATGGCATATTCTTAAATATATAACTTATGTAACTAAACACCTCTACATCCGGGAGGCATGGAGAGACTCTCGAGGCTTAAGCAATGTCCGGAACCTTCTCCAGTTTGGCATCTTCCCACAAATGCTCGAGGTCGTAATACGAACGTGTCTCGGGCAGGAAGATATGCACAAGTACATCGACATAGTCCATGGCGACCCACACTGCGTTGCCGAGACCTACACAGTTGACAGGCTTCTCGCCAGTCGTCTCACGGACGTAGTCGCTCACTGAGCCCGCAATAGCCTCAACTTGCTGCGGTGAATTGCCTTGGCAAATGACGAAGTATTTGCAGATTGTACCGTCTATATTCGACAAGTCGGCGACAACGATGCCGCTTCCTTTCTTATCTTGTATTCCCTTTACGATATTCTTTACTAACTTTTCCGTTTCGTTCATGCAATCTTTTAATTGACAATTGAATTTTGATGAATGCTGAAAATGGCTTCGGCACGAACTTTCATTCTGTCGTCCCTTCACCCTTTCATCCCATCATCCTACTATAAAACATCTTTAATTAAAGTAACTGCAAAGGTAAATGATAATTTTGAATTACCGATTACGAATTGCCGTTTAAGGATAATATTTTGCTTTTTTTATAAAATTTCTCTCGTTTTTCTTTGGCGATTACAGAAAAAGCTGTACCTTTGCACTCGCTAACAGAAACGTTAGTGTCTTGCAAATTGGGATATGGTGTAATGGTAACACTACAGATTCTGGTCCTGTCATTCCTGGTTCGAATCCGGGTATCCCAACTTTAAAAAGCCAAGTTGTTGATATATCGCAACTTGGCTTTTGCATTTTACAATATTTTCCAAGCACATATTTATAGACCGAACGCGCAGGAAACCATTAAAAGCGGACTACGAAGCAGTGTGTGCCGGCGGCGTATTGGTACTTGATAGACCAATGATGGTAGTCGCAGATACTCTTGACGATAGCCAGTCCGAGACCGTTGCCCTTCTGGGTTGTCTTGCTTCGATAGAAGCGGGAGAAGATGTGAGACTCGTCGAGGGCTGGTTCAGCAGACTGGTTGGCGACCGTCAGTGTGCGGTTCTCCACCGATAAGGTTATCTTTCCGTTCGGAATGTTGTGGCGGACAGCATTTACCACGAGGTTGTTGAGCATGCTTTCGAGGAGAGTTTCGTTGCAGTTGACCGTCAATCCTTTGTCGGAGAGCTTCGTTTCAATAGTAATGTCGGGTGCAAGACCTTCGAGATTGGGCAAGATTGACTCTATATTGTCACACACATTGACTTCCTTGAAAGCATGATATTGGTTGTTCTCAATCTTCGAAAGCAACAAAAGGTTGCGGCTAAGGCGAGACATGTGGCGTATTTCCTGGTAGATTTGCTGTATCTCCGAAGCCTGATGCTCCGTCAGATGTTCGTCTTGCAGCATGTTGTCGAGTTTCCCTTCCACAATGGCGATAGGCGTCTGAAGTTCGTGGGAGGCATTTTCGGTAAATTCCTTCTGCACCTTGTAGCTCTTAACGCTGCTCGTCATGATGCTCATAAGTGTATCGTTGAGTTCGTCAAACTCCTTCGTGCCTGATTTGGAGAGCTGAGGCACGACTCCGCTTTCTACCTTGAAGCCTTCTATTTTAGCCAAAGTCTCACGGAAAGGAAGCCACAACCGCCGCGGCACATAACGCATAACGACTAGCACAGCGACAAAGACTATGGCGATGATGGACAGGAACTGGATGAACAAACCTTCTATCGTGTCTTCCTCAAGGTCGATGTCCGGGTTCTGAATGCCATATTCGCTAATTAAATCGGCCAAGTCTTCGGCATAGTACTGTGTCGTAATATAATACAAAACAGGTATTGCCAGCACCAGCAATACCACCATACAGATGACGAAACGCATCATGAGGCGGCTCGTCAACGTTTTTTCCTTCATTCCTTCCATATATATCCCGTTCCGTAGACAGTCTTTATGCAATCGCTGAGACCTGCCTTTGCAAGCTTGGCCTTGAGGTTCTTGATGTGACTGTATATGAAATCGAACGAGTCCATCATATCAGCCATCTCACCGCTGAGGTGCTCCGCAATTGCAGCCTTTGAGGCAACCTTCCCCGAATTGCTGACGAAGAAGAGCAACAACTCGTACTCCGAGCGTGTCAGCGTCACCGGTTTGCCACTCACCGTGACTTCTTTCCGCAGCAAATCGATGGTTACCTCGCCCGACTTCATAATGTTACTAGCCGAGAACTCCTTACGGCGGATAAGGGCGAAGATGCGCATCGACAGTTCCGGCAACGCAAAGGGCTTCGGCAGATAGTCGTCGGCGCCAATCTCAAGTCCACTCACACGGTCGTCGAGAGAGTCCTTTGCCGAAATGATTATAACCCCTTCCCCGTTGTGGCTCCGCCTTATCTCACGCAGAATATCGAGTCCGTCGCCACCGGGAAGCATAAGGTCGAGCAGCACACAGTCGTACTCGTATGAGCCCGCCATCAGTTTCGCATCGTTGAATTTGAATGCTTGCTCACACAAATAGCCCTGCCCTTCGAGATAGTCACGTATCGTATCCGAAAGGCGCCGCTCGTCCTCTATAATCAAAACCTTCACTTTTTTCATAACGCTATCCACTTATTTTTATTGTACTACGGCAGATTTTGCAATCAGCAAAAGCGACTGTAATAAACCCGTTTACAAGAAATAAAATTTAACTATTACTATTATCGGTACATAATATTAATGCTTACTTTTGCATTCAGTATGGGAATGTACATAACATTGGTAATCGTCGGACTCGTGGCAGGAACACTGTCCGGGTCCGTAGGCTTTGGTGGCGGAATGATACTGCTGCCCGTCATAACCTATTTCTATGGCGTTGAAGTTGCCGTTCCTGTATCGACGATAGCACAGATGATGAGCAACCTCTCGCGTGCGGCTATGGGATGGCGGCAGATAGAATGGCGGCAGGTGGCATGGTTCCTTGTCCCCGCTCTTCCGTTTACGGCACTGGGAGCATTCGGTTTCTCCATTATCGACAAAACGCTGATGACCCGCGTCCTCTGCATCTTCCTCATTGTATTCTCAATTATGAAACTTCGCGGGAAGATGAAGTTGCCAAAGGGAAAGAAGACAATGCTCATCGGCGGTGGGCTGACGGGCTTTATCAACGGAATGCTGGGCATCTCCGGACCACTGAGCAGCGCCGTTTTCCTGACCTTGGAGTTGTCGCCGGTGGCATACATCGTCAGCGAAGCGACCGCAGCGGCTGCCATGCACATTGTCAAGGCGGTGACTTACGGTAAATTCGACTTGATGAACTGGCACATATTCCTCAACGGATTCTTCATCGGCTGCGCAATGATGCTCGGCAACTTCATAGCCCTGCATCTCATCAAAGACGCCAAGAAGAAAGCCTACCGCACTGTTGTTGCTTGCGTGATGATAGCCGTTTCTGTCTGGCTTTTCATCCAGGCGTAAAGCCTTTCTATTCCTTCGCGGATTGTAGTCGACGGCTTATAGCCGAAGTCCGACTGCAAACGCGACGTGTCGGCATACGTTCTGACAACATCGCCGGGCTGCATGTCCATCATGTTCATGTGCGCCTTGTGTCCCGTCACTTCCTCAATCGTGTGTATAAAGTCGAGCAACCGCACCGGCTCAGAGTTCCCGATGTTGTATATCCGGAAAGGAATGGCATTGCCATCGTTGGAGTTCAGCACGCGACGGATACCCTCCGCAATGTCGTCGATGTAGGTAAAGTCACGCAACATGTTGCCGTGGTTATACACGTCGATGGTCTTTCCGCTTATGATGGCATTCATAAACTTCATCGGAGCCATATCGGGACGACCCCACGGACCATAGACGGTGAAGAAACGGAGCCCCACAGTCTGAATGCCAAACAACTTACTGTAAGCGTATGCCATCTCTTCGTCGCTCTTCTTCGTCGCTGCATAGAGACTGACGGGTGCGTCGGTGCGGTCGGATTCCTTGAAAGGCACGTTAGGGTCCATGCCGTAGACGCTGCTTGAACTTGCATAGACGAGGTGCTTCACACCATTGTTGCGACACGCCTCGAGGATATTCAGGAAACCGACAACATTCGATTCGATGTACGAGCGTGGATTTTCAATGGAATAACGGACGCCCGCCTGTCCCGCAAGGTTCAGCACATGTGTGAAGTGCTCTGCTTCGAACAGTCGCTCAATGCCATCGGTTGCAGTCAGATTCATCCTCACAAAGCGGTAGCGGGGAAGCGTTTTGCTTTGCAACAGTGTTCCGTCGGCAGCGCCTTCTATATCCGCTTGCTCTATGCCAGTATCCTTCAGACGCGCGAATTTGAGTGCAACGCTGTAATAGTCGTTGATATTGTCGAGTCCCACAACGTCTGCACCCTCGTCCGTCAGCACCTTCACCATCTTATGTCCTATGAACCCTGCGGCTCCGGTTATCAATATTTTCATGCTTTACTGTTTTTCTTTGATTTCCTATACAATACTATATTGCGGCTGTAAGTTAAGAATCCCACCGACTGACCGACTATGAGAACAGGGTCGAGACGGAATATACCGTAACTTACGATGATAGAGCATCCGACGAGACTGATAATCCAGAAGCCCACGGGAAGTATCGACTCATGGCGGCGGTAGCTGTAGTACCACTGATAGATGAACCTCAACGTGAATATAATCTGTCCTGCCGAGCCCCACACAAGCAGTGCCGGCGGAACGCTTCCGTTATGGAAGAAGTCGTTGACGAACGCGGGGATGTCGTGCAGCATCACACCGAAGGCAAGGAACGGCAGTGTCTCTATCGACACGCGGGCAACGAGCGGCACCTTGCGCCACACTCCCTTGATGTCCAGATTCCATATATAAATGTAGTAGGAGATTATTTGTCCGAAGATGATAGCGAAGTCGTCGCGAAGCCAACCGTACACGAAGAGAAGTATGCTGCCTGCCAACGAGCACAGCCAGTAAGCGTTCGGCGAGACGACCTTGCGTGCCTTCTCCGAGAGGAACCACTGGATGAGCATCCTCGCTGAGAAGAATCCCTGCGCCAGGAAGCCTATGGCATAAACGTATAATGATGATATTTGCATTTCAAACAAATTTCCATTGAGGGAGACTTGGATATGTTTCTTAAATGTTCTGCTCGCTAATCCGATACCTTATGAACCGCTTCTTCATCCAGCGATAGGCGAAACAGTCGAGGAACGGACCCTTGAGGCGGTTCCAAAGGTGATACTTCGACACACCTGCAATGCGTGGATAGTGGCGCACGGGCAACTCCTTGAACTTACCGTCGAGGAGCATCATCAGCGCAGGAAGGAAGCGGTGCATGCCGTCGAAGAAAGGTAGCTGCCTGGCGTATGACGACCACATGACCTTCAGTGGACATCCCGTGTCAGTGGCGGTGTCGCCCGTCATCTTACGGCGGAAGCCATTGGCAATCTTCGACTGCAATTTCTTAAAAACCGAATCCTTTCGCTTGGCACGGATACCCGCCACGAGTTGGTAGTCGGGAGCATACTTAAGCAGAAGGTTGAAGTCCTCCGGATTGGTCTGGAGGTCGGCGTCTATGTATCCCGTGTACTTGCTTTCGATGGTGTCGATGCCTGCTTTCATGGCGGTGCTGAGCCCGTGGTTCTGCTCGGAACTTATGTAGAAGAAGTCCTTCTGACGACCGCATATATCATGTATTTTATCCAAACTGCCGTCTGTAGAGCCATCGTTGACGAAGAGAACACAAGCTTTCACCAGCGACTTGGGCAGAAACGCAGCCAGTTCCTTTTCCACTCGGTCGAGATTGTCTACCTCATTGTAGACGGGAATTATAATTGTCAGTTCGTAATCTTTTGTCTTATTCATATCTTATAGTACTATAAATCAATTCTTCTTTTTAATAACTGTCACATGATTGATGAAATCCGCCGTGTAGTGGCGGTCTTTCTTAGGATGCTTATTGTCGTCGAACGTGCCTATTGCGACAGTGTCGACATCGTTGATGACTGTCTTCGGCAATTCGTCCTTAGCCCATTTGCGCGACACGAGGACAAACGGCAGGTGATTGCTGACGACCGATGAGTCGGCAATGTTGAGCGGAAGAATTTTCCTGTCGGCCTCATAGACGAGCTCAATGCGCAGCGCCTCGCTTTCATTGTGGTAGAAAGGCAGCCCAGCCACACGCTTGTCGGTTCTCACGGCAGCAATACTGTGGGCATCTGGGTTACCGAACGTATGTCCGACAGCTCCCAAAAGGAACAGCTCGGCGAAACAGAACAGGGCTGCAATGCCTGCCACATACTCCATCGGATGCATTTGCAGCGTGTTCCAAACCAACCAACCGGCAATGGCAACCATGAATATCGAAGCCACGATGTCCGTGTGAATGCTTATCACTCCAGCCTTGACGCCATAACGGTAGAGCAACGGCGGAAGCAGCAACACTACAACTGAGATAATCAATCCGTTGACAATGTACAGATACTTGCTGAACCAGTCGAGGCTTTCACCTTTCTTGAAATGAAACAGCAGGCACGCCACGACGATGGAGCAGGGTGCCAGCGACGGCAGCAGATAGCGTGTCTTCTTCTCCGGCATTAGCGACAACAGTACGATGGAGGCTATCGCCCACGTTATGGCAAGCAGGTAGTCGCGAGGCACGGAGATGTGTTTGCGCCAGTAAGGGAAGGCGAGTGCGGCAAGCATAAGCAGGCTCCATGCTCCCATCTCTAGGAAGAAACGCCAATAATAGTACCACGGACGCACGTTGTGGTTGCTCCATGCGCCCGACTCTTTGTGCAGAACGGCTTCCACTTCGGCAGGATGGGCAACGAGGAGGTAGACGTACCACCAGCAGCCGATGACCAGCGTGATGACTAGCATTGCCACGAACCATCCCCATTTGCCTTTCATTACCGGCTGGGGAAGCGCAACCAACATTATAAGATACGGCAGAAGCAGAGCATAGAAGGACACAGGGCCCTTGCTGAGGAACGATAATCCCATGAACAAACCTGCCAAAACAAGCCGCTGCCGGTAGTGGTTGTCTTCGTAAAGGGCACGTGTCAGATAGTAAATGGCAGCCATCATGAACGCATGACAGTAGATATCCCACGTGGCGGAGCGTCCCATGAGCACGAGATTATAACAGGTGAGGAACACAACGACTGTTGTCATAGCCAAATCGTCGCGCTTTGAGACATAGCGGACAAGCAGGAAGAGGTAGACGGTCCACAGACAGCCCATAACACCGGCAGCGGTACGTTGCGCAGCGAGACTGTCCGGGCACAGTTTCTCTATTCCTCCAGCAACCCACGTTGGCAAAGGCGGCTTCTCCAGTCGCAGTTCACCGTTCATTGTCGGCACCAGCCAGTTGCCGGCGCTGACCATCTCGCGTGCCGTGACGATGTTCCTCGACTCCATAATGTCGGTCGGCAGAGATGCCCGATTTGCGAAAAACGTTATCAGGCAGAACACTGTCAGCAGCAACATATATATGTTTTTCTTCTCTATCTTCATCATTCTGTTTATAAATCTCTATTTTCAAATGTGGCGTAAAAATACTAATTGAATTCGTAAAATATTCAATAAGCAGAAGTGTAGAACACACTTGCAGAACTATCTGCTATCAAAATCGTATCACAGCTCTTGCGCCCAACGTCATAGTGTGCATAAATTCATCACTGTACCTACTATGTGGTGGCTGCACATTGTAGTCGAGGAACACGCCGATACCTAAGCGTTTGCGTACCCGGTAGTCAATATTGAAACCCGTTCCGAAGCCCCATCCGGCATTTCTCGGAACATAGACGCCACCGATGTTGGTACTTTGATAGCTGGTGTAGGATGCCAGCAGTTTCGTGCCGAAGCCCCACCGTGGTGTAAGGGGAAGGTTGAAGTACGGACCGGCAGCAAACGTATAGTAGTCGAGGGTGTTGTCCGGAGCTTCGTTGCCGTTGACGATGAATTGCAGGTTCGATATGGTTGCACGCCCACCAACACCAATATACTTATTGAAGAAGTAAGCGCCCTCGGCTCCAAGAACTGTTCCCGTGGAGGAGCGATATGAAACATCCTCGCTTACATCGAAGTTGCTTAGCGGAATGTTGAAGCCCATGTAAAGCCCGAAGAACGACGGGTTGCGATACCCGAGCCATCCTTCGGGCGTCTCCTGAACATTCAATCCTTTATCCTTATAAATCAAATCGGCTAACCAATATCCAAAATTCGTCGACAGAATACCAATGCCTGCACCCACCATGACGTCCGACAGCCAGTGCTTATTGTTGGCTACGCGCATCAGTCCGGTTGCTGTGGCAACGCTATATGCACCCACACTGACCCACGGCGACAAGTAGCCGTACTCCTTCGAGAGCATAGTGGCTGATATAAACGCCGTAGCTGTATGGCCGGAAGGGAAGCTGTGGTTGTCGGAACCATCAGGACGGGTGATATGGGTGGAGTTCTTCAGCCCTTGTACAACGCTCGTTGCCAACACGACGGAGAAGGCATCGCTGACGAGCATTCGTCCCCAGGAACTGCGTGACTTAACTCCGGCAGCCTTCAGTCCCAGCATCACGGCAGCAGGCGAGAACTGCATGTAGTTGTCGAGGTCACGATGGAAACGTGGCATGAAGTCGTTGCGAAGCCTACGGAACTTTGAATCCTGATGCTTCTCTATCAGTCCACCGGCTATAAGGGGTACTCCTAGGTATGTGGCACGAAACCACTTACTGCGACTGAGCGCATCCATCTTCCTCTGGAACGGCGTGAAGCGCAACGTGTCGGTCACCGTTGCTGCACTGTCAGCCATTACCAGGGTCCTTTCCGTGGCTAAACTGTCTGTTGTCTGTGCTTGTATGCCGACGGAAATAATTAAGAGAGAAAAAATAATTTCTGCTTCTTTCATCTGCAATTTGTTTTCTCCGTGAAGGGTTTATCTGTGACCTCCATTCGCGTAATATCGTTTTCCACTTGCAAACTTACAGCCCGATTTTGGAGAAAATTTGGAGTTTAAGACACAGAATACAATTTTTTCACTTTCTTAATAAACAAGAGAGCGAAGCTAAAGCCTAAACAAGCCCAAGCTAAAGCCTAACCAAGCCTTCCCCCAAGGGGGAGGCTTGGAGAGGTCATGGGGGAGGCTTGGAGAGGTCGAATTTATGGTTTGGGGATGTTTTATCTAACCTTCTGTAATGCAAAAGGTTAGTTTTGGGGTTGGTTTTTAATTTATTTTTAGTCGAAAAATAAATTATTTTTGCTTGATTTTTAATTTATTTTTCTATGAAAAATAATTTATTTTCCAAGACGAAACATTATGTTTGACATTCCAAGAGGTAAGGTTAAGCAGAGCAAAAGCCTAACCAAGCCCAAAGTAAAGCCTAACCAGACCTTCCCGAAAGGGAAGGATGTTTAATAGTCTTGTTGATAAATTGAGAGAGAATTTGGCTCATACGACTTTTGGGATGACGGACTACACAACAGCAATAACCTCGCAGAGGTTAAACTGCCGAAGACCCTGCATAAGCGATATCTTAATATGAGGACACATAGAACTTATACATGTATAAGATAGTTATATTCCACGGCCGTTCTGCCACAAGTCATTTTAAACATCCTTCCCTTGGGGAAGGCTTGGTTAGGAAGAATCCTTTAAAAAATCTCCGATTTTCTTTGCCCGTTCCTTTCTAATTGATTAATTTTGCAAAGGTGTAGAACTTAATGCGCTAAGAACAACGCATAATAACCGATTAACATTATGAGAAACGAGAAACCTTCATTCGAAAGCGACTATAACAACGGCGCAGTGCCTCAGATTTTGCAGCGTCTTGCCGAGACAAACGATGTCCGCACGTCCGGCTACGGCTTCGATTCCTATACGATTAATGCAAAAGAGAAAATCCGCCGGTTATGTGGCCTCGACAAAGCCGACGTCCGTTTCCTCATCGGAGGTACACAGGCGAACGCCACAGTTATCGATATGCTTCTTCAAGGGTGCATGGGCGTCATCTGCGCGCCGTCCGCCCACATCTTTAATCTTGAGGCCGGAGCCGTCGAATCGTATGGTCATAAGGTACTGCCGATGCCCGGCAACGATACGAAGGTTAGTGCGGCAGCTGTCGACGAGTACATGCAGCGCTTCTTTGAGAGCGAGACTTGGCAGCACATGGTGCAGCCGGGGATGGTCTATATCACGTTCCCGACAGAGATGGGCGAGCTATATTCGCGCAAGGAAATTGCCGAGCTGTACGATGTTTGCAAAAAGTATAACCTCTATTTATACGTCGACGGGGCACGCCTTGGCTACGGACTCGCTGCCGATGGCAATGATGTTGATTTGCCGTTCCTAGCCCACCATTGTGACGTGTTCTACATCGGTGGCACAAAAGTTGGCGCACTGTTCGGAGAAGCAGTTGTCTTCGCCAACACACCGGGCTCCAAGTACATCTTTACGACCATCAAACACCATGGTGCATTGCTTGCTAAGGGACGCCTTTTAGGCTTGCAGTTCGACACATTGTTTACCGATGACCTCTACTTTAAAATCTCCCGCCATGCCATCGATGAGGCAATGAAGCTTCGCGCCTTGTTTGCCAAGTACGGATTGCGCCAGCTTGAACTCTCACCAACTAACCAGCAGTTCGTCGTTCTTACAAAAGAGCAGAAGGAAAAGCTGATAGACAAGGTTCTCTTCGAGGAGTGGAAGCCCCTCGACGATGGTACATACCTCTGCCGCTTCGTCACCAGTTGGGCAACGACCGACGAGGAAGTCGATGCCCTGGACAAAGCTTTGGCAGAGATTTGCCTGCCTAAAGAATAAACAGAACAATCTTCACTGACATGTAACACAAGCGTAATTTTTCTGTAATATCATCTGTCTAACTTTGCACTCGAGAAAAGATAGTAAAGTTAAACAGATGATGAGAGAATTGAAAAATTACGCGTTAGCATGTTCGTTGCTTCTTCTCCCGTTTGCAGCAGAAGCACAGGACATCCGCGGAAACGTCTCCGACGGCAGGACACACGAGCCCGTCATCGGAGCCACGGTTGAAGCAGTTGGAACCAGTTCGCGGACGGTTACCGACATTGATGGTAACTTCCACCTCACTGGACTTACCAACGGGGAGAAGTATACAATAACAATCAAATATCTTTCTTATAAGACTCAGAATATTGACGGAGTTCAGGCGATGCCTGACGGTGCGGGAAAACTACTTCAGATAGCACTGTCGGCTGATGAACAAGCACTCGGCGAGGTTGTTGTTACTGGGGTAGCAAGCAGAAATACGGAAACAGCAATGATACAGCAGACAAAGTCGAGTTCCGTCATAGTGAGCAATATATCGGCACAAGAGATAAGTCGTGCGCAGGATTCCAATGCCGGTGAGGTCATACGCCGTGTGCCAGGAGTCAGCCTTATAGACGAAAAGTTCGTCATGGTACGTGGTCTTTCGCAGCGCTACAACAATGTCTGGATTAACGGCGGCGCTGTTCCGAGCAGCGAGGCGGACACACGCGCCTTTTCCTTCGACATGATTCCAAGCAGCCAAATCGATAACCTGACAATCGTAAAAGCCCCGGCAGCGGAGTATCCAGCCGACTATACCGGTGGCTTTATACTTATTAGTACTAAGGAAATACCATCGGAGAACACTTTCCACATCAGCGTTGGAGGCAATTGGAACAGTGGCTCTGCATTCCGCAGCTTTCTTTCAACAAAGTCATCGTCGACCGACTGGCTCGGTTTCGACGGAGGAATGCGTTCTCTTCATGGAGGAATGGATGCCACGCTGCACTCTTTAGGCCTCAACAGCGGTGGCAATACGATGTACTCCCTTACAGGAAACCATCTCAACAACGACTGGTCCGTACACGAAAAGCATCCCGTCGGAGATTTGAAACTTGCAGCCGACTGGAGCCGCAGCTGGCGTTTCGCCAACGACGAAAAGCTCGGAATGACCGCAGCAGTCAACTATACTAGTGAGTATCGGACGTATCGTGGTATGCTGAACAACTTCTATGGGGCTTACGACGCTGGAAACGACCGTGTCAATCCGCTACGTCTGAGCACCGATGACCAGTACAACCACAACGTGCGCCTTGGTGCTATGCTCAACCTTACGTTCCTTTCGGCTTCGGGAAGGAACCGTTATCAGTTCAAAAACATATTCAATCAGCTCGGCAACAGCCGCTACACGCGTCGTGAAGGCACGAGTGCGCAGTCGGAACCGGAACGTTCGGCGGAGTATTACTACCGCAGTCGCACAACGTACACGGCTCAGATAACGGGGCGTCACAGCTTTACTGACGAAGTATTCGACTGGAGTGGTGGCTACGCGTACGCCAACCGGCGTCTCCCGGACCGTCGGAAGTACATCCTTTACAATGAGAATCCGTCGGAGAATGACAACTACGAGTGGCTCTACCAGAACGATATATCACGCGAGTGGACGTCTCTCGATGAGCATATCTTCTCCATCCAAGCCAACGACGAGCACCAGTTCACGTTCGGTTCGTGGACGCCGAAACTGAAGGCGGGTATCTACGGCGAGTACAGGACACGTTCCTACAAGACTCGTAACTTCCTTTACTGGTACAGTTCGGCAAACAATGCGTTGCCATTGGGCTTCCGTTTCATGGACATGCCTACTCTCCTGAGCGACGCCGATAACTTCGGAGCCGACAAACTGTATCTTCTGGAAGATGTAAACAAGATAAACGACTATGACGGACACAACCTCCTTGGTGCCGGATATGTATCGGCAACGCTGCCGTTCGGTCGGTTCAGTGTTCTTGCCGGACTGCGTTACGAGTGGAACCGCATGGAACTTGTCTCCAATACAAAGCAGAATGAGGTGAGCCACAAGAGCAATTTCTATCGCAAAGGCGACTTCTTCCCGTCGCTGAATGTAACATATAAACTATCGGAGCAGCATCAGTTCCGATTCGCTTACGGACGTAGCATAAACCGACCGGAGTTCCGCGAGGTGTCACCGTCGGTCTATTACGACTTCGATTTAGCCAGTGACGTGCAGGGAAACTATGATTTGCGCAACTGCTACGTGCAGAATCTCGACTTGCGGTGGGAGTGGTACCCGTCCAAAGGAGAGCTTATATCACTCGCCGCGTTCTATAAGCACTTTGATTCGCCTATCGAATGGGTCTACACAATGTCCGGAGGAACAGATGTCGTGTACTCTTTTAAGAACGCAAAGGCGGCCAACAACTACGGACTTGAGCTCGATATACGAAAGACTCTCGACTTTATCGGACTCCGAAACTTCTCTTGGAGTTTCAACGGAGCGCTCATTCACAGTCGCGTAAACTTCGAGAAAGGCTCCACGGAGTACGACAGGCCTATGCAGGGACAATCACCTTACCTCATCAACACAGGCCTCTTCTACAAGAACAAAGCGTTGCTGCTCGACGTGTCGCTGCTCTACAACCGCATAGGAAAGCGTATCGTGGGCGTTGGACGTACCGAAGGCGGTGCCGGGGGAGAAAAGGCTGTCCGCGTGCCCGACAGCTACGAGATGCCGCGCGATGCTTTCGACCTGTCGGTAGGCAAGCGCTTCGGACGTCATTGGGAACTGAAGCTCGCCTTGCGGGACATCCTCAACCAAAGCATAGATTACAAGCAGTTCTCCGACGTAACCCTATCAGATGGCACAACGAAAGAGGTGAAACAGACAATACGCAAATATAAACCAGGAAGAAACTTCCAATTGACTTTGACTTGGAAGCTGTAAAGACTATAAAAGTTTTATTAAACACGAACGAAATGAAAGTAAACAAGATTTTCGGATGCATCGGCATCCTCGCTCTTGCGGCATCCTTCGCCGCTTGCAGCAGTGACAACGACGACAACAACGAGCCTTCTCCGCAGGCGAAAGGCTACACTAAGGGAACCGACGGAGGACTTGTCTCTTCGGACGGAATACTCTTCAACGAGGACGGAAGCGACAATCCCGACGGCACTCAGATAGGTAACGGCGACCAGGGATTCGTCTTCAAGGGCAACACTACGCTGAAAAAAGGAACTTATACGTTAAAGGGCTGGGTCTATATTGCCGACGGTTCGACGCTGACAATTGAGCCGGGAACTGTCATCAAAGGTGATAAGGAAACCAAGGCAGCACTCATTACTGAGCCTGGTGGTAAGCTCGTGGCTCGCGGAACACAGACTGAGCCAATCGTGTTCACCTCAGAGCAGGCTCCCGGAAACCGCAAGCCGGGCGACTGGGGCGGCATAATCCTCTGCGGAAAAGCTCCTAACAATAATGGTGTACTTGCACAGCAGATTGAAGGCGGACCGCGAACAAAGCACGGAGGAACGGACGCCAACGACGACTCAGGTGTGCTGGAGTATGTTCGTATTGAGTTTGCCGGCTATCCGTTTGAGAAGGATAAGGAGATAAACGGTCTGACACTGGGTTCCGTCGGTGCAGGAACGACTATCGACCACGTGCAGGTTTCATACTCCAACGACGACTCCTACGAGTGGTTCGGTGGCACCGTCAACTGCAAATATCTCATCGCCTATCGCGGATGGGACGACGATTTCGACACCGACAACGGTTTCTCGGGCAGCGTACAGTATGGTCTGTCACTCCGCGACTCAAAGATTGCTGACGCATCGCAAAGCAATGGCTTCGAAAGCGATAACAATGCAGATGGCTCTACAGCAGAGCCTTACACCACGGCGACGTTCTCCAATATGACATTCCTTGGTCCGAAGACTTTCGATGGCAACTTTCAGAACACCTCAGACTATATCAACGGAGGGGGAATGAACCCTGAAAACGGCTCGTCAATGGGAAAGTTCCAGGCCGCAATGCATATCCGCCGCAACTCAAGACTTAACTGCTACAACAGTGTTGCGATAGGTTGGCCAATCGGACTGATACTCGACAACGAAAAGGGAAATACACAGGAGGCTGCCACAAAC
Organism: uncultured Prevotella sp.; assembly: GCA_900314455.1. Classification (GTDB taxonomy): domain Bacteria; phylum Bacteroidota; class Bacteroidia; order Bacteroidales; family Bacteroidaceae; genus Prevotella. Next base: position 3,500 of record OMVI01000057.1, on the reverse strand, counting down.
AATCTCCTTAAGCTCCACCGCATCGCATTTGCCGGCATGGATGCTGTCGGAACCGACTTCAACAAGATATACACTGACGGACTGTACGACTACAACACGAAGACCGTTGATGCCTCGAAGCCGTCGTTCTCAAGTACTTTCTTCCAACTGCCGGCCAACGGCAACGTTGTACTTGGGTGGTCGCCGCTCTCTTATAGCGGCATTGTCTCAGCCATATCGGCAAGCACTCAGGTCGGAAGTTCTCTTTCGGCGTCATTCGACGACATAACTTCAAACTCATGGTTCGACAAGGTCAACTTCGTCGGAGCTTTCCAAGCCGGTAACGACTGGACTGCAGGCTGGGCTAACTTCGACCCCGAGAACACAGTCTATTAAGCCTCATTGTAACTTTATCTGACACAAACACATTCCTCATCTATCCCCGGGCGGAGCACCGTTGCCATCGTGCACGTGCCCCGCCTTTATTTTATCATTACCTTAACGCATTTGAAATATGATTGAAATATGGGCGGATTACCTTTGCAGGCACTGGCAACGAAATCATTATTTATCAACAACGGAATGATTATATATGAGGAATGTAACTTTGCTTTTGCTGTTTTGCACCCTGACTTTAACCGCTTCGGCACAGTCGTCGCAGCCCGTTATGAAGATTGGAGGTACTGTTCGCGGCAAGTACGAATACCAGACTGAGGACAAGAAGGGACGCTTTGAGGTGCGGACGGCGCGCATGAACGTGTACGGACTGAAGACCGACTGCGCCGACGTTATAGTCCCCGCTGCCAGCATTTTCATTCATATTGCCGCCATATCCAACGCCACATAGATTATCGTTCCCGACCTCGGACTTGCCGACGGCATAATCAACGAGTTGCTTAACACGCACAAATGAAATTGTAACACAAATGTAACGCGTATGAAATTCGGCTGTAATATGTTCTGAATAACTTTGCATCATAATAGAATAATGTAACGCAAAAGAATGGAAACAATTTATTTATGCATTGTAGTGTTCTTGCTCTGTCTTGCCGTCTTCGACCTCTTCGTCGGCGTCAGCAACGATGCAGTCAACTTCTTGCAGTCGGCTGTGGGGGCAAGAGTCGCCAAGTTCCGTACCGTGCTCATAATAGCGTCGGTCGGAGTGGTACTCGGAGCCGTCATGTCGACGGGTATGATGGATGTCGCACGGCATGGCATAATGATGCCAGACCACTACTCCTTCCATCAGGTCATGACTATTTTCCTTGCCGTAATGGTAACCGATGTGATAGTGCTCGACGTGTTCAACACTCTCGGAATGCCTACGTCGACGACTGTTTCGCTCGTCTTTGAGTTACTTGGCGGTACGTTCATGCTGGCGTTCCTAATGATATTGTCGGACAACAGCCTCGATTATGGCGAGCTGCTGAACTCCAACCAGGCACTGAAAGTTATTATAGCCATCTTCGTTTCGGTAGCAATATCGTTCTTCGTGGGCATGATCGCGATGTGGATAAGCCGCGTTGCGTTCACGTTCAACTACCAGAAACACAGCCGTTGGTCAATAGCCATCTTCGGCGGAATAGCTTTCACCGCGCTTGCATACTTCATCTTCATGAAAGGACTTGGCAAGAGCCCGTACATTCCGGATGATGTGCGAAGCTATATCAACGACAATACGAACTTGCTTCTCGTCTATACGTTCGTTATATCGACTGTTGTGATGGAGGTTCTGCACTTGATGAAGGTGAACATATTCAAGTTTACCGTTCTAATGGGTACCTTCGCGCTCGCCATGTCGTTTGCCGGCAATGACTTGGTGAACTTCATAGGCGTTCCGCTTGCCGGTCTTGACTCTTTCAATGACTTTCATGCCAACGCCCACGGTGCAAGTGCCGACTCGTTTATGATGACATCACTGATGGCGAGCGCAAAGACACCGCCATTTTACCTTATGCTTGCGGGAGTGATAATGATTATCGCCATGGCAACGTCGAAGAAGGCTCAGAACGTCATAAAGACAAGTGTCGACCTATCGCGTCAGGACGAAGGTGACGAGATGTTTGGCTCCAGTCGTGCCGGTCGTGCCATAGTTCGCTTCTCGCAGAATCTTGTCGAGCGTGTTGCACATGCTTTTCCACCACGTTTCCGTCAGTGGGTCAACAGCCGTTTCAATGCCAATGAGGTTGAGTTGACCGACGATAAGGCTGCATTCGATGTTGTCCGCGCTGCCGTCAACCTCGTTGTCGCATCCATGCTGATAACCTTCGGTACCAACCACGGTCTGCCTTTGTCGACTACGTACGTCACTTTCATGGTGGCAATGGGTTCCAGTCTTGCCGACAGAGCATGGAGTCGCGAGAGCGCCGTGTTCCGTGTGACGGGCGTACTGAGCGTCATTGGCGGCTGGTTCATCACCGCCGGAGTCGCCTTCATTACTTGTGCGCTCGTCTGTCTCATAATGTGGTACGGCGGATTTGTGGCACAAGGGCTCTTCATGGTTCTCGTCGTATTCCTCCTCTGGCGCAGCAACCGACAGTACAAGCGCAAGAAGGAACAGGAGAAAGATGCCGACGACAGTTTCCGTCTCATGATGCGGACGCGCGACCCGGAGCTCGTTTGGGAGATGCTTCGCAAGAATGTGCGGGAGACTCAGAGCCGTACTTGCCAGTATGCACTCGAACAATACAACGCAATACTCGACGGTTTCACCAACCGGAAAGTAAAGGAGCTGCGCCATTGTGACAAGGGTCTGCGCAAGACTCTTACCACTTTGAAGAAGGTACGCCGACAGGAGATGCTCGGAATGAAGAAAGTTCCGCTCGAGTTTGCTATCGAACGCAACACGTGGTTCCATGTTGGCATGAACAGCGACCAGCAGTACATGTACACTCTTCGCCGTATGCTGAACCCGGTGAAGGAACATGTTGAAAACAATTTCAACCCTATCCCCGCCGCCTACGTCAAAGAGTACGAGCCTATCCGCCGCACTGTCGATGATTTGATGAAAATGTCGTGCAACGAGATTTCTACCGGACGCTACGAGCAGTACCGCAATATCCTCTCCGAAGCGGACATCTGTAAGGATAAGCTCTCTGTCGTCCGCAAGACTCATCTGAACCGTATGCAGACGGCAACGGACAACTATAATCTTCAAGTCGATATGGTTTACCTCAATCTTTTGCAGGAAACGCAGCAGCTTCTCAGCGTCATGCGCCATCAGCTGAGGTCGGCTAAAAAGTTCATGGAGTAAGAAAGGGGACGAAAGACATATCCAAGCCCAAGTGAAAAGCCTCTCCAAGCCTTCCCGAATGGGAAGGCTTGGAGAGGTCTTAAGTGAGGCTTGGAGAGTTCGTGGTTTAGGTTTGGAAAGTTTATCGCTTAACTTCCTGGCTTTCAAAGCTTAAGTTTTGAATTGGTTTTTAATTTATTTTTACTTGAAAAATAAATTAAAAATGGAGGAAAAATAAATTAAAAATGGAGGAAAAATAAATTAAAAACCAACGCGAAAGTTTATGTTT
>OMVI01000071.1 GCA_900314455.1 uncultured Prevotella sp. | reverse complement strand
AGTTTACTTCCCGGTAACCCCTGGCAAGGGAGCGCAACGACCGCAGCCTGGGGTTACCGAACTTTAACCTCTTCGCGGTTATTGCTGATGTATAAATTTCACTTCAAACAACACGAAGAGGATGATAATATTTAAAATCGAATGGTGCGGATTTAACAGATTTTATCGGTCTGTTGACCGACCGAGTGCAGCCAAAAGGGAAGTAGCATAGTAAAGTCCTCCACATTGGGAGGGATGTTTACAAAGCCTTGATGTTGAGCAACCAATAATGCTCAAAGAGGTTTCAAGTAACTAAACATCCTTCCCAATGGGGAAGGCTCGGGGGGGGCTATTCGTTAGGTGATAAGACATTCTCCCCTTGGGGGAGGCTTGAAGAGGTCAAAGTTGTGGCTTGGAGAGTTCAAGACCTAATACCTTGCCACTTCTTTACTTGACAATCTTAACCGCCTTATTGCTGTCGAAGTCCTTCACGATGTACATACCGTGCTGGAGGTTGAGCTTATCGATATTGCCATCGGCAACCATTCCGACCAGCTCCCCATTCATAGTGTAGACGTTCAGACGACGGGCACCGTTTAGATTGTTGTCGATTGACTTGATTGCAGTCGGAGCAAGAGCAATGTACTCCTTCCAACCGAGGTCCGGCTTTCCGTCCTTCACGTCGTCGGTGTAACCGCTGATGACCTCACCCTTATCGATGAACTGACTGCCGGCGGTGAGGGTTGCGAGTGTCGGCATGTTGTAAGTACCGTCCGAATTGCGGGCAGCCGTTGACAAAGCGCCGTCAGTACTGTTGAAGTCAGCATCCGTTCCTTCAAGTCCGAGGTCCCAGGAGTTGCTCGAATGGGTGAAGTTGGTGATATGGAACACATCGCCCCACGCACCGTTCTTATAGCTTATGCAGTTGCGGATGTCGACCGTCTCGCCAATATCATCGTTGAAATTGAAGTTCGAATAGTTGCCGATACCCGTGCAGTTGTACAACTTCACGTTACCCGTCGTATAGTTCTGGTCGAAGCCCTTCTTAGTATTGTTGATGGCAAGGCAACGGTACATGACGACATCGGTAGGCTGCTTGCTGCCGCCAATCTTGAAACCATTCTTGTTGCCGTTGTTGTAGTAGTGGTTCTTATGCATCTCCACGGTCACTTTCTTTGTCGTCGTGACCGTCTTTCCCTCAACACTTGCGAACCAGGCGGCGTCGGTTTCGGCGCGTGGATTATCCGTAAAGTCGTAGTATTCAGGAGAGTTGTTGTACGTGATGCAATTCTCGAAGTAGACCGGTGTTCCGTTGGTAACGTGCTTGTACAAATCCCAACCATCGTCGGAGTTGTCCCAGCTGCGGCAGTTGATGTACTTGTTGCCACCCTTGGTGTACTGCTTGTCGGCAAATCCGTCGGCGTTTCCGCCCCAGTCAGGACTGCCGAGACCACCAGTCTCATAGTCGAAGTTGGCGTGGGAGTCGCAGTTCAGAGCCACACAACCAGTAGCGTCCTTGAACTGAATACCGGAGTCGACATTGCCGTAAGCGTCGATATTCTCGAGAGTTATATTGTCGGCGCAGGCGTAGATGCCCTTGTTGCCGGCATAGCGGACGGTGATGTCCTTGACGTGAATGTACGGTTTGCGGATACGGAGACAGTGGCTGTTGTTGCCGCCATACTCCAATTTACTGCCATCGAGGATAGGATGAGCGCCGGGATATGCACCAATGAAAATCTCGTTGCCCTCAGCGCCGGAACCATACTTGAGGTCCACGCCCGTCGTCAGCATGTAGACGCCGTCCTCCAGATAGATTTTGTCGCCTGCCTTGAGGTTTTTGTTGGCTGCAAGTTTAACGATGTCGCCCGGTTTGTCGTAGCTTGAGCCGTCGCCGGTAGCACCCGGAGCGGCATAATAATCGGTTGCACCGGCACCCAACGTTGCCAGTGTGCAAAGAGAAATAAGTAGAAGTTTTTTCATTTGCTTTGAGTTTAGTAGATTATAATCGCCCGCAAATATACTCAAAAACCTTTATCCGTCAGACGTTTGGCGTCGAAAAGCGGCACTAATTATTATTTTTTAACCATTTGAACAACATGAGGTGAAAGCTCTATCGCTTATGTGAGGTTTTCGAAAGTTAAACCTCTCGAGGTTTTTCACAACCTTTATGTTTCAATCGCAATGCCAACCGAGTCACAAAAGTACGCTTCGCACACAATAAAATATGTGGGGGAACGTTATTATAACAGTAAATTTAAAACGCAGGAAAAGGTATGAAGATAAAGATTTTGGCAATTTTTGCATTGGCACTGGCGATGTACTCATGTCAGTCGGACGAGACCGAGGTACCCGTTTCAGCTGAGACACAACAGCTGAGGGCGCAATACAACGATATGGTCGTCGGCGACTGGTACTTCGCAAGCAAGTCGGAGCATCCTGACAGCGCAAGAATTTTCGAACACCTTCACTTCTTCCACGACGGAAAGGTTACCGGAGAGATTCGTGTCGGGTACATCGACTCGACTGAAGTGACAATCCAGAATATGAGAACGACGAAGTATGGCACAGCCGTCGTCAGTAGCACGACGCATAACTTCCGCTATATCACAAACGATACGGTATCCGGGACGTGGTCGCTTGAGAACCACGCGCCTGACGCCAACTACATAAGCATACTCTACAACCAAGCTGCGCAGAAGATAAACCAGCAGCGCTACAATACATACAACCAAGCATTTACGTTGAATTCGCCATCTATACGCTTCTACTACTGCAACGCCAACTCGCTAATCCTCAACAATGCCGACGAGAAGATGGTGACGTTCACCCACGTGCCGGCAGTCCCAAATTTCTAAAACAAATATCCACAGACACCCAAACTGCTTTTGCCATCCAATGCAGGGACGCCCCTTGTGGGTGTCCGCTCGCCTTGAAAAGGCGAATAACGCAGCAGGGCAAATATGTCATTACATAGCACCTAAGGTACTTTTGTCAACCGGTAATTAATGAATAATTTGTCTTTATGTCATTATGTATAATATAAACTTCAGTCTTGCAGACCGAGCGGGCGCCCACGAGGGACGCCCCTGCATTGGATGTTTGGATATTCATAATTTCTAATACAGCATTTTATTCGTGGACGAGGTGGCGCATCTTGTGGCCGCCCCACTCGCTGTTCCCGACGAAACGGAAGCCCACATTATTATATAGAGCTTCTGCTTTAGGGTTGCCGACATCGACAAGCAGACCTGTCGGAAGCCCCATCTTGTGGCCTTTGTCTATCGTCGCATGCAGCAGACTTGTGGCAATGCCACGGTGGCGGTACTCACTGGCAACGCAGAGGGAGTCGATATAAAGCTCACCCGCCTGCGTCTCGTCGGCAATACCTGAATAATCGATTCCGAAAGCCTCGCGCGCACCGTCGACAAAGGTCTTGCGAAGCTCGTGAAGGCGGGCTCCGTCATAGCTCACTGCTATTCCGGCGATAGCCTCATCGGTGTCGGTGTCAACGGCAACGAGGGTATTCGTGTAGCTGTACTGTGAGTCGTCGCGCACGACAAGCTGCGTCATGAGGTGGCGGAAGTCGCCGAGTGTGTGGTCCGGACCTGCAAACCACTGGCAGCATTCGTGGTTCATGGCTTCCATAATCATATCGGCTATGACGGGAGCGGCTTCCTTTTTGGCTTTTCGAATTTGTATCATTGTTACTTATTGGTTGTCTGTCTTTGTTCTTATAGGTTTCGAAATGATTGATTATGCAAAGTTACTACAAAATTGACAGACAACGAAACAGGACGGCATCGTTATACAAGTTTAACAAGGAAGGCATCTGTTGACACTCTTTTAAAGCGAAATGCTGTTAACTTTGCTGACGGTTTAAAACGGTAATTTCATCGTCCTCGCCATCCTTCTTGCACTTGCACTCATCGGAGCGGTACACATGTTCAGACTGAAAGAATCGGATTTACTTCATGAAACTCAGGACGGCATTGATTAGACTCTGCTTGCGGTCCTGCAACTTGAGGATTTTCTCCTCAAGCGTATCTTTGCTTATGAAACGGTAAACGAAGACGGAGCGACGCTGACCGGAGCGGTGAGCACGGCTGATAGCTTGCTCCTCAGCGGTGATATTCCACCACGGGTCGAGCAGGAAGACATAGTCGGCTTCGGTGAGGTTGAGACCCAAGCCACCAGCCTTCAACGAAATGAGGAAGGACTGGCACGAAGGAGTCGTCTGGAAATAGTCGATGACATCCTCACGGTCGCGTGTCTGCCCCGTGAGCATGGTGTATTGCCATCCGTTCTCGTCCATCTGCTTAGCTACAAGATTAAGCAAAGAGACGTATTCACTGAATATCAATACTTTATGGTTTGTACCACGCAACTCCGACAAGCGTTCGTAGACTTCGTCGAGTTTACCTGAAGGAGCATCATCGCCAACGAGTTGCGGAGCGCAGGATATCTGACGCAGACGGGAAATGGCAGAAAGGGCATTCATAGTGGATGCCTTGCTGCTCTTGTCCAACAAGAGATTGCGCATGCGGCTCTGCTCGACGGCATACAGCGACGACTGTTCGGGTGTCATATCGCAGTACACTATCTCGTCCTGACGTTCCGGAAGACTGTCGAGGACTTCGGCTTTGGTGCGGCGGAGGAAGTACGGTGCGACGAGCTTTCGCAAGACTTCAGTGTTCGAACTCTTAAGATTCTCGCTTATGGGGTGAACAAAATTGCGCTGGAAGTCGTGCCGTCCACCGAGCAACTGTGGGTTGAGGACGTCCATAAGCGACCAAAGCTCCTGAAGATTGTTCTCCATCGGCGTTCCGCTCAGTGCCAAACGGCGCGGGCAACGGAGCCGCTTCACCGCCTCGTAGGTCTGCGACCCGCTGTTCTTGAACACCTGCGACTCGTCGAAAATGGTTATTCCCCACTCCATCGGAGCAAGGTAGTCGATGTCATTGCGCATCGTTGCGTATGTCGTAAGCACTACGTCGAAGTTGACAATATGCTTGCGCATCTTTTCGCGGGCCGTTGTCGTACCAGCGTATGTAAGCACTTTCAGCGTTGGAGCGAAGCGGCTGATTTCGTTACGCCAATTGTAGACGACGGAAGCTGGCGCTACGACGAGGACGGGATGAACTGAAACAGAATCCCTGCCGGTCATTTCAGCCTGCGTGAAGAGGCTCGGCTCTGTGCCGTTCTCACTCTCCGGCTCGTCGGAAGATTGCTGTTTTGAAGTCGCAGTCTCGATGTATTTCAGGATGATAGCTATCGACTGCACCGTCTTACCGAGTCCCATGTCGTCGCTAAGGCAGCACCCTGCGGCGGCGTTCATGTGTCCAATCATCCAGCGGAAGCCTTCTTCCTGATACGGACGTAGCGTCGCGTTGAGAGTCTTTGGCAGCGTATCGTCAGCCTTGATGCCGTCGCCGGCTATCTTGTCCGACAAATGGAGCTCGTCGAGGACGTCTTTCTGACTTCTGTGAACACTGATGTTGTCGCTGCTCTTGCTCCTCAGTCCGAACAGCATCAGCGGCGTGTACTTAGCCAGCCATTCGTCGGGGATGACGAACCACTTGCCCGTTGGCAACTGGAACTCCTTCTCGCCGCTGAGCAAAGCAGGGCGAAGCGCCACGAGCGGCAAAGCCAGTCCGTCGTCGAAGTGGAGTACTATGTGGAGCTGAAACCAGTCGCCGGCAAGCTTATTGTCCTGTGTGATGCGGACATCTCCTATGTAATATTTATGGTTTGACAGTTGTTCGACTTCTATTCCATTCTCGCTGAGTTTCTGCTGGTTAGCTCTTGTCCACTCAAGCATTTCCGTAAGCGTTCCACTTTGAGGCAAATGGACTTCATTGTCAACAAATTCGCGAATGGATTTCTCCCATTCACGGTTGCGATGGATGCACACGAAGCCTATGTCAGAGCCCTCGTCGTGGAGCGTTACACTCTTTTCACGCTGACTGTTCTCCTGGAATTTCTTCCCGTCATATTCGAAAGCGAGACTGAAATGATAAGTGCCCGTTACCTGACGTTCGAACGACAAGAACGCCTTGCCTTCAGGATAGAGTTCCGTAACGTCAAAGCCCTCGGCGTCAATGTCTATCTTGCTGGCTATCTTCAGTATCATTTTACGGAAGTATTCGCCCTCCATACGCGCGGGAATATGGACCCATTTCTGAGTGATAAACGGTCGGAGGAGATTGCCATTAAGCCCCGTCTCGAAGTGAAGGAGACGGTTGTCGATGCTGAATAGCGACGGCTCGTTGCTGATAACAACCGCCTTGTGCATCGACGGGCACGATCCTTGTTCCACAGTGAGCTTATAGTCGAGGCCGTCGTCGGTCTTCCGGTACAGCGTCTGCAAAGAAACGGGTTCGTCAACGTACTTCAGCTCTTTCTCAGGCTCAAGGAAATCGTGCGGACCGGGGCGGAAAAAGATGTGGATTCCATTAGCTGCTGCAAGTCCAACGGCCTCAGCTATGCGGCGGCCGGTGAGGTTCTGAACGTGGCGGCGAACCTTCGAGTCGGCATTCTCGAAGAATTTCTTCTGCGTTTTGTAGTTTTTCTTGCCGACATGGGTGTAGATACTGGATGCCTCCACCGACTTGCAGAGGCGGATTATGCGCTTTACGTCTGGGCTGTCGACTTCCGACTCTTCTACAATATCGCCCTGACGATAGACGTCGACAATGAGTCTGCGGTGCCGAAGCTCAATGCAGTAGAGGTTCCACAGAGCCGAAGGGAACAGCAGAAGTACCAGGTTATCATTGTCGATTTGTGCCATAAGAGTACAAAATTACGAAAATTTTGCGTCAACGCAAAACTTAAGACAAACTAATTTGTTTTTAGGCAGAAAACGAAAGATAGTATAGTGATAAAAGGTTCATCCGTCATTTGAATTGAAACATACACATCAGCAATAACCTAGAAGAGGTTAATTCTCGATAACCCCTGACAAGCGATAGCGCAGTCTGGGGTAAGGAATAAATCAATGCGTATTTACTCAGAGCTTCGTAGATGCTCTACAGCGTGAAACGCGTATCATGTTAACTGACGCCCCCAAACTTTTCAGAAAACTATATTTAACTTTTCAGAAAAACGATATACATTATTTATCAGTACTTTTGCAACAGAATAAAAAATATTGCTGTCCGCTAAAACTTTTTTGATTGTACAAAATTAGGGCTGACACTTCTC
>OMVI01000059.1 GCA_900314455.1 uncultured Prevotella sp. | reverse complement strand
TCTTATATTGTCTGGTTTGAACCCACTTAAGGGACTTTTTAAAGTGGACTCAATAGTCAAAATGGCAAATATTATTGATGCAATTTCCTCTTTTAGTCTATTATAATTAGTTCTTTCTTCCCATTCTGATGGAGTCTTATCGTGAATAAGATTTTTATGATCTTTTCCCTTTCCGTCTACATTTATACCATTATATTTGGGTAAATATTTAGACAGCTGCTCTTTGCAATATGGACAAACTTCTGCATTCCTATCTATAGATTCTCCACAAACAGGACATGACATCATTCTGCTGTTGTCGCCATCAAGCCAAGAACCACAAGACCGACATTTCTTTGCACTCGCCATAATTGTCTCCCCACAGTAAGGGCAAGTCTTTATTTTTTCTACCATTGTCTTTTTAATTAGCTGCCAATAGCAATATCTATAGAACTGTACAAACTCAATGTATATAAGCTTGACAAGATGAATAGTACACCCTCTAGGTCAGGAGATTTGAAGATTGAGTATGAAGCAATGATAAAAAAAGGGAAAAGTACGTTCGCAAATACAAACACACCTCCAAGTTTCTTGAGATCTCCGCTATATTTATTCATCATTAGAAGACCTATGGTTATAAATCCTACTACCATTAACGAAACTATAATTATAGAAATAAAAGACACATTAGGATATACGACGTCCATTATGGAAGACAATGCGTACAGCGATATTAAAAGCCACATTCCTCCATTAAATGGTTTGCCATAATTTACCAACGTCTGTTTTAATATAAACAACAATGCACAGAAACATATTCCGTCTATGATTGTTGCTAGTTGTTCTACACCTGTACTCATGTCTTCTGCTACTATTCTGATTTTCCCCAGCCATGTAGGAACTTCATCCATGTAACTTACAGCCAAAATAATAGAGGCAATAACACCTACAACGTAGATTAAATCCACTATATATTTACTGCAAGGCAGATAGTCTTGTAATGTATGTATGTTTCCTTCATTGGTTTTAATGTTGCCGCCACTAGAGGCATCAGCCTTTATGTTTACTGAAGGTTGGCTGTCGTCAACAAGCCATTCTCCACAATAACGACATTTCTTTGCAGATGCCATTATCTCTTCTCCACAATATGGACAAATTTTTGTTTCTTTCTGCATAATCATATATCTTAATCCTTACCCCATTTCGCTATTTCCTGAATTATTGGTTCGACGGCATTTTGCTCTTCCTTAGGATAGATAACAGACCAAATACAGGAACTCTTTACTTGACCTTCTGGATATTCCTTCATAGCCGTGTAAAAAATCCTTCCGTCATTCGTATAACCTGACCAAATAAGATTCTTCTTTGAATTATACGTAAAGGTCTTCATATAAACGCCTGGAGATATTGTTTTAGAATCATCAGGAAAATCATAAGCAGTCCACCCTACACGTGGAGAAGAAGAAAGTATGACACTGTCATACGAATACACATAATAGTTATTCCCATCCTCATCAGTTTCAAATGCGTCAGAATTATTCATGAATGCAGGTATCTTTAAGCCATCTTTATCTACCCATTCTGTTGATTCCATTTTCTGAGAAAATGATGATGTAGAAGAATCAATATTCGTTTTGTTTTTAGCAACAGAAATAGTATCAGTGTTTGTATAACTATCATTTTTTTCTCTGTTGTTATTTCGTTTCCCGTTTATCTTTATGTAGTACACTGCCCCGTCATCTGTATCATAAGACATATTGTTCCCATCTATTTTAATATTCTCATATGGTTTTTCATTAGAAGTTATATCTTTGTATAAATGGAAAAGATTCTTATAGGTCTCTTTTTTGCACGATTCAGCTATTTGCTTCCAGTCATCGTCTGTTCCAGCTGCATCCCCTAGTACACCAACAGTAAGTGCTTGATTAAACATGTCATATGCCTTCTCCAAACTTTTAGGAGTAATTTTTACATCTTTACGATCAATCTTAACATCTAAAGTTGACAAATTATAGTTCAAATATAAATTACCTCCAGTTATTTTATATCGCCCCGAGACCGTGCTCATATAATGGATTTTATATGTGTAGTTGTCTTCATCAAGTTCATTAGTTTTACAATTTCTACTTTCGATGAAGGAACCATTATCTTTTGAGCTTTCTTGATCATAGATGAAAGTAAGGACTTCTGTTGTTGAATCTTTTTCTCCATCATCGAAAGAAGAAATATATTGTGTCTGCCATGCGCCATCTAATTCTTTAGCAATTCTGCCGTCAGAACATCCAATCAAAGGCGTTATTGTAAGTATGGCAATGAATAACATTAGCACTGAAGAAATGTAATGTTTATACTTGTGCGAGGTGGTAAATAGAAGATTTGTCATAGATACTATTGAATTAATTTCGTTATTTAGTATGCTTTAGTTCTAGTGAACTATCTTTATCTTACTTTTATATACATAACCGTTATATCTAGGCACAAAGTACCAATTACTTTGTTTCCCGTTTACAAAGACAATAGATACTTCTATCTTTTCTCCGTTGTCAATTCGGTTCAGTATATCTGATTTTACAGTAGGTCGGGCTCTGACATTTGTCCAACCATCCGGATCACAAACTTCCGCATAGGTTTTGTCAGTATACGCTGTAGAATCTTTGTCGCTACTTTTAGTTGAACTTTTGCAAGCTGTTCCTTTTGAAGAGTTATTATATTTGTCTTCTAAAGTTTCTGCTTGCTCATTTTGTGATGTTGTGTTGGACTCTATTTTCGTGTCATCGTCATTGTCTAGTAATCCTATAGGGATTATAGCAACTACAACAGCACAAATCACGACTATAAATAGTTTATAGATATTATTATGCA
>OMVI01000051.1 GCA_900314455.1 uncultured Prevotella sp. | reverse complement strand
CTAACAGAGCGCATCAATCTCCTTGAAGAGATACTGAAGTATCTCTCCACTGAGCTTGACGATGCCAAGCAGCTGGCAAGAACAGCCAAGGACAGTCCTGCTGATGATAAGACGAAACGTCAGATCATCAAGAACTACCAGGATCTGCAGGAGATGAACAATAAGATTGCCGACATGCGGCAAGAGATGATAACCCTTAAAATTACGCAGCTATGAAAGAGAATAGTTTCGATGAAGAATCCTACAATAACTGGCTTAACGACCCCGACCGTGATAAGAATGAGACGGAGAGCATCAAGGAGCAATGCACCATGCTCGACGGATATATGTTCAGCCGTGAGAACCTGCCTTCATACAACCTCGTTCCAGACCCGAAGTCGTCTGAAGAGATACAAAGCGAACTCGCGTCGATGTACCCCGTCGATGCCGAAGTGATAGCAAAGTACATGCTACTCCATGAGTTCACGACCGTAACCGTTGAGGACGGCTCAATTAAGTGGGCTATATGGCGCGACATGAAGCCGATACAACTGTAGCGAAGCGTCGCTCTTCCGCTTAACTTTACGAATTATTTTTTTTAACCAAGACATTAAGATTGTCAGAATTTGAGGGCTGTAGACCGTGAGGTTAGCAGCCCTTTTCCGTGGTATTTTTATTAGCATATATAATGTAATACCTTTGCCCTTATGATAACAGTAACGCAAGGACTCTCAGGAAAATATTTCTCGGCATCCATCCCCGATGTCGTCATTACCATGACAGGCTACCGCCTTGCCACGGTAATGAGCATATCCACCGACGGCAAGACATGGAAGGAGATATACTCGGAGCATCTATTCCCCGTCGATGGAAGCATAAAGATCGGCGACCTTTCGACGCTGCTCATGCCCTTTGCCCGTCAGAGCCTTGACTTGCAACTGAAGATTGAGATGACTGAGGAATTCTCCGACTCAGACAGTACGCAGAAAAATACACAGTCGTGCGAGATTGTCTATTGCGCTGCCGAAATTGACACTACATGTGCCGATTTCGTGGATAACTACTTCCTGTCAATACTGATGGGAACAAAGACCACCTCAATAGGCAGGCTGGAGTATCTGCATTATCTCAGCAAGGACGCTGCCACAGCCTATTGCACCTACAGCGACGGCAGTCATAAGAGTTTTCCGCTCACTGCCATCGGCGGCAACGCCAACTTCACGACCATAGATGTCAGTCCGTCGCAGTTCATCGTTGCCGGCAAGACACTCGTGAGCTTCTATGTTACCGCCGGGAACCGCCGTCAGGATTACTGGATAGACCAGGAGAATCCAGACTGCGCTCCTATCCTCATTTTCATGAACTCATTCGGAGTGGAAGAGCTGTTCTACTGTACTGGAGTGCTCACCAAGAGCCCGTCCATCAAGTACGAGACAGCCTACGTGGAGTCGAAGGAGAAAAATATAAAGATTACCGAGACCCGTACCTTCAAGGCTGACACCGGTCCGCTGTCAGCAGCCGAAGCCGAATGGTTCGGCGATCTGCTGCGCTCCGACTATATCCGTGTCCTCACTATAAAGGCAGGCAAGCTCAAGATATCGAAAGAGGTTGTTATCTCGGAGCAGAAGTCGGACCAGACCAACGAGGATGATGAGATATTCCGCTTCACGTTCTCGTACCATTACGCACAGCTCAACCACAATGTCGTTGAGATGTACCGTGAAGGCAGGATATTCGACAATACATTTGACTATACATTCAACTAATGGATAAAACAACACTCAGGCATAAGACAAAGACCGACCGGTCCATCCACTTCTCAGACATGCAACGGGTAATGGACTCAGCCTATCAGCATCACCAGACGGTGAACCTGAAAGCCTGGTGTCTTGAAAGCAAGGGAGCCATTGAGACGTATAACGGATACTATGTCCATCATCAATATTGGTTAGGTGGTTACGTCCGCATACGCAAAGGCAGAGAGATACGGACTATCCCTGAGATTTTTATCATTGAAATTAACGGATTAAAAGTATATCTATGAGTGATGATTATAAGCTCGTGAAGACGGGCACCGGCATGGACAAACAAGGCAGGGCGACCAGCAGCTACAGGGTGATGCCCTGCGGTGTCGCTGATGTCGGCAGTGGAGCGCAGAACTCGATTTCATCGGAGTATGGCTCCGATACTTCCGACATCTTCGATGAGGATGACGGCAACGTAAACTACGTGCCGTTAGAAATTTCCGGAAAGACATACAAGTATGTGCAGTTCGGTCCTGATGACCAACTTCCGTACCGCATCCGCAAAACACTAATCGGAAATATGATCACCGCACAGTGTCAGCAGTTCAATATCATCAGCTGCTATGGTCAGGGACTCCGTTTCGTCGACCGTAAGGAGAAAAAGGATATTGATGATCCGGAGATTCTTGACTTCTGTCTTCGCAACTCACTCCAGGAGTGCTTCGCGGAGCAGTCGACGGACATCAAGTTCTTCAACTTCTCCGTTACGTGTATCATCCTATCCAAGGATGGCAAGAAGATTGTTCAGGTGCGTGATAAGGATGCAATGTACTGCCGATTCGAGTACGCCCCATCGACAAATTCGGGAAAAATTGAACACGTATTCTTCGGTGACTTCCGTATGGGACACCGTGAGGATGATAAGGTGGAGGTTATTCCACTGCTTGATTATTGGGACCCTCTGGGCGACCTCGAAGTCAGGATGGGTCGCCGTCCTGACCCTCGAACGGGAAAGAAACGCCCTGTTCCCGACAAAGAGCGCAAGTTCGCAATACTCAGCCGTATTGCCACTCCAGGCACCCAGTACTACCCGATGCCGTACTATACGAGCGTGTTCCGCGACTCATGGCTTGACATCTACCGTCTTATCGGCATCGGCAAGCGGTTCCTCATCAAGAACACCAGTGCTCCACGAGTGCTTATAGAAGTGCTCGATGACTACTGGAACAACCTCTGCGATAACGAGGATATCCATGATGAGAAAAAACGCAAGGAACGCGTAGAGCAGGAAAAGCAGAACATCATCGACTTCGTTACGGGTGTGCAGAATGCCGGCAAGGCTATCGTCAGTGGCTGCTACATCGAACCTGTCACGGGCAAGGAGGTGAGCAGCGTGAAGATTACCAACCTCAATGATCCGTCGAAGAAGGAAGGTGGCAACTGGAGTGATGACATGCAGGAGGCTGCCAATGTGCTGTGCTTCGCTTTCGGAGTGCATCCTAACCTCGTCGGCGCGGTACCGGGTAAGTCCCAGATGAACAACTCAGGCTCGGATAAGCGAGAACTTTTTACGCTAAAGCAGGCACAGGAGAAGATATTCCATGATGTGATGGCAAAGCCGTATCATGTAATTCTTCACTACAACGGATGGTCAGACCGTGCCACCGTTGACGTGCCGATGATTATGCTCACCACTCTTGATGAGAATAAGGATGCCAAGAAGGTGAGTGGAAACGCTAACTCAGACAATAACGAGGACGAAGATGGAAATAACAATAACTAAAGAAGATTTTGAGCGCTCACTGCCGGTTGGCAAGCGTGCCGGTAATGATGTATATGAGAAGGTCAAGACGGAGATAGATAATTCTCTGAATATGGTTCGGAATGTCTATCTCGGTAAGGCTGGTGAGGACCAGCTGGAGACTGTAAAGTCACTCCAGACGGCATACAAGGATGTCGTCTGCCTTACCGGAACTCTCAACTCTCTCCGTCAGTTAGACCTGGTATTCACTCCAACAGGCTTCGGCGTGGTGAGCAACAACAATGTAGCTCCTGCATCGAAGCAGCGTGTAGACTCGCTGGAAGCGGCACTCCGCACACAGCTGCTGCGCCGTGAGTCGGAGTTGTTCTACGGTCTGCGCTCAGAGAACTGGGGCGCGTCGCCTCAGGCTCGGCGTGCAATACCATACTTTTTCGACCTCTTCTATTTCTTCACGGATAGTTCATTTCGAACTATTGCCAATGCACAAAAATGGGATGACATTCAAAGCCCGCTGCGTGAGGCATGGATAGAAATCCGCCGGTATATGGGTGATGAGATGCTTAGTGAGTTGCTTGACGCTTACCGTAAGGCAGATGAGAATCGATTGCAGAAGTATCACTTAGTAATTGAACAGATTCAGCTCATCATGGATAGATGGACTATCTATGCCAATGCCACGATGCACAAGCCGGAGTGGCGCTTGCTCTTCTCAATGATGGAGAGTGATGAAGTGAACTTCAACAAATGGAAAGAGAGTTCGGCATATAAACTGACACACTATGAGCACTTCCAGAACACTAAGGAGTCAACGGCCTTCCTCTTCAACGGATAGCAAGGCTAAGACTGTTACCATCGACCTGCATGTTCCGGCATCGTGGGGCGAGATGACGCAACAGCAGCTGCGCTACACGCTGTGGCTGCTCGTTCACTTTGCCGACCATACGGTGGTAAAGACTTATATGTTCTGCCGTTTCGCCGGAGTGGGTATCATCAGGAAGACTCGTTACGGATGGAAATGCAAAATTGATGGAATAGCCCGTGCAGTCTATATCAAGACATGGGAGATCCAGGAATTCATACACCAGTTGGACTACATCGACTCGTATGATGGCTTCGATGGTAGGTTGGATGCTGTCAATGGCTATCATGCGACCGATGTACTCCTTCAGGGTGTTACTTTCGAGACTTATCTTAATGCCGAGAAATACTACCAGAACTTCCAGCAAACCAAGGATGACAAATGGATTGCTTGTCTGGCATGTCAGCTTTATGAGGATGATGAGGGCAACAATCCCAATAAAATGGAACTTTCGCCAGAGGAGACACTGGGCACGATGCTCTGGTACGCTCATGTTAAGCAAGTTCTCTCGCGTGAGTTCAAGCACTTCTTCCGTCCTGCTCCGTCTAACAGTGATGAAGTAGACCAGCCGGACTATCTGGAGATATACAACAACGAGCTTCGCGCACTGACAGGCGGCGACATCACTAAAGAGGAAGAGGTTCTGCAGATGGATACGTGGCGTGCGCTCACTGAGCTGGACGC
>OMVI01000019.1 GCA_900314455.1 uncultured Prevotella sp. | reverse complement strand
TTCGCTGTGTTAGCAACCAACTGAAATAAATCGATTTTTGAGGTTTCAATAAGTCGGGTCAACTCCTTGATTCTATCAGTCTTAGGCGCTTCCTGCCCGAAGAGGTCAATAAGTTGATCTATGACTTCTATGAGATTGTTGCTGATATTGTCACAATACTTCAATGTCCACAATGGTTGCTTTGCTTTCCTTTTGCAGAATTCTTGGACACCCCATTTTGCATTGGCAAGACTCTTATTTTCGTCTGGACTCATGATGTCCTTAAGGTTGAACACTTCAGCTATGAGATTCTTTAGCTTGCTTTCTTCTGGTGAACCAAAACGAAGGTTTAACTTGCTGTTTGCGCTGTCATCGCCATCGGCCCACATCTTAAATAATACAGTAACCATTTCCCGTAGCTTTTCGTCTGAGACGGGTTGAGCTGTTGATGGCAAGAACAAGTCGTCTTTGTATTTTCGCAAGGCAAAGGCAAGAGCTACCCAATTGGCTTTAGAAGGGAAGAAACCGAATGGCTTGTACATAAACGGGGATAAAACTGCTGATAAAGAAAATCTATCTTGATATTCTTTTCGTGCTTTTTCCATCAGCTTGTCCATTTCCTTACATACCTTTGCAATCCAATAATCTCCATCTTTTACAGAATCATAAAGATTACATTCTTCGTCTACAATATTGTTCCCATTTTCATCCTCAAAGATATATTTTGCAGGTATGGCATCACCGGAGAAGTTTTTCAAACTATCACGATTCTTTGCTTGAAGAACATTAATAACAAGTTTGGGGTAATTCTTGTCTTGGAAGAATGTCATGGAAACGTCATGGAACTTCTTTACAGTTTCTAAGCCTGCAGTGAATATCTTGGGACTAAGGGTCTCATTGATAAAGTTGTCAACATCACCGAGATACCCTTTCCCATCAAATCTTTCACGATTAAAATAAACGATGTAGTTTCCATGCTTTATGCGTTGAACCCATGTGTCAATATATTTCTTCGCCGTTTTGTCATATTCGGATACAGCATTATCGTTGAAATGGGTTTTAGCAACTTGCATATTTGCAAGAACATCAATAAATTTGACCTCAACGTCTTTGCCCATAGGTTCTTCTGGAACGATGAGGATAGCGTCCTTGAATTCTTCGGCAAATTCCTTAATGCGATAAAGAATGGCATCGCGAGATTCGTCGCTGATGGAGAGGAGTAAGGCTATGTGCAGATTGTTTGGCTTTGTCTCCATGTACTTGTTAAGTCTGCTCCTAAGTACGGCTTCTTGTTCTTCGCAAGCATACAATTGCACATCGCAACGTCGGTACAGATGTTCATAAACGGAGAATAATCTTACAATATCATACTTGGCGGATTGGTTGTAGCTTAAGAATTGTACGGCGTTCTTATAGCTTGCTTGAACCGCATTCTTTGCATTTGCAATCTCTTTTGGGTTGTAAGTACTGAATTGTATCTTAAAATCACCGAATACGTTTCTTGGGATAATGTTGCTTTCATCAAGAAAGTCTAATATTTCATCAATTTTACCCTCTATTGGGTCCCCTTCAAAAATATACTTTATATTGTTGTCATTGGGGACAAGACGTTTTATGTCTACTTCTGCTGAATTGTCAAATTTCGAGTTAATAGCATTAAGCAAAAGTATTGCTTTGAAAACTCTTAGATATCCATCAGTCTTTGTTGCAACTTGAGATTCGTAAGTACGGTAAGTGTTGGTAAAGATACTGCATGATGGGTCTGTGTCGAATTCATCATAGAAGAAGTCCCATAGCCAGTCTGCTGTCAATAATCTCTTTTGGTCGTAGGCTGTTTCATCGTCTATGAACTTAGGGAAGCCTGCATTTTTGTCATTCATAAATTTAATGACAGTTCTGTTGGCTGAGCCTATTTGATTGGATAATTTAGAACATAAGTATGCGGTATATGGATGCAGAGGGAAAAGATTAGATATACTCTTCTCTTCTTCCTCCGTTCCATTCTCACTTAGATAGGATAGCAGTTCGTTAAATTTGTCGGTTCTGACATATTTTAGCAGCTCATATTCTGTAGTGTTTTCCTTGTTGATTCTGAATGTGTGACGCATTATAACGTATGTCTATAATTCGTCCATACGATAATCCTTGATATCAAAGCGATCGCTCATCTTTGATATGTCTTTACCGCGGTTATCCAGACTCTGCTGCTCAGTTCTGTGTGAGATTAAGAAAAGGAACAAATTGCAGTGTTGGGATTTTTCTGCTATATTCTGTAATACATTGATACGGTCGCTCTTAATTGTATCCATTACAGATGTAAATTCATCCCAGAATATAATAAGTCCGTCTGCAATGCCTTGCTCCTCAATGGCATGTTCCATCTGCTCTAGCCATTCACTGATACTGACTTTGGAAAGCTGTACATCCATAGAGTCGCGTAAAGCATTTGATAGCTGTAAATAAGTTTCAGCATCGTCAGCTTTGAGCTTTGCAATGACTTTGTCAGGAGTGGATGCTATCGCACTCAATTCGTCATACTTTGTAATGACATCTTCTGTATACTGACGATGTTCTTCAACCCATGTATCAGCGGCTTCGAAATCCGACTTTACCACGATGTCGTCATAACCAGCCTCGGATAAAGCTTTTTTGGTTTCCTTTTGCAACGAAAGAGAGAAAGAGGGAATGTCATAAGCACCCTCTACGCCCTTTAAGACAACAGGAAAATATCTTTTGCCTTTTCTTAGATTTTCAACTTTGCCCTTTAGGTTTGCATCTTCTATGTTTGAAAGATAGTTTTCTATCTTTTCATAATCATCGCATAGAAGATGTTTTATTACGGAACTGGCATGACTCTTTCCTGTTCCAAATGTTCCTCTTAGCCAAATACTTTTTCTTTCTGTTTTCTTCTCTGTCGTTATGTCATTAATGGCACTGTTAAGAACGTTGCAAAATTGTTTTGTCGGGATAAAAGATTGCCATGCTCCCTCACCTTCGGCCTTCATGTCATAGACGGGCATGAAGTCTTGAATGGTAATATAGTCGGAATATTTCATATAGGTTTGTTTTATTGGTGATAGTTGCTTATAGTAACATCTTCAGTATGTCCAAAGAAGTCAAATCATCACGAAGGTTTATGTTGTCAAGCCCCATGTTCAGGTCTGCACTAAGGACATGATGGCTTTCTTCCTGCAATGTACGAAGTTTCTTCTCTAAACTCTCCTTGTCAATGCCAAACTGACGATAAATTCCATCTGTCTGATTTTCATTATAGAACTCGGATACCGTCAGGTCATGCCGTTCTTGATGCTCAGCATATTTATAAAGAGAATAGGCTATTGCTACCAACGAAACGTCTGTATAGGCTTTTCTATTGATAATCGGTTTCCTGTTAACAGTAATGATTCTGCCAACAGGCACTTCAGACCCTAAAGGACTCTCTTTAAATGTGTTTATTAGAGAATGAAGAGGATTCTTTAGAGTTCTGTCTTTTAAGTCAGGATAACTGTCTTGAAGTATTGCAAACAACTCTTGTTGAGTGTAGTTGTTCTCAAAGTTAATATGGGAATAGAACCATTTGCAAATTTCTGAGTTATAGCACAAATTTATAAATATGATTTCCCAAACCTTGTTGGGTTCTTCATGATATTTTGCCTCTAAAAGTCTGCCTAATTCGGACTCTTGCTTATTTTCTTTGTTAATAATCTCGGACTCTTTTAACCAGTTGATAAAGGGTGGTATCTGATATTTTGGGTTTAGACCATGTGAATCATCGTCAAAAAAGTGTTCGGGGTTCTTGAAATATTTGTCAAGCCAAATTTTGCGTAGCCCCATACCATCATTATACCTGTTTATTCCGGATTTCATAGATACGTTGTTCATATTGTTGTTTTCTCCAGTTGATATATTTACAGAATCTGCTGTTATGCATCCTTTATAATTAAAATCCATGCATTTAAAGCAGTGAATACATTTCTTTTCGTCTACTGTCACATAAGGAACCACGCTTAGTGCCCCTGAAGGACAGTCAACTTCGCAAACTTCACAATGAGAGCAATAGGTGGCCTTGTAGATAACCTTTTTAAGATGGCTTATAAAAATCACGTCATCTCCGATATTTTTGACATCAATAATTACGGTATTGTCTCTATTCTCCGTGATACAAATGTTATAAATCTTTTTCTTGTATCTAAATGTGCAGTAATGCACATTGTCTTCTGTGCGTATGGTTAATTCACCTAAGACTTTAAGCCATGTTAAAAGTTCTTCTTGTGGATTTTTTATTATTGCTTTGAAATCTGGCGACGCAGAAATAAAGTTAACGCTTGAAGAGTTCTTGACATCCCTGCCTCCAGCTCGCATTTTCCACTTTCCTTTCTTAATGTAGTTTTTTACTCCGCTAACTTTCGCTTCTGTCAATATGTTTTCGAGTTTGTTGATAAATGGTTTCATAGTGTCTTTAAACAACAAACCGCACATGTTTTCACTCCAACCTGAGAAATAAGGGCAAAGTACACACCCAACGCGAGACAGACCCTTTCTGTAAGCTTCGTTTATTGGTAAATTACGAAGCATTATATAAAGGTAAATTTCAGTTGAATTCCATTCAAGAAGAGGACTGACATTGATTATGTTAGTGTGCTTTACATTTTTACCTATCTTGCTTCTATTTGAGCGACTTGGACTTTCCTCGGCTCTTACTCCATCGAATAAAATAGCATGCGGTTGCTTGCCATCACCTTTTATCTCCTTTAGTTTTTTGCTTAAAGGAGCTGACTTCATAACACTGCAACACCACCTATGTATTCTGCTTGGTGCACCTATCACATCCCAATAATGCAATACCGATTGATGGTTTGATGCAGTATAGAATTTAAGATGAGGATATTTATCTTTATAGTATTCCCTTATTTCATGGTAGTGGTTTAGTGATGTAGGTAATTCGTAACCCGTATTTGAGTAGATAACAATAAGATCGTCTTCTGGTACTACTCGTGATACTAAATCAAGCAGCACTTCTGAATCTTTGCCTCCTGAGAACGATGATATGAACATGTCAATTTTACTGCTTAAAACAGGTTGCTTACCTTCTTTTTCGGCTTCACTTAGAGGCATAACATCAAAGCTGTCACAGTCTTCACGCACAACAACATGCTCTTTCTTAGTGCGTTTCGTTTGATGTGCCGCTAATGTTTGAAAGTCAATTTGAGGATTCTTTGCTGCAACTCTTTTTATATTCTTGTATTTGCGATATGTTGAGTCAATGAAATCCATTGCCTCGTGCTCTAACAAGAACATTGTTTCTTGGTTTTCTTTCCGGAGTTGTTGCATATCAACTGGGGTAAGAAAAAGATTCTTGCCATTAGGAGTTATTTCAACTTTAGGCTCATCATAAACATTCCCTCCTTTTACCTCAAGAACCAAGACGCCTTTGTAAAAATAGCGCCTTTCGCAAGCCCAAAGTAGAGGCTCCTTAGTCTTGGGATAGGTCCAGCCTGCTTCATCCAGCCCAAGATTGTCAAGTTCTTCATAGAATACGGGACGTGGTGAAACATTTAATGCTTCATCACCAGGCCTCATCGTTAATTTGATGCCATTGTGTTCCTTGTCCCATATTATTTTAAACATTCTTTGCTCCTATATATTAGTTCAGACAAAAAGAAAGCGTACCACTTTTCCTTTCTGTTCCAGAACTAAGGCTATCCGACCAAAGAAGGCCTAAACGGTAGAACAGAAGGAAAAGGGTACGCCTATACAGGCGCATCCTGTTCCTCCGAAGTTCACCGTTTTAAAATCTGGTCGGATATTTAAGTTCTGAACTTCTTAGAATTAGATACGAAATCTATTCACCCACAAAAATAAAATGAACTTAAGCCTTCGTTTGCAATTGAGAGTAACCTCAAAAGCATCTGTTGGCAGAAGTCCTGCACTCGGTGCTTTCGCACCCTATGCGTTTGCAAATTTACGAATAATGATTTACATCAAGAAATATTTGCCCATGTTTTTTCACAAAAGCCTACCCAAGCCCTCCCGAACCGAAGGTCACTGCTGAACGAAGTGAGGGCTAAAAGTAATGGGAGGGGTGTTGATTAGTCTTGTGGGTAAAGCGTGTAATGAGCGTGGTGGTTGTGATTGGTGTAGCCTTAAAATCAGTAAATAAATTTAATGATTTTGTGGGCTGTCCCTGCAGTGGATATAGGCGTGTAATGATGTCTGATGGCTAAATTTTTACAACTTCTTGGTAGTTGCCGAATGGGCTTGCGAAAGGTGAGGTTTTGCAAC
>OMVI01000105.1 GCA_900314455.1 uncultured Prevotella sp. | reverse complement strand
GTAGGCTCCGCTCTGGCTTCTTAATTTGATGAGACGTCGGCTTTTGTTGGTTGTCATTGCGCTTATTGCAGTCATCGGGTTGATGTATTTCTTCGACCCGATGAAATATTGGTTTGCGCCAAAATGTCCCTTCAAACTGCTGACGGGTCTCAGTTGTCCCGGATGTGGAATGCAGCGTTTCCTGAATGCTTTGCTCACCGGACATCCGGCACAGGCAATCCGCTACAACTATTATCTCGCCTATGCGCTGCCGTATGCTATGTTGTTCGTCGTCGAATGGGTAATGCCACAAGGCACGAAACGCGACAAACTGGTTGCCGTCATTGAGAACAAGTACGTCGTTTGGTTCTATATCATTACTTTCTTTATATGGATTGTGGTGCGGAATATACTTCATATCTAACAAAACACGAACTCTTCACGTTATGGACAGAAATCAAGTTGAACAACTTATAGTCTTGAATGCCGATAAGATACCTGCGTATGGGCTCAATAATGTCCGTGCGTTGCTCGAAGGAATGGATTACTGTGAGGGCTGCATTCTGATGACTCAGCTCAAGGACCCAACCATCGCTATAATCCTGTCTGTCCTTATCGGTACGCTTGGCGTCGACCGCTTCTATATCGGCGATATTGGCATGGGCGTAGGAAAGCTTATCACTTGTGGAGGTCTTGGCATTTGGTGGATTATCGATATCTTCTTGATAATGAACGCAACACGTGAGAAGAACTACGAAAGACTAATGATGATAGGCTCCCGCCGTTTTTAAGTTTATGATGAATGCAATAATTATAGGTGCTTCGTCGGGCATCGGTTATGAGGTTGCCCGGCAATTGCTGGACAAAGGATGGCGACTCGGACTTGCCGCACGTCGCACCGACTCGTTGCGAACGCTTGGTGAGGCATACCCTGGAAAGGTGGTGTATGCCTCTATTGACGTTACAAAGGACGATGCTTCAGACGGTTTGCTGAGGCTTATTGATGAGCTTGGAGGCATGGATGTGTACCTGAATGTCGCCGGTGTAGGTTGGCAGAATATGTCGCTTGAGGCTGATAAGGAACTGCGGACTGTCGAAACCAACGCTCTTGGCTTTGCCCGAATGGTAGGAACGGCGTACCGTTGGTTTGCTGAAAACGGTGGCGGCCACATAGCTGTGCTGTCTTCTATAGCCGGCACAAAGGGCTTGGGAGCCGCTCCTGCCTATAGTGCCACTAAGGCTTTCGACAACGTCTACATACAGGCTCTCGAGCAGCAGGCGCATCTTCGTCATCTTCCAATCCGCTTCACTGACATCCGTCCCGGCTTCGTACGCACCGCGCTTATCGACGATGGCCGTTCTTATCCCATGACAATGAAGCCGGAGAAGGTTGCCGCTGCCATTGTCCGTGCCATTGTCCGTCACCGCCACATTGCCGTCATCGATTGGCGATGGCGCGTCCTCACGGCTCTGTGGCGCCGCGTCCCGCGCCGGCTGTGGCGTGTCATGCCTATCAGCAATGGATAGTTTGGTCTTTTCACCTATCATCACCTATCATCGCTTATGGGCGGTAATAGGCTCTGATAAGCGATGATAAGCCTTGCAAGAATTTGGTTTATCCGAAATTATATTGTACTTTTGCAGCGCAGTGCGGCATAAGCTGCAACAGACGAATTATCAATTAAAAAAACATCATATTTCAATTATGGCGAAGAAGATTACAGATATGGTTTCCTGGGTCGGCAAGGTCGATTGGGAACTGAAACATTTCCACGGCGATGAGCTGTCGACACGTAAGGGCTCAAGCTACAATGCCTACCTTATTCAGGACGAGAAGACTGTTCTTATCGATACGGTCTGGAAACCTTACGACGACGAATTCGTTGCCAATCTGAAGAAGGACATCGACTTGAAGTCAATCGACTATATCGTTATGAACCACAACGAGATTGACCATAGCGGCGCTCTCGCTGAACTACTGCGTGAGATTCCTGGCACGCCAATCTACTGCACGAAGAAGGGTGAGGCTATTCTCCGCGGTCATTATCATCAGGACTGGAACTTCGTTAACGTAAAGACGGGCGACAAACTGAACATTGGTAAGTCTACTCTGACTTTCATCGAGGCACCTATGCTTCACTGGCCGGACACGATGTTCACTTATATGGATACTGACCAGATTCTCTTCTCCAACGATGGCTTCGGTCAGCACTATGCTTCCGAGTCGCTTTACAACGACTGCGTTGACGAGGAAGAGGTCTTCTATGAGGCTGAAAAGTACTGGACCAACATCCTGAATCCGTACGCCATGATGGCAACGCGCAAGATAAACGAAATTCTCAAGATGAACCTTCCGCTCAAGATGATATGCCCGAGCCACGGTATTATCTGGAAGGAGAACCCGACGAAGATTATCAACAAGTATCTTGAGTGGGCTAATGCTTATCAGGAGAACCAGGTAACGATTGTTTACGATACCATGTGGCAGTCGACCCGTCTTATGGCTGAGGCTATTGCCAAAGGTATCCGTGAGGCTGACCCGACCATAACGGTGAAGATTTACAACGCTGCCAAGGAGGATAAGAACGACATCCTGACGCAGGTGTTCCGCTCGAAGGCAATCCTCGTGGGCTCACCTACTATCAACTATGGTTATTCTTACGCTATTGCCGGAATACTGGAGATGGCAAAGGGCTTGAAGTTCAAGAATAAGAAAGCAGCTGCGTTCGGTAGCTATGGCTGGAGTGGTGATGCTCCAAAGCAGATTACAGAGGCTCTTAAGAACGCCGGCTTCGAAATCGTCAACGACGGAATTAAGAAACTGTGGGTTCCTGACGATGCCGCCCTCGCCGACTGCGTGGAGTATGGAAAGGAATTCGCCAAGGCACTGTAAGGATTACCTAACCAAGCCTTCCCCTTGGAGAAGGATGCTTGTAGCAAATATAACGGGCTGACTATGGAGACGTGGTCAGCCCGTTTTGTGTTTATTCTAACCTTATTCCTATACGTTGGAACTTTATTTTTTGTTAAGTATAAGAGTATTAATGATAAGTCGTTTCTCAAGTTTTATCCGTAACTTTGCAGCCTAAATTGAAGAATATTATGGCAAAAGAAAACAAAGTTTGGAAGAAAATAGAACAGGTATTGATACTTGTGACGTGTCTCGCCATTATGGTTGTGGCTGCAATAATGCGTGACGGACGTGTCTGGGGACATGAGCTGCATTCGTCCGAGAAGGACACTACGGCTGCTGTCTCGGCTCAGACAGTCGATACCATGCGCACGTTGAGTGATGGCACTGTCGTTGTCAATACTACGAATATAGCCAAGGACGTCAGCGGCTACGGCGGTCCAGTGCCATTGGAGATATACATAAAGGACGGTCGGATACAGAAAGTTGAGGCGTTGAAGAACTCGGAGACACCCGACTTCTTCAATCAGGCTAAGGCATTGCTGACCCGTTGGAACGGTAAGACCATCGATGAGGCTCAGAAGATGAAGGTCGATGGCGTCAGTGGCGCTACCTTCTCGTCTCGTGGTATCATTGGCAACATGCAGCGCGGACTGCAATATGCGGCTAAGAATGCTCAGGAACCGTCTGTGTTGGACAAGATGGACTTGAGTGCGAAGACTATCATCGGACTCGTTGTCGTACTGCTTGGTGCCATTGTTCCACTCTTCTACCATAACAAGCGTTGGCGTGTAATACAGCTGTCACTCAACGTTATTGTCCTCGGACTGTGGTGCGGCACGTTCCTCAGCTGGTCGCTCTTCACCAACTTTGCATCAAGTGGCATCAATGTGTGGGTGTCGCTCATACCGATAGTCATGCTTATTACAGCTTTCATATATCC
The DNA here is from genome assembly GCA_900314455.1 of uncultured Prevotella sp. Lineage (GTDB taxonomy): Bacteria > Bacteroidota > Bacteroidia > Bacteroidales > Bacteroidaceae > Prevotella. Next base: position 5,829 of record OMVI01000105.1, on the reverse strand, counting down.
ACTGTTTGGCAAGAAGCAGTTCTATTGCACCAATATCTGTCCGTTCGGATCGTTGCAAGAGCTTGCCGGAAAGACATCGCATAAGAAGTGGAAGATGAGCAGCAAGACGGTGAAGCGTCTGAATCTCTTCCGCCAGATATTGTTCGCGGTGCTGATGGCTCTCACACTTACAGGTATCTCCACGGCTTGGATGGACTATGAACTGTTCACTGCGTTCATCTTCCAGTCGGCAAGTGTGGTGGTAATCGCTCTTGCGGTTGTCTTTGTCCTGCTGTCGGCCTTCGTCCCGCGTCCTTACTGCCGCTTCGTCTGCCCCACAGGACAAGTATTCAAAATGCTGTAAGCCCCCTCCAAACAATCAAAGCCCCTCCAAGCCTCCCCCAATGGGGGAGGATGTCTGATTACCTAATGCCTCCTTGCGCTTATCAGCTATAAGGTAGCTAAACATCCCCTCTTTGGGAGGGGCTTGGGGAGGTCACTCTATTTCGAAGTTGTCGAAGTACGGCGTACTGACGTTATTACTGTCCTTCAAAGCCATGAGACCAGCCATGCCGTGGGCGGCATAATTGTCGGTAGCGGTGAGAAGGGCTTTGCCGTCAACTGACGCCGTTATCGTCTTGCCTTCAAAGCGAAGCGCTAGCTTATGCCAAGAGCACGGTCCTACGCTGTCGACATGGCAGCTTGCGAGCACTTCCTCACCGCCTAATCCTTTGTCTTTCCCCGACTTTATAAGCGCCTGTTGCTCTGCATCGCCTTCAAGTTTGTCCTTATCGACCTTGCCACGGGTGACAACTATTGCGCAATTGCCAGAGTCGTCAATGCGGAGATAATAGCCTTTCGGTATCACTCCCCAACCGAATCCAACATCGAAGATGCGTCCCATCAGTGCAGCGGCGTCGTTAGGATTCAGCCATACGTCAGCGCTTACCTCATAGTCGCGCCATGCCGAATCGCCAATAATGGTGTAGTAGTGCCAGTCCGGTGCCCACGAGTTTGCCGGTTCACCGACAACCTGACGCAGGCATTGCCCCTTGCCGTCGGGCGAAGGCGTGAGCTCGAAAGCGCCGATGATGTCGGCGAAGTAGTGAGGAAGATATCCACACTGTGTCGGATTGCGGTATTGCTCGAAGTTGTCGGCGTATGGAGTGGGGAAAGGAGCCGATGCCGGAATGCTGTCGAACGAGCCCTTCTGCTGCCCGCGTGTAGTCGAGAATGAATAAACGGTGTTCGGCTGAAGGGTAACGGTGAACTTTCCGCCGTGGGCTTTCACGTCGTCCTTCCTTACGAATTGCGCCGTTGAGTCGCTGACCCACTGGCATAGCGGGCTCTTGCTTAGTTTCCCACGTATGCCGAGAGTCAGCTGTTGAGGCTCCTTGGCGCCCTTTGTCTCTATGATAACGCTGTAGTCGCCATTGTCCGACTTCAACGTTACCATTGTTCCTCCGCCTTGCAGGTGCTTGCATCCACTGTCAACATACTTCCATCCTGCCTCGCTGAACTGCCCGTAATGAGCATATCCCCACAGTGACTCACGAACCTTGTAGTTGCCGCTCCACGGCTCGTAGGCGAGCAACATTGGCGGGTCAGCAGAGTAGGGCTCCATCGGATACAGTGCGCCGATGTCGTACCAGTTGACAACCTTTGTCACACCATTGTCGATATAGTTGCGGTTGAAACATTGAACGATGGTTATCAGACAGTCGAATCCTTTCAGATAGACGTGGTCCTCAGTGTTCCATATTGGCTTGCCGAGTTTCTTCGCCATAGCGCGCTCTTCAGGTTTTACGGGTATTCCCATACCGAAAGTGTGTCCGCTGATGATGTCGATAGCATTGGCGAGTGCCGTATCGTTCATCATATCTTTGACGAAGTTGAGCTTCCCCTCATACCAGTTGTCGAAAGCATGCAGCTTGACATTGGCAAAACCGTGCTCATTAAGCGTCTGCCGCAGAGTCTTTGCAAACTGATAGTCGTCGCCCCGCTCGTTGCGGCAGCCTATAGCGTCGAGCCCAATGCCATAGACGGAGCGCAATCCTTGCAGCCACGACACGTAATAGTCGGCTGCATCCTGCGACCAGAAGTTACCGTTGCCAATCCAGTGGGGCGCGCTCCATGCCGTTGCGTCGAGCGTCAAGTGCGGGTTACGTCTCTTTGCCTCAGTCAGTATCCACCACGTGTAGCCGCGATGGAAGTCGCAATCGCCGCGGTAGTGGCTGTGGCTGGGCATAGAGCCTTGCGTTGAATTGCCGTCGCCGGGTATCTCTACGAGCAGTGCGCTTACCGAAGCACCGAACTTCGGCTTGTACACCATGTCTAGAATCTGGCTCCGTTGTGGCTCGCGGTAGTCCTTCAACAATACCGACGTAGCTCCGCCGCCATTGACAACACCGATACCGTCGAAACGATTCGTGGCTGTTGCTCCGTCAATTGTGATTGTTTGATGGACTGCTTGCTTATGAGCGGCGGGCTGTTGCGCATAAGTAGGGTGGGCGAGGGCACAGTATAGTGCTGTGGCGATGAATATCTTAAACTTGTGATGCATGGCTTTGAGGTCGTTTTGGTTATCAATGTACAAATTTACCGTTTTCTTCTCATTCAACAAAATCTTTTCGCAAATATAACTGCAAACTTAACGCAGTTGTGCGCAAAGGGACATGCGGTAATCAAACATCCTTCCCTTGGGAAAGACTTGGCTGGGATAAAAAATCCGCGCAGGTACTTACCAAACCTGCGCGGATACTATTAACATTTATTACTATTGTGTAGGCAGGGACGCTTCCCAATGCCTTTTATAGCCTTATTGTACGGTTCTTGTTGGCGGTTTACCACTCGTCGTCCCACGCACTCCAAGGGTTATACTTGCCCATGGCGCCGCCTTCATCGTCGTCTTCATCATCACTGGTGGCGTCTCCAATGACGGTAACACCGCCGTCAATGTCGTAGGAACTATCTCCTCCGATAGTCTGCCTACTGTTAGGGCTGGTCCCCAGAATAGCCGTCTCTACGACAGTGTTTATCATTATAGTCTCAGGTGCAATATAAGTCTTTTTCATTTTTCTTCTTCTCTTTGTCTTGGTCGTTTACTTTACGACATACTTATTACCATTGACAATGTAAATGCCTTTTGCGAGTCCTGAGAGAGAATTGCCAACGTATTGTCCGCTGACGTTGTACACCTTGGCGTTAGAGTCTGTGAGGATAGCCTTTCCGTCGATGTATTCAACGGCATCCTCCTTGCTATTGTTGCTGATGTCTCTGATACCCGTTGTGCTGCCGTTGTCCTCGTCGAATGTCATGACGTAATTGGTCTTCGACTTAGGAACACCGGTGAAGTTGTCGCTCTCGCCTGTGAAGAGATATTTCGGGTTCTTACCTTTAAGAATCTCGGCCTCTTCAGGTATGTCTATATCGTCATGCGGGTTAGCAACGATAACGGCAGAGTACATATTCCATGCTCTTATCTTTGTCTTGGAGTCGAGATAGAACCAGATGTTCTTCTGCTTCGACTTACTGCGCGACAGATAGTAGCTGTAGGCTGGTATCCTGTCGTGGTCGGCGTAAGCACCACCGAAACGATATGTCCAGTCGTCCAATGGAGTTCCGTAGTTGGAACCGTCGGTTGAAATGCCATCAGTGGCTTTGACTATATGCCCGTTGTACGGAATGCGAAGGTTCGGACGGCCTGGATATGTATTGTGCTTATCGTACGAGTTCTCTGCAATTGAGACTTTCTTATCGAGCGTTAATGCTGACTCCGGCATGTACGGACGAATAAGGTATGGATGTCCTTCCTTTATGATAACAGGGTTGTCGGGCTCGTCAGTATCATTGTAATCGCTATAGGTGGGAGCCTTGCCTTCAGCGTTGATTGTTACGTCGGTATTGACGAGGTCCTTACTGAAAATCAAAGTAATGGTACTATTAGCTTCCTCGCGCTTTACGCCAACGAGTGTCACAACTTGTGGGTATAGTCCCTCTTCTGGTACATCAACGGTTTTATACGTCCCGCCTCCTGCAACAATAGATACTGTCGTGGCGTCTGTTTGCGGAACAACTCCGAATACCTTCTGCAAGTCTTTCTTACGGATGTTGTAAGGAACGCATATAGTGTACCAGTCGTTAGTCTTGTAGCGGCTGAGGTCGCGCACAGGCTCGGTCTTGTCCTTAACGCCGTTCATGCGGTTCGAAAGGATGAACTGGTGCCAGCCTACAAAGTCAGAGTACACTGCATCAGCAGGACTGCCATTGTCTTTATAGAATTTTTCGGCATTTTGCTTTGCCTCATTACTACTTAAGTGTGCGAAATCGAGGTTATTTCCTGCCGTTGACAGACTCTTATCCCATGCGCCCCAAAGATAACCCAAATAAGCTGTAGCGTATGCGTGGTTCCATTCTTCCTGGCTTGGCCATAGCAGAGGTTTACCGTTTGCGTCAGTGGCACCGGTGTTGTCTTGCAGCGTGTAGACACGCGTTATGTCTGTGTACTTCTTCTCTTCTTCAGAGCCAATGATGTCACTTGGATAGTGCAGCACTGCAAAAGAGCGGTCTTTTCCCATATAAGCGTCTTGGCAGACGCCCTTAGAACCATCGAAACCATTGTTGCCGGTGTACGTGTTAGAGTCGAATGCATCGCGTTCGCAAACAGGAGCTTTCTTCGCAAGTACATAGACATCATGTACATGGTCGCAGTTCCAGAATGCTTTGGTTTCAATTTTGGTGAGTCCTTCAGGGAAAGTGAAGCTTCTCTCACCGTTGTTGATTATGTCTTCCGTTGCGTATGATCCGTTGTTGTTCTCGTCTACCTTTGTCGTGTAGATAGCCAGCTGTGACAGTCCAGAGTTGTTATAGAAAGCACATGTTTCAATGACCTTGACGTTGCCGGGTATGATGAAAGGCTCGTCAAGTCTTAATGATGACAGGCAGTCGTGGGCAATCGTCGTGTACGTATGGTCTGTCGGAAGCAATATCGTCTTCAGATTGGGTTTGTTTAATGCTGCTCCGCATAGAGAAAAGTTGAGGTCATGGTTCTCTGCGAAAACAGCCTCACTAAAGTCGACGTAGGTTATTTTGTTACTTGGGAACAATTGCATTGCGCCGCTCTGTTTTTGAATATCTACGTTGTCCGGTATGGTTGGCTTGTTGTCAGCGTCAAGAGTAGCAGTTACATAGTGGCCATCTTTTGAAAGATAGTTGTATGTGCCATCGTCGAGCATGGTGTTAATGGTGTTTTGAGTAATGTCCTTTGCGTTCAAGTCGCCTGAGAATTTGATTTTTTCGACCTTTGCACACTTGCTGGCCCCCATCATCCCAGAGAGAACATCCATAGTCCCAGGCACGCCCTTCAATGTTGCTGATAGCGTATTGTCGGAGGTAAGGAACTCTGCGACACCTTTCAACTTGGCATTATCATCATTGAAGAATTCCTTAAAGCTGTTTGCTGTTGCATTCAAGTCAGGCAGAACGAGATACTCAATATTGGCGTTCTTGATTGACTTTACAGCCTTTTCCTTGCTCGCTTCGTCGGCAAAGTCATTACCTGACAGCACGACTTCGCCTAAATCCAAACGTCGTGTCTCAAGGCTGTTGAAGAACTCGAAGTCTTTGGCATCAACGTTTCCGCTGAACTTCATACTTCCTGCTGTCTTATATTCGGCATTCGAATAATGAGCCAAAGCTTGTCCGTTAGAGCCTCCAAGAATACCCGGCTTGATTACCTTCACGATAACCTTGTCGTCGCTGCTGTCTGCGGTGCCATTGTCGCAATAAAACTGAAGTACACCAACGCTGCAATCTTCGTCAGTGATGGAGATGTTGTCAAGGTATGTTTCC
>OMVI01000056.1 GCA_900314455.1 uncultured Prevotella sp. | reverse complement strand
CCAGTTGAACAATACCGCGAACTACTGCCTGACAAGTGGAAAAAGCAAGATTAGAATGAAAACGCCCCATGGCAAAAGATATCATGGGGCGTTTTTGTGAATAAGTCTACGCAAATGTGGAGACGCTTACCCACAAACAGCATATGGGCTGATATTATAGTATTTCTCAGCCATTGGGTCAACCCTGTCCCACACGCCAAGAATGGAATAGTTCTGCCGCGCGCCGTGGTCGTAGGTGTTTAGGCCGTGGGTGAGGTCGAGTTCCTTGCCTGTGTACTTGTACTTCTGAAAATTGGGGCTAAAGCCAGCATCGGCATAAACGGCACCAAAGGGATAGTAGTGGGTGACCTGCTCTACGGAGTCGTTGGCGTTTACAACTACACGGCTGTTCCCGAGGTGGTCGGTGATGTAATAGTGATACCCACCTCCAACCCTCCCGTATGGGAGGGGAGCTGATTACCAGAATAAGAATAATAGCCGCCGGAGAACAGATATTTGTCAGGCTTGCCGTTCTCGAAGAAAAAGTTCTCGAGGTAGTCGGTGGAATCCATGGGCAGTACGTCCTTCGGTATGATAGTCGGATTAGAGAATCCAGTACCAGAGTTTACAGCTGCCGATTGTACTTTCAGCATTGGCTTCAATGGCAACACGGTTGTAGTGTATAAAGATTTCGTATGGAATGTACGCAGATTTTCGCCCATTGACGTATAGACGTACTCCGTCCTGCTATTGTTGGAGAACGTCATGCAGACAGTGGAAGCCAAGTCGTACCCAATAGATACCATTTTCCTGCTAGATTTATATATCATCGCACCATTATTTCCCGTCAAAACGACGAGCAGCTATTAACAAAATTTCTTTTTAATCTTGCATATTAACTTTATTCTGCTAGAGTTAAATATAAGCCATGTGGGGTATTCCTTATTTTAAACTTAGCCTTTCCCCTTGGAATGGCAATAATGTTATTCGTATCTTTAAATATAAAGACAATGCCGTTTTGCTTCTGTCCGTAATTAGGATCCCATTCCTTATAATAAACGATTTTATTATTTTGAGAGTTCATGATTAGTACTTTGTCACCGACATCTTGCCACAGGCCTTTGTAACAAGGGCCAATTCTATTAAGAATTGTCATATAAGAGCACGCTCCTGGAATGTAATATAATGTATCCCAAGCTTCCTGGTATAATTTGCCTATATCAACAGTGGAATCGTTATGTTCAAAGCATTCTTCTATTTTGGTGTCTATATCCCTAGAACAACTATAAGATAAAAGAAGGACAACCACAAGTCCCAAACATCGTAATAATTTAGTGCACATATTTCGTCGCTTCTTGGATTTGCTTTATATTATAATCAATTTCTTCTTGCTCATATCGACCATTATTATTTAATCGCCGGAAAATCTGTAAAAGTTTCTTATATTTATTGCCATCTATTTTCCTTTTTACAATTTTATATCCCCCTTGGACTTTTTGAGCTTCGTAAAACCCACTGTTTTTGAAATCATTAAGTACGGTTATCGCCAAATCTTTCATACCTTCCCCATTACTACCAATGCCAATACGTCTTCCTATTATATTGTTATGTAAATCTACGGATTTATCAGCATCGTCCAAACTTGTAAAGAAACTTTTACTCATATTAATGTTGGGATTGTCTTCATGAGCATCACCAGCCTCCTTTGCTATAGTCCAGCCAAATATAGAAGTTATTGTAGCTTGCCATAAAACATGACGAAAAGCTCCGTTCTCACTGCCACGGTCATCTTCGTTCTTTTTTGAACCATATAGAATTTCAGCTCTTGTGGCGAAACGTACCGAATTAGTACTAATATTATTAGAACCTCTCTGATAGCTACCTATTCTACTTGCAGCAATAGGATGCCTTAGTACAAACAAAAATTCTTCCCAATCACCAAGTTCTTTACCATTTTGATCAATTATTTTTATAGGTTTGTTGGCACAAACTACATAAGGACTAATGTTATAGTACTTCTCTGCCAGTGGGTCTATCCTGTCCCATACGCCTAGAATGGAGTAATTCTGTCGTGCACCATGATCATAAGTATTGAGACCGTGGATGAGATCAAGTTCCTTTGTAGTGTACTTGTAAGGCTGTAGGCCGGGATTCTTCGCAGAGATTGTGTCGTCGGAAAATGGGACACCAAAGGGATAGTAATTGTTAACTTGAAGCAACTCGCCATCCTCATTAACAACTTCACGGACGTTTCCTAGATGGTCACTGTTGTAATATAAGAAACCATATTCAGAGGTATTCCCCGCCGCATCGGAGTTTTGACCGAATGAGTAATAGCCGCCAGGGAAAAGGTACATGTCGGGCTGACCGTTCATCAAGATGAGGTTGCCGATGTAATCTGTAGAGTCGACTGAAAGGATTTCGTTTGCTGACAACTCGTGTGTCTGTCCCTGCTCAACGGTGATGTTTGGTGCGGCAGTATAATGTATTGTACGGAGTTTTTCACCATCGGCGGAGTAGACATACTTGGTGACGTTGCCATTGCTGAATTGAATGCGACGAGGGTTGTTCCAGTCGCCATATTCTATGAGTGCTATCCCACGGCCTGTGTCCTCGGTGAGCGAGCCGACAGAGTTGTATTTATAGTCAGCCCGGCTGCCTCGGAAGTCAAACGCACCCTCGTAATACAGTCCGGCGGCATCGTCCTCGACGTATGACAGTTGGTTGCCGTTTCGGCTGATGTGCAGGTTGTCTATCTTTCCGTAGAAGCCGTCCTGCTTCCTGCCATGCCGTTGCAGCCGTTCTATGTTCCCGTTGGCATCATACTCCAGTATCTTTTCGTCAAAGCGGTTCAGGGCATGTCCGTGGTCGTCACGCTCGGAGTATTTCGCCCATGTCAGACGGTTAAGGTCATCATAAGTGAAACGGTACCAACGCGGATTGCTGAAATTGCCGTTCGTCCAACGTTGCGAGCTGATGTTGCCGTTGTAGCATGGTGTGCTGTATCCGTCGTCATCGGCATAGTACAATTTCTCTGTGAACGTAGGCGTAGTAATGGCCGTTGTCCATCCCCGCAGATTGTAGTCATAGCTGACGTTGCCGGCATTGCCGGGACGTGAGACGGCGACAAGCCTGCCGAGGTCGTCATATGTGTTTTCTGCGATTTCATGCTTGCGGATGAGCGGTTTGCCGTCAATGTCAATGGAAAGCATTTCTTTCTCAGGCATGTCGTTGTACTGGTTGTACTCTGTATTCCTACGAAAGTGAAACGTACGTCCGTCACCCAGCTTTACATTATACAGACTCTCTGTAGGCTTGTCGGTGAAGGAAAGGCTGAGGCTGGTCTCCAGTGATGCCCCGTCAAGCCCGGTCCTGACAGTACCGGTCATCCTGCCCTTGTCGTCGTAGGTATAAACTTCTGAGACATATCCTCCATTCGAGGCGGATTCAACGGCTCCAGTCTGCTTGCCAGTTGCACGGCTGTCGGGCTTATGTGTAACGGAATTGAAGAATTTCCCGGGCCCACCATACAGGAAGTCATAGCCGTCATAATAGCAAGTCTTTTCAAGCCTTGCCGCAGGCAGGTTGAATCCTGATGCCCTTGAATAACCCGTTCCAAGAATGCCGCTGCCGTTCTTGTCAAATACAACCACTGGCATATAAGTGCCATTGGAGAATCCGCCTTTGCCTGAAGCTACACCTTGCACTGCCAGGCGTCCGAAAATGTCGTAGAGCATGAAACGGAAGATGCCCTTGCCCCTCATCTCAGCGTCCTGCATGAACACCAGACGGTCGGCACTGTCGTACCAGTATTGTGTGTATCCGCAGCCGGGGAGAAATTTCTTGACAACGTTGCCACGTCCGTCATATCTGTATTCATAGGCATACAATTCCTTGTAACCTGCCTCCTGGTAGCGTGGAGAGAGGACGAAACGAAGCTGGCCGAGATCGTTGTACACGAAGTACGTGTCGTTGTTCAAACTTCCGTCCCTGCGGCGCTCCAGCACCTCCTGTCCTTGTTTGTCGGTATATACCGACAATGTGTGTCCGTCCTCGTCGATGGAGGTAGTCAAATATAGGGAGCATGGAGGATAATAGCCGGCCTTAACAAGGTGATTTTTTCCGTCACATGGTGCCTTGTAGAGTTTTACGTCGTCCTTGCCGTTGGTACCATAGATGGTTCTTGCAGCATGGGAACCGCTCCACCATGCACGTCCCGGCCCAACGGCCTCCGTCGGACGGGACAGCGCATCATAGGAAGTGTGCGTAAAGCCTATTTCATCCCCGTACTGCTCCTGTTCCGCATTCCCGTCAGGAAGAATATAATCTGCAGAGCCTGTGGCTACGGGCAGCCATGTCAGAGTCTTGCGACCGAGCATGTCATACTCCTGGCGTATGGCTGTGTGTCTGCCACTGCCAGACATTCCGTCGGACACAGAGACCACAGGCCGGCCCATTCCGTCGCAGTATTGCACAGTCGCTGACATGCGCCCCGTGCTGTCAAGCGCAGTATGGGTAAGGACATAATTCCTGTCAGCCGACTGGGCATTGCTTGTAACAGGCATTCCGCAAATGAACTCCGTTATCAGGAGAATTATCAATGTGGCATCGCTTTTCGTCATTTGTTCTGATAATTATAAAGGAATTCATGTTTTATATTGTGCTTTTGGTCATATATTTTGTAAAGACGCCCTTGTCCGTCGTACACATAGTATGTTGTTACACCATACGGATCTGTCAAAGTCGTAATATTGCCGAGACGGTCATAAGTTATCGTCTGTATTTGTGAATTAGGAAAGGTCTGCCGCAGTGCGTCGAGTCTTGACATGTCAGGAGCGAACGTAATACCATAATCGTCACGGTCTATAACACTTGAAAGCTGCTTGTCGGTAAGGCCCCTCATAATCGCAATGGGATAATGGTATCCGTAGCTCCAAAGGTAGACAGTATGTATGCTGTCACGGTCTGTTGTTTCAACCACATTGCCGTAATCGTCATATTTTAGTGCCTCATATTCCAACGTGTAATGGCTTCTAAAATCACCAGGCTCCATTGGAGCCATACCGCCTGCCGACCAGACACGTACAGGAACAGCATATCCGAATCCGCCATAGTCAAAGTCTGTACGAACGGCATTGATGACTTTGCCATTTATGCTCTTTACTGTTTCAAAGGGAACATTCTTCATATTTGAGTCATACAAGGGCTTCTGCCCTGATGGTTCGTCGGTGCAGTAATGGTACTCCGTCTGGATGGAGTCGCCGTTGCTGGTATATTTCCTTATGTTTTGCGGCATGTCATTAAGTAGACCGTAACTTGTCTGTTCCCTGTCTACAATACTGCCTTGTGGTGTATAAAGAGTAGTACTGTGGAGTATGCTTCCCATTTTGAAAGATGTAGGTATTGAATACGACAGAGCCGTCATCTGACACGGATTCTCCCACATCCGCTCGATGTATTCCTGATACTTATCTTCGTCTTTTTCAGATGGCAGACCGATGTAAAAACCAGGTGGAAGCTCGTCAGCGAGCCATGGAATCGGAGTATAGACATAAATACCATTTACTTTGTCTGTATTCTTTCCACAGTATTGGTAGCTTTCTTTCCTCAGAATACTTTCTCTTCCATCATAATATTCCACAGTAACCGGTTTTCCGTTCAAAGGATCAGACATCTTGAATGTCTTGGGGAATTCCAGCCTTGTTCCACCCATATAGTCGGCATGAAGGGTCGTTACGGAATCGGCACAGTCACTTTCTGAATGGTAGTTGTATTTTGTGATAGATGACACGGTATCGCCGTCATAGCGGATTACTTCTACATTCCTGTAGCCAATCTCGTAGCCTTGGGCGGAGTTTGTGAAAGGCGTATATGGCTTGGAGTATCTTGAAAAGATGGTTCCGAAGTTCTCGTTGTCCATCAGTAATGACCATCCCGGGACTGGTTGAATCCTATTGACAATTGCGAAAGATGTCGAATGAGGCTCCATGACAATGCCTTCAGAATACGCGTATTCTGTCTTTGATAGGGCTTTACCATCGTATATGTCAGTTATACTCTTTACTCTTACCCCTCCCAAACGGTGGCTTACAGGATTGTCGCCAAAGGATACGGTGTCCTTGACGATTTTTTCCTTGCATACGGTGGAGCTGAAGTACTGTGCGCACGGTCCTTCGGGATAAGCCAGAACTTGATATTTACCCTTCTCAAGATAAGCGCGAGTGTATCTTTTCACAACACTGTAGCCGTTGATTATGTCATCCGTCTGCAGGACGTAGACATCAAGGGTGTTATCTCCACGGACGTTTTTTGGCAGTTGCTCCCACTTTCCTTCAGTTTCATTGTATTTCTCTATAAGGCTATTGAAAAAACATCCAGAGAAATTTGTTATATTTTTGCTGGCAGAAGTCTTTATTCTGTATGTAACGCAAGTGAGCGAATAGTCTCCTCCCTTTTCCACCTGGAATTCCTTGCCATACACCCTGTCCTGGGTTACTCCTTCGCTGACAAGGGAATCGCTAAGCTGGCAGATAACAGTCCTTACCGTATCATGAAGGAAGGTCATTTCTGATTCATCGTATGCCATGCAATATCTCGGCTCGTATTCTATCCTTGTGGTGAGGCCGGTAGGATACGACACCTCCGTCAATGAACCGGCCTTACTTCCAGTAAAGTCAATTGTGGGCTTTCGTCCGGGAAGCCGCTGGTCATTGAAATAAACTTCGGGGGAATACCGCTCGGATTGATATTCTTCTTGCATGTTGTAGAATCCGAGGTTGTCGTATGCCATACTACATTTGTCAGGAAGTGGCGTGCTGTCATATGTGAAACTATAGCTGCCTTCAGGGGCATTGACCTCTTTAAGGAAAGGGCGTGACTGAATGTCCGTGGAGCTGATGTTCTGCCGTCCCTGTCCATAGTCATAGTGCAATACATATTTTCTTTCATATTGCCGTGCACTGTCAGTGATATCTATTTCTGAGACAAGTGTAGGAAGGGATGTCGTCCGATATGGCGCAATGTCATAGCGCGGGGTTCTCTTGAATTCAATGCTTCCGCCTGGGAAGGAAATCTCTTTCAGCACCTTGCACTTAATCCATGCAAAACTCAGCGTGTATTGGTCATGTTTTATGTCTCTGGCGCGTCCGTCCATGTCAAGTTTGTAAAATTCCAGATCGGTTCTTTGGGGGACAGTAGCGATGTCCTCCTCATCATAAATGAAGTTTATAGAAAAACCTTTAGGACTGGTTATTTCAGTAGGCATCCACGCTGTAGCGCTATATGATGCAAGTATCTCGTCCTCGGTGGGACTGTTGCCTGGGTTGTTGACCATACGGGTGAAGATGTAGTCTGCATCAATTCCACGAGGACTCCTTGGGGTGTTTTCTGTGAAAGAGAACGGATAAGTCCTTTCTATGCCGCTGAATACATACTTGTAACCGTCGCCGTCAGTTATTTCCCATGTAGGCAGATGCTTGCCGTTCAAAGCATCATATCCTCCGTCCACAATACATACCGCCTTCATGTTGCCCTCATGAGCTGACCATAATACAGAATCCATCCGACCGGTTCTTTTTATTTTTTCACGGTATTTATCCGATAATTGGGGGAATGTGAACTGTCCGCCTGAACCATTGAGACTGACATGTATAATATCAGGTTCGTAATCGGCCTTGCCCCTCGTTGCCTGTTGCAACTCCGTGGCATAGTGGCTCTGTTCTGAAACTGCCCATGCTTTATTTAGGTCTCCTACTAATTGTACTGGTAAGTCATGCCAGCAATATCCGTAATCGGGATCAAGGTCATCCATACCCTTGATATCACGCGCTATGCATCCGCCGGCGTTCAGTTTCCATCCCAGCCCCACGTCGCCGGCCTCCTGGCCGACCTTGATGCCAGTTGTTGAGTATGATAGGGAAATGGGAAACTTCTTGCCTTCAAGGTCTATCTCATAGATTGGGACTTCTATTTCAGCTACACCTGTATAATTGCTGACCGGCACGTTGCCGTAAGCACATATGGCTGCGGCATTCGGTGAAACGGGGGTCACTTCAAATGGGTTCTTTACGGAATTGTTAGTTGATTGACAAAATATATAATCAATACCAACTATAATTAAAAGAATAATTAGTAAACTCTTTTTCATTTCATCACAAAATTAGTATTTGTATTATTCAGTTCACGGTTTAATAAACAAATTCTCTTTTTTTTGAATTGCCAATTAAGTCTACCAACAATTCAATATAACTATTAATTCGAATATCTGAAAAATCTTCAATTTTTCTATAATAGTCATACCAATCATCTTCTTCTATATCGTATACTTTCATTTTTATCCAATTGTCTATCAAATTAACTATATATCCAGTTGATTCAAAATAAGAAAATTCATCCTTGTCTGATATTAAGCTTACGACTTTTTTCGTCTTTTGGCATTCATTTATTAATTCATAAAAAATAATCCCATCCTTTTGTGAATAAATTTCTTCGTTTGACTTATTATATAAATTGTTTTTGTAAAGAAGTTCTATCTTATTAAGGTAGAAACCACCTTCTCCATAATTAATAATGTTCTTTATTTTGACTTTTTCGTTTGATATTTTTCTGCCTTTTTCATCTATGATATTAATTGATACAGCATCACATGTTGTATTATCCACATAACCCAATTTGGTTACTCCTTCTTTAATATCATTAACATCCTCAATGTCAATAACCTTCCCATCGTGTTCATGCTTTTTGAAGAAATCTCCCTTATTTATATTAAATAAGTCTGGGGTTCTAAATGGAGTTATGGAATTCTGATAGATATATTGATATATATCTAAATTGTAGTCATGAACAATAATTCCCTTTAAACTATTTAACGGATAGTATGAAATGCCATAATCAATATTATAAATGGGATCTAGAGTTTGAAAAACCGTATAATTATTATTAACAGCTAAAAGATAACCCGTAAAATAATCTTTATTAATATGGAAAATAGCCATTTCTTTGCCAAGAATACTCTTCAGTAATGAAAGAGTTATTTCTTTCTTTAAATATATTCTTCTTGTTTCTTTAGATGTTGGTTTTGTTATTATAACTTTTTTTAAGTAATTTGTTTCTTTAGAGTTGAGTTCAATGCTTACAATATCATGATATAGTATAGATTCTTCTACACAAGGTGTTCCATCATCAAAATATGGTTTGAATTCAACAATAGTATTTTTTAAATCGACAATTTCACCATAACTTAAATTGTTGTACGCGTCGTTAATCGTCCTCAAACCTATTATTGTCTTTGAGGGGATGCTTTTTAATATATTTTTTATAGTATTTATCATTAATCAACAATTTTTCCTTTATCTCTGTGTTCTTTAGCTTTCTTTCTTTTATTATTTTGTGGTGTAAAATTAGGTTTCGTTTTGCCGCCATGTGTCTGTCCGTGCATATGCCTACCTTCAGTTTTTTTCCTATTGCCATTGCTTTGTTTATGAGGAGTATGTGATTCCATCCTTGGGGTAGAATTGCTAAATGTTTTGCTGAACCCTATGTTTTCTATCGTACCTTCAGAGTATAGCCCTAATCCCAAAGTGCTTATACTAAATCCTATTTTTAGCCCTAATGCACTTGGAATTGTTGTGCCGCCTAGAGATATAACTTCTGTGCCAGCACTGGTAACCATAATGATAGTTCCCACTCCCATGAGTAATACACCTCCTATTTTTTTAATTTTCCCTTTCTTACCAGTCTTATCGATATATAAAATAGGATTATTATAACAAAAAGAGTAAGGACTGATGTTATAGTCTTCTTCAGCCAAAGGATCAATCCTGTCCCATACGCCTAGAATGGAGTAATTCTGTCGTGCACCATGATCATAAGTATTGAGACCGTGGATGAGATCAAGTTCCTTTGTAGTGTACTTGTAAGGCTGTAGGCCGGGATTCTTCGCAGAGATTGTGTCGTCGGAAAATGGGACACCAAAGGGATAGTAATTGTTAACTTGAAGCAACTCGCCATCCTCATTAACAACTTCACGGACGTTTCCTAGATGGTCACTGTTGTAATATAAGAAACCATATTCAGAGGTATTCCCCGCCGCATCGGAGTTTTGACCGAATGAGTAATAGCCGCCAGGGAAAAGGTACATGTCGGGCTGACCGTTCATCAAGATGAGGTTGCCGATGTAATCTGTAGAGTCGACTGAAAGGATTTCGTTTGCTGACAACTCGTGTGTCTGTCCCTGCTCAACGGTGATGTTTGGTGCGGCAGTATAATGTATTGTACGGAGTTTTTCACCATCGGCGGAGTAGACATACTTGGTGACGTTGCCATTGCTGAATTGAATGCGACGAGGGTTGTTCCAGTCGCCATATTCTATGAGTGCTATCCCACGGCCTGTGTCCTCGGTGAGCGAGCCGACAGAGTTGTATTTATAGTCAGCCCGGCTGCCTCGGAAGTCAAACGCACCCTCGTAATACAGTCCGGCGGCATCGTCCTCGACGTATGACAGTTGGTTGCCGTTTCGGCTGATGTGCAGGTTGTCTATCTTTCCGTAGAAGCCGTCCTGCTTCCTGCCATGCCGTTGCAGCCGTTCTATGTTCCCGTTGGCATCATACTCCAGTATCTTTTCGTCAAAGCGGTTCAGGGCATGTCCGTGGTCGTCACGCTCGGAGTATTTCGCCCATGTCAGACGGTTAAGGTCATCATAAGTGAAACGGTACCAACGCGGATTGCTGAAATTGCCGTTCGTCCAACGTTGCGAGCTGATGTTGCCGTTGTAGCATGGTGTGCTGTATCCGTCGTCATCGGCATAGTACAATTTCTCTGTGAACGTAGGCGTAGTAATGGCCGTTGTCCATCCCCGCAGATTGTAGTCATAGCTGACGTTGCCGGCATTGCCGGGACGTGAGACGGCGACAAGCCTGCCGAGGTCGTCATATGTGTTTTCTGCGATTTCATGCTTGCGGATGAGCGGTTTGCCGTCAATGTCAATGGAAAGCATTTCTTTCTCAGGCATGTCGTTGTACTGGTTGTACTCTGTATTCCTACGAAAGTGAAACGTACGTCCGTCACCCAGCTTTACATTATACAGACTCTCTGTAGGCTTGTCGGTGAAGGAAAGGCTGAGGCTGGTCTCCAGTGATGCCCCGTCAAGCCCGGTCCTGACAGTACCGGTCATCCTGCCCTTGTCGTCGTAGGTATAAACTTCTGAGACATATCCTCCATTCGAGGCGGATTCAACGGCTCCAGTCTGCTTGCCAGTTGCACGGCTGTCGGGCTTATGTGTAACGGAATTGAAGAATTTCCCGGGCCCACCATACAGGAAGTCATAGCCGTCATAATAGCAAGTCTTTTCAAGCCTTGCCGCAGGCAGGTTGAATCCTGATGCCCTTGAATAACCCGTTCCAAGAATGCCGCTGCCGTTCTTGTCAAATACAACCACTGGCATATAAGTGCCATTGGAGAATCCGCCTTTGCCTGAAGCTACACCTTGCACTGCCAGGCGTCCGAAAATGTCGTAGAGCATGAAACGGAAGATGCCCTTGCCCCTCATCTCAGCGTCCTGCATGAACACCAGACGGTCGGCACTGTCGTACCAGTATTGTGTGTATCCGCAGCCGGGGAGAAATTTCTTGACAACGTTGCCACGTCCGTCATATCTGTATTCATAGGCATACAATTCCTTGTAACCTGCCTCCTGGTAGCGTGGAGAGAGGACGAAACGAAGCTGGCCGAGATCGTTGTACACGAAGTACGTGTCGTTGTTCAAACTTCCGTCCCTGCGGCGCTCCAGCACCTCCTGTCCTTGTTTGTCGGTATATACCGACAATGTGTGTCCGTCCTCGTCGATGGAGGTAGTCAAATATAGGGAGCATGGAGGATAATAGCCGGCCTTAACAAGGTGATTTTTTCCGTCACATGGTGCCTTGTAGAGTTTTACGTCGTCCTTGCCGTTGGTACCATAGATGGTTCTTGCAGCATGGGAACCGCTCCACCATGCACGTCCCGGCCCAACGGCCTCCGTCGGACGGGACAGCGCATCATAGGAAGTGTGCGTAAAGCCTATTTCATCCCCGTACTGCTCCTGTTCCGCATTCCCGTCAGGAAGAATATAATCTGCAGAGCCTGTGGCTACGGGCAGCCATGTCAGAGTCTTGCGACCGAGCATGTCATACTCCTGGCGTATGGCTGTGTGTCTGCCACTGCCAGACATTCCGTCGGACACAGAGACCACAGGCCGGCCCATTCCGTCGCAGTATTGCACAGTCGCTGACATGCGCCCCGTGCTGTCAAGCGCAGTATGGGTAAGGACATAATTCCTGTCAGCCGACTGGGCATCCAATTTCATTGAAAAGTTGAACAGCCCAACAATGATGATGCAATATGACAAGAACTTTTTCACTTAAGATTGACTTTGTTGCTGTAAACTTTTCCATTTACGTTCAAGTGAAGAATATATTGTCCGCGATGAAGTCCGCCGCAGTCTATTGTAATGGAATAGTTGTCGCCATTTGCATTATGCGTGCGGCTTTGACGGTAGACTATACCCATCGCATCAGACACTAATAACGTTAAATCGGCTGAATCATCAAGGGAATATTCTATTGTGATCTGATTACCGTCTTGGACAACATTATAATGGATGATGTCTGTTTCCGCTTTCTTGCGTGACGCCGCTGCTATGGAATCATTTTTACGCAAGTCCGTATTGTAGGGGTCTGCGAGCAGTTTCTGGACATCGGGCAACAGGCAATATGCCTTTTGTGTAGTCCCGAGTGCCTGCATGTTGTCATAGCTTGTGCTAGAAATGGTTGTAAACAGGGGATAGCGGTAGCCGCGGGCATACCAGTCGTAGCGTTCTTCTATGACTTGTTTCAGTCTTGCCGTGTCAAGCGCAGCACTGTCGATGTTCATGCAGATTGAATAAGACCTCAGCGTATAGACACGTAAGACATTGTCAATGGTATCTTCATTTATTATGATTCTGCCTTTTGCGCCAGCAATGACGGTAGACGTCCCCTGTTCGCGATAAGGGTGGTCACCACAGTAAACGCCATAACCATTAAAAGGAGAAGATATAGAGTCACCATAAGCCAAAGGATACTTCACAACCAATTGCGGATTTGAGTAGGTTATCTTGCACAAGGGCGTTTCCTTCCCTGTCAGAAGCAACGTGTCGTCAATTAGCGCATAATAGCTGACAGCCCTGTCGTCCATGCTGATGAGTCTGCCCAGCGAGTCGGTTTGATGGTATACTTTATATTCTTTGTTCGAAGTATGAAAATCCTGCAAGTTCCAAACGGCATTGTCTCCACTCATTCCAGCATCATAATAATGCATCGGCTGAAACGTAACCTCATCAGAATCGCACATAATATTAGCATCCTTGGATATGACAGCATCCTGAGCCAAGGCTACAAATGATGTTAACAGTAAAATTACTGAAAGAAGAGACCGTTTAATCATCAAATTAAGTTTGTCCTTATTTTAGATTTACAAAGTTACTCATAATTATTCTACCCAATATTATTTGTAACACGATTTTAATAGTTAAACTATCTTAATTCAATATTTGTATTTAATAAAGAATGTTAGGCTAGTGAAAGTTTATAAGCATATCCCCCCCTTAGTTGTTCTTGTAAATTTTTGTACCGTTTAGCTTGCAACAATCTGATAATCAGCCAACATAATATTTCCACATGGAATATTGAGTATCTCCTTAGAATGGATAGCTCAGCTTCATTGTATGCCTTATTTGAGCTTATTAAAACTAATATTGAAAATAAAGTTGAAAGGGATTCTAGTAGGCTGCTGTTCAATATTCTCAATAA
>OMVI01000013.1 GCA_900314455.1 uncultured Prevotella sp. | reverse complement strand
GAGGAAGAAGGAGCCTTTCACTATGTCGATGGTCTTGCATCCGAGCATGGCGATTGTGGATATCGACGCGTTCATTCCGAATGCGTGAGCATGTACATTGCCATGATCCTTGAAGAGCTGGTTCAGTTCCAGTCCATCCTTGACGTAACCGCCGTACGAACTGAAGCCGATATGCACTTCTTTATTCTTATTCTGATTGAGAATATAGCGCACATAATCAACTGACGGGCAATCCCACCAGCTTCCAATAGTACCTCTGATGACTATATTATAATCCATTTCTTCTTTGTTTTCCACAAAATTATATTATATAATGTGGATTTGAAAAAACGGCTATCCCTCTATAATAGGGAGATTTCGGGCATTTGTGTACGTTACAGTAACGTCAGTCATCTGATTGTCTGTTTCCTTTTCCGGCATAGTCTCCTGTGCCAGAGTAACTGGATAAGGTCTTTCAAATGTACCGATAAGGCGAGTAGTGCCATCGGTAAGCTTCACACGATATGCGAACTTATCCCGTTCGGTCATGTCATCAGCGGTCGAGAACTTGAGCGTTGATGTGAACATTCGCACCTTATCATCTATCTTATCGGCAATTGTTAAGGAAGGATGAGCACGCACGGCAATTGCTTGCCAGTTGACATCACTAGGAACCTTAACCTTTGTCGGCGATATGAATTTAACACCTGAGAGATTTTTGCACTTGGTCCGTTCAACGGAAACGACGATTTTCAAACAATGCATGGTTTTTGAGTTTTATAACTTGCAATCTGAACGGCACTGAACGCTGTTGAACGCAGTTGAACGGGGCCGAACAAATTAGCATTTTCTGTCAGGAAGATTTTTCCCGAATTTATAATTTATTAACTAAATATCTTCTTCATTCTTCCGATTGGCTCTCCGAGTGTCGACACCATACTTCAAGTGGCGTTTCTTCTTTCTCTGGAGTCTCATCTTGATTGTATAGTCATAGTCGATGTCTATTCCGTTGTCGATGCACCATCCACGGACAGCCTTCAGGAGAGTGAATTTCTTCTCGAAGGAGTCCTTAAGATCCTTCCATAGTTGATTGTTGAATCTCCACTCAATGACTTCGAGAAGTGCCGAGCCTGCCATCGGACTCATATAGTTGTATGTCTCGACGGGCTTTGCACGACATTCGGGAATGGAGAAGGCAAGTAGCATGTGCTTCTTCTTCTCTTCATCAGTAAGCTCAGGTTTGGAGATGGTAGCTGCATCGGCATTCTTCGGACGCTTACGGATGAAGAGGTGGATGCAGTCGTTTTCGTCAGAGCCATCGGGGAAGGTAACAGGGTTGCCATAGTGGTGTATCAACCACTGGGCAATGAAAGGTTTGACTTTGAGGTAAAAGAGGAAGTTGCTCATTTGAATTTACTTAGGTTGAAAGATGATTTTCTTTGCAAATATAGTAAGATTTAGTCAAAAATCCGACTTTAGGCGGGATTATTTGCAGTTTACGAGCTATTCTGTAAAGATAAAAGATAAGTTTCCGATAATTATCGGGGCATTGAGTTCCGTCTGAACTGCGCTGAACTCCGTTAGCGCAAGAAATTTTTGCAACCTTGCAACCTTTGTGACCACGGCTGTAAGTCGCTCATTATCAGTATGGAGTTTGGTAACAACCATCGGTTGCAAGTTTGTGACCATAGCTGTAACTTTGTGACTCAGGAACTTTGTGACCTCACTGGTCACAAAAATAAAAAGTTTGTGACCTTTTGCAACCAAACTTTGCAACCATTTTGCAACCGCTTAAACTCCTTATTTTTAAGACTTTACCTCTTTTGCGAACAATCGGTAACAAAGTCACAAAGTTTTGGAACGAAATTAGAAAAGGGTTCGGGGAAGCGAGCAAAACCACATGGTCGGCATCGGGTGGGTTGTCCGAAAAAGTTACCGTTACCACTTGCGGCCGGATTTTGCAACGAAAAAGCCGAGCTGCAATCACTTGCAACCCGGCCAACGAAACCGATAATATTATGCGAATTGATGAAAGTTATCATAATTAGAACGGGCAGTCTTCCTTTGCATCATTGAAGAGAGAGCCTTCCTTTTGGGTCTCAGCCTTCTTTTCATCAGCTGCCATAGAATCTTCTTCCTCAGCTGTTGGTATAGGCTTAGATTTAACGTAAATCATGTCCTTGACCTTCATGGTGGATATGCCATTGATGGTAACAGGAACTTTACGCTGTATTCGTCCTGAAGAATTCTGCTGTTCACGTGGGTTGAGCTCATCAATCCACGGGCATATCTGACAGAATGCCTTCAGTTTCTTGGTGAATCCCTGCATAGTGATGCGGTTCATATTAGAGTACCTGGTGTAGTCGCTGAATACTTCGTCTCGCGGCAGCTGCTTGTCCAGATTGCCACTGTCGAGTGAGAAGTAACCATTTGCCCAATCCTCGAAGCCGGAGCCCATGTCAGCCTTATATTTGCGTTTGATGATGTTCGCCATTGGCGGTTGTGGCTTGATGCCCGTGTCGGCTACCGACAGGTAGAAACGGCAGCACTGAAGCCAAAAGTTAATATCATTGTTCCACTCATCATCTGTGTAGCCATTCTCATAGAGTGTCTTGTGAAAGTCATCACGGATTGAACGACTTTCCTGGTAGTCATTCTCATCCGTCTTTTCGTGGTACCAGTCTGAGAAGACCATGTAGAGTGCACGCGCCTGACTTGACGGGTCGAAGTTCGTTGGAACATAGTTTGTCGTGAACGCGATCTTCGGCGACTCGTCGAAGGGAATGGTGAACATGTGATTATTCTTCGGATTCACGGTCATATCACTGGTGATGTTGTCGTAAAATAATCCAAGATCCAAATATTTGTTGCAGTCATCCACGAGCATCATATCAGTGTACTGGGTAACCTGCTCGAACACATGATTGTCATCCATGAGCTTCGGGTTACGTCCGGAGAGCTTGACAGTCTTCAAGATGAATGAGAGAGTCTTGAAGAAGAATGACTTTCCGCTACGGCCGTTACACTGGTCATCCTCGCCAATCTTATTATCCATAGCCATAGGAGCCCAGGCACGGGTAACGCTCTTATATTTGTGAAGCATGTACCCCATGGTAAAGATTTTATTGATTAGGTTCTGCTTCTGTTCCCATATCTGTTCGTCTGTGAGACCATCACCGGCTATGTCGAAAGGATGGGCTGCAAGATAATCCCTGCGTTCCTGGTCCGGCTTGTCCTCGAAGTTGTACTCAGTCTCTGTGCGCCAGAAAAGTCTGCTTGTATTGATAAGATAACCGAAGAAATGCGAGTTGACATTCAGAATATCGATGTCAAGCGATTCCTTGCCATTCTCTTCGGTTATCTTCTTTATCCGGAACATAGGCTCAAGTTTCTGGAACTTATGCTCCATGACATTTTCTTTCCACACATAGTTTGTGAGACCTTCCGATCGATGGTCGAAGAATTCGATGCCATCGTTACCATTACCAGGCTTGCTGACCTTGGCAGTACCATTAGCGAAGAAGAAGTACTGACTTTCCGGAGTATAGTCGGTGAAGTTCAAGTCTACTTCGCCGAGACTTTCCAGCGCGGAACTGGCCAGTCTTGGCGAATTTAGTACGAGATTGAGGATATCACGTCCTTTATGATGGTCCTTTACCCACTGGATTACAAACTGCCTTATCTCGCCTACCTTAATCTTCGACACGACATTGCCGACTATATGAATATACTCCGGATTATCGGAGTTGTCATCTTTAAGTGCGTAGAAGCCATTAAGGTTAAGGAAATTGTACAGGCAGGCAGTGTCAATCTCGTATTTCTTCTTGCCATCCTTTGTTAGCCATTCCACCCAGAACCGGGCAGGAAGTGCGTTGCTCATAAGGTCTTTGAAATTTCGCTTCTCCGACCTTATCTCCATCCAGTCCCTCAGATCCTTACGACTGTGGCCACGATTATCGTGGTAGCGTTTCAGCGACTCAGGTAGCCATATTGTGTGTATGTCGATAAAGCGAAGGGCGAGTTCGCGTCCTTTGCGGACTCCAGTTTCATCGATGTCCGGGACATTGTACAGAACCTCGACGTACTTCATTATCTCGCGGTATTCCTCTGCGCTTACCTGGTATGTCTCAGAGTTGAACCAAAGAGGATTATAGCCAAGAGAACGGCAGCACAGCGAGTCGCGCTCTCCGGAGCAGATAAATGCTTCAGATAATTTCTTCTCTTTGTACGGATGATCATCATCATGCGTACTCTGCCATATCTTTTCCTCTTTGGAGTTGAATTCAGCGTAGGCACGGCTGAGTTCATAGAGTCCGTTCACATACCGCTGCGGCTTTTTGCCTGCAGGCATGTAGGAGAAGCGAAATCCCTTATCGCAGTTCAGCGGCTCATAAATTTTGTAGAACTTCTCCTCAGGCTGGTCGCCATGAGCAGGATGGATTATGCACTCACGGGCGAAGATAGGATAATGTTCGTTCGAATATTTCTCAGTTACCTTGCGGTCTTTGACATTCCATATACACTTGACGGAATGCCAGTGAAGTGCATCGACAGTTTCCTGCGTTACCTTTGGTCCAAGGATCTTAAGTTCATAATCTGAGAAATGGTCATTTAAAGTGAACTCTCGATGACCGTCCGGCTCATCGACACGGGCAGGGCGCTGCCTGATGTCAGGCTTATTCACTGTACGGTCGAGTTCATCTTTAACGCCATACTTGCCGGCAAGTTGAAGCAATGCCTCGTAGAACTGCCCTTGTGTCATGTTGTTATACTGCATATACACGGCAATGGCATCCATCGCATGACCGTCGCCGCCGAAGTCGGTGACCTGCCAGCGGTCGCCGTTCTTGCGGAGAGCAGCTGATGGGGTGCGCTCATTACGGATGGCAAAGTGCTTCTTCGTCCCGACACAATCCTTAGCCTGCGGATAGCAGTCGAGGATTATAGCGAGACCACCGTTAGTGGCGTTGAGAATATCATTTGCTTTTATCATAATATATCGGTTTGTTAGCTATCGCAAAAATAGATAGGTTTGACTCCGCATCCAAACACATTTGGTTGCAGAGTCACGGAGTTGCAGAGTTACGATAAGCCTTTTCCTATGAGATATGTCTTCTCGAATGCTTCAACGGCTCGCTTACAAGCGACAGCAACTCTCGGATCTTTATTCATCATCCTAACTATCATATTGGCGAGGAAGAGATAATCACCACCGTATGTTGCAGCCATTCGTTGGCCATCGTTCACTACTACCAGGAATGTTCGATGGTCAGCTTGCCAGCGGTCAGTTTCTTCTTCGACCTTAGCCTTTATATCATTCCATTTTTCCTTGCTCATCAATACTTTCCAATAATACGGATATTCCGTTTTTGTTATGTTTTAGGCATTTCTGCATAAAATTTCCAGATACCATCTTACTTATCTTGTAATTAATTCTACCTGTCTTTTTATTTCGGAAGGTAATTCGGACGATGTGGAAGTACTTCTTGCAGTATGCCTTTTTTACTTTTCTGTATTTCATGCTCTCGGCAGGCACGAGCCTGGATATTTGTGAGGTTCTGGTGGCAGCTGCTTTACTACCGTTCTTAGTGGTGCCATACTTACCATACGACCTCTTCTGTCATAGAGGTTTGCATTCTTATTAATCTTTCCCATTGCTTAAATTATTTATAAATTGGTATTAATCTTGCATGCGGCAATTCCATGTCATTAATGGAGTTTACCTTTG
>OMVI01000117.1 GCA_900314455.1 uncultured Prevotella sp. | reverse complement strand
ACGACATTCAGAACCACAATCTGACGCTCTAACCAACTGAACTACGCCCACCGTATTACGGTTGCTTTGCTGATTTTGTTCCCCATTTTCATCGAGTCTAAGTTGTATGTCCAAAGACTTTCAATGGCGATGCATTCAGAAAGCGAGTGCAAAGGTACGGATTTTATTTGTTATACGCAAACAAAACCCGTACTTTTTTGTTTTTTTATTTATTTTGCAGGTGCCTGAGCGTTGTTCTGCTGTCCGCCCTGAGCCGGTGCTGCGGGAGCTGCACCCTGCTGCTGAGCTGTACCTTGCTGCTGAGCCCCCTGCTGTGTGCCTTGCTTCTGCTGAGCGGCGCCCTGCTTCTGCTGCTGACTTGCTCCGAAGTTAGGCATTGTGTTAGGATTAGCTGTGCTGCTGCCTGCCGTCTTCTCAACAACAGACGTGTCAGCGTCAGCTGTTGGAGCTACATGAGCGCAGACAATGCTGCATACTACCATTACGATGGCAAGTCCCCATGTTGTCTTCTCTATGAAGTCCGTGGTCTTACGGACACCCATGATTTGGTTTGAAGATGAGAAGTTTGAAGCCAGACCGCCTCCCTTAGACTCCTGAATCAGCACGATGCCAATCATCAGAAGCGATGCAATGACGATAATGATTACAAATAATGTGTACATTTCTATTCGTTATTTTTATTATTATTTATTATCAATTTTTCAAGAAATCGAATTTGATCTGCAAAGTAACGATTTTTTTTCGGATAAATCAAATTTAAACGGCGAATAATTTCCAAAGCCTTGGAATATCTGCCTTGTTTTATGTAAATCCGGGCAAGAGTCTCCGTGAAGTAGCCAGTTTCGTCGCTATCAGCCTGAGTTTCTATCTCCGGCTCATATTCAGGATCTTCCTGCAACGTCATCTTGCCGTCGTCGTTCTCCAGGAAGTCGTCAATGAGTTCCTGGCCTTTGAGTTGCGGAGTTTCTTTTTGCTCCCCTTCGTCCGCCTTTTCGTCCTTGTCTTCGCTCAACAGATAAGCGACATAGTCAACAGTAGCGTCCGCCACGGTTGGTTTTCGCTGTTTTTCCTCTTCCGGTTCGTCCTTTGGCATCTGGTCGAGGAAGTCGTCTATGAGTTTTGTTGTACGGTCGGGCTCTTCCGAAGAAGCCTCTGATGCAGAAGACGGACTACTGATTTTCTCGTCAGGCTCAACCCTACCGCCTTGTTTTCCTGTTGTTTTTATCTTCTCGTGTCTGAGCTGATAATGCGCAGCCTCAACGAGTTTGAAGAGCTTCTGCCTGTCTGTTATGTACATGGCAGCACGCCGCAGTTCCTCGTCAAACGAAGAGTCATGAAGCAAATACAAGTTCGTCAGGAGCAGAATCCGCGCCGGCTGATAGTACGGATATAGTGCCGTAAGTGCTCTTAGTTCGTAAAGGCTCTCACGGTTCAACGTCTCCGGATGTTCTATGTATTGCAGCAGTTCCATTATTGCCCTACCAGTTAGCTACCGTAGCATTGAAAATTTGGTCCACAAGGTCTTTAATCATGTTTGTGACCAACTCTTCCTGCACTGAGTTCAGGCTTTGCGTCGTCTCGTAACTCTGTGTTGCCGTAAACTGGCGCTCGAAGTCCTGATTGTGATCCTTGTTGTTGGTGAAACGCACGTTGACAGTCATTGAGAGCTCGGTTTGCGCCGAATAGCCCTCACTGCTTACGCTCTTGTTGCGCTGCTGGTACTGCGTTATCTCACCTTCTATCTTCAAGTCGCCGTTACGACGTACTTGCTGAAGTTTCGTATGGCTGGCATATTCGTCCTTTAGCTGGTTGTTGAACATCGTTGCCATAGGTCCCCACACGTACGCTGCACGGTTCGGGAAGTCCTCAATCTGTATTGTCTTCGTCTTGGAATAGTCTATGCTGGCTCCGTTGAACTTATAACTGACAGAGCATGCCACAAGAACGACAGCGGTAACAAGCACCGTCAGCAAGCCCGACAGACGCTTAACATTACGCCTGTCAACACATTTACGGCTATGAAAATTGAAGTTTCGAAACATTGTCCTATTCCTTGCTCGTTTTCTTGTCTAGTCCATACTGCTTTATCCTACGATAAAGCGTACGGTCACTGATACCCAGTTCCTGCGCAGCCTTTTTCCTGTTGCCGTTGTTACGTTCCAAAGCCTTCTCCACCATCTGCCGTCCTAGGTCGTTGAGGTTCAGCGTCTCTGGCTCCGAAATTTCCTCCGCAACAGCATCTTCGACCTGATTGGCAGGCTGACGGTTGCTGTCAGCGGTGCTATTCTCGTACTCGCCGCCTATCGTTGCAGGGAAATTGCCATTCTGCTGTGGAAGTCTTTCAAAACCGGCAACACCCTCCAAGTGGCGAGCCTCGTCGAGTTGCTTTCTCACCGTATTCAAGTCACGGCGCAGGTCACTGACGTTGCCACGGAGCTCATACAATATCTTATACAGAATTTCACGTTCGCTCTCATAGCTATGGCGCCCTCCGCCCTGTATGGTAGCAAGCTGCGTGCTCTCCTCATCTTGCGGAATGAACTTCTTCAGTGTATCTACATCGATTTCACGCTTCTCGCTCAGGACCGACATCTGTTCCGTTATGTTCTTCAACTGACGCACGTTGCCCGGCCACTTGTATTTCAGCATCATCTGCTTAGCATCCTCTGTGAGGGTTATCTTTGGCAAACGATACTTCTCAGCCATCTGCATTGCGAAGAGACGGAACAGCAGAATGATGTCGTTTCCACGGTCGCGGAGAGGCGGAACCTGTATTGGAATTGTATTTAGACGATAGTAAAGATCCTCGCGGAACTTGCCTTCGCTCACCGCCTTACGCATGTTTACGTTCGTAGCGGCAACGATACGGACATCAGTTTTACGGATTTCCTGACCACCGACACGGATATATTCGCCTGTCTCCAGTACACGCAGCAGACGCGCCTGTGTAGCAAGAGGAAGCTCTCCGACCTCGTCAAGGAAGATTGTTCCTTTGTTTGCGACACCGAAATATCCTTCGCTCTCCCCTATTGCGCCAGTGTATGCGCCCTTCTCGTGACCGAAAAGTTCACTGTCGATTGTGCCTTCAGGTATTGAGCCACAGTTTATAGCAAAATATTTCTCACGCCGACGTGGTGAATTATCGTGTATAACACGCGGGAAAATCTCCTTACCTACACCGCTTTCGCCTACGATGAGCACGCTGAGGTCTGTCGGCGCGACTTGCAATGCCACATCAAGGGCGTGGTTAAGTCCGTCGCTGTTGCCTACAATATTATATCGTTGTTTAACGCGTTGAAGTTCAGTCGTGTTCATATTCGTAATTCCAATTGGCTGACAAAATTACATATTTTATTTCATATAGCTGCAATTTTGGCAGACTTTTTTTATTCTTTATGAATATCCGCAAATGTCTAAGCAACTATGCAAACCGGAACAACAGCTTGCATGGTTCACTTTTACAATGCGAATGGACTTCCTCAAGGTTCGTCCTCACAGTGGAAATAAAGCTAAACTATGATGCTCACCATGTCCGAATTTTTCTTTTTCGTTCCTCGTTGTTTTTATCTTCGTAACTGACTGATTATCAACGGTGCTGCAAAAGGTCAGCTTTGAGCTTCCAAAAGGATATGTTTTAGGCGGTGAAACCTTAGGTTTTGCAATGCGAAAGGTCAGCTTTTGCGAGCCAATTCGGTAGCTTTCGTTTTGCTGTAAATATTATTTACGGTTTTTGTGGCTGTTCGGACGTTTGCGAAGAGTCATTTCTTTCTTTGTTTCTCTTCTCAATCTTAATGAGCAACAAGCCTATAGCGGTCCAGACAAGTTCACGAACACGAACGATGAGAGCGACAAATATGCCTGCTCCGGACGTCAGTCCGAGTCCCGTTGTCGACATTAGGAAACCTCCTTCGCGCCCGCCAAGCTGCAAAGGCATGAAGAAAAGCAGATTGGCGAACAGTGTCGTGAACGCAATTATAAGTATACAGTCGATGAAGTTTACTGACGTATAGAGCACCATAAGGCAGAAGAACACCTCCAACGCACTGCAAAAGCGGCATGTAAGCTCCAGGAGAACGACACTGACGAATGTCCGCGGATTCTGATTGTGAAGCGAAGCAATCTGCTTGTCTATGGTATCGAGTTGCTCCCGATGGCTTTCTATAAACCGATTGGCGCGCCGGTGCATTCCCGGAATATGGCTCAGAAGACGCATTCCACTGACAGCGAGCCCCCGCTTGTAGCCTTTGAGGAAAAACCAGATAGCCAGAAGGCACACGGCTATCACAATACTCAGCAATATTGCCATAAAGACTGTCACCCGCTGAGTTACGAAGAAGAGTACAGAGCTCAGCATCCAAAACCAGAAATGGCTGAAGATGTGTGTCATAACATAGAGGATGACCGACGACGAAGCCCTTTCCGTGCCTATCTTCGGAGCCAAAGCCATTATGCGGTAAGGCTCTCCGCCCATCAGTCCGCCCGGCGTTGCGTAGTTAAGGGCAAAGCCGGAGATGGTTACTTTGTACAGCCACCAGAACTTGACGGGTGATTTCCGTTCCTTAGCCGATGAAGAGGTGTTCTTGATAATGATATACCAAGCGCCGGTATTGAATATGTATAAGAACGCCCATAGTATAACAACAGCAAAGAACCAATAGCCTGCATGCTGCAAGCCTTGCCACACCTGCGCGAAAGGAAGCTGTGTTATCATTACGATAAGCACAGCCAGTCCGAACAAAAAGAAGGCGTTCTGATACTTTTTCTTCATTCTACCCCTACTCTATCTCCATCGTTTCAATTCCAACAACTACTCTGCCGCCGCACCATCAACAGGCTTACTGTCGGTGCGTCCTGCAACACGGTCGTCACGTTTCTTGGGGATTGCGTATCTCACCTTTGCCCCCTCGTCACGCTTTTCGTGGTAAAGCTTCTGCAACGGATCAGCCAATGGCTCGTCATACTCTTTGCGATGACGGAATATATCGATAGCGTTGAAAATCGCATGGAGCATTGCCGTCGGCTCAGCCTCATTGTGTCCGGCTATATCGAACGAAGCGCTCATCTCCGGTGACGTACGAACGATAGGCAGACCGGCTGTATAGTTGACGCCCTCATCAGCGGCAATGGCACGGAACGGAGCAAGTCCCTGGTCGTAGTACATAGCCAGAATACCGTCGAAATAGTCGTAGTCGCCACTGCCAAAGAGCTTGTCTGCAGCGTACGGACCAAAGGCTTGGATGTCCTGCTCTGCCAGTTCCTTTATCGCAGGAATGAGAATGTCCTGCTCTTCGGTGCCAAGCAGACCGTTGTCGCCCGCCTTCGGGTTCACAGAAAGTACCGCGATGCGAGGGTTCGAAATACGGAAGTCACGCTTCAGACTTGTGTAGAACTTCTTGATGGCATTCTCTATGCTTTCCTTTGTTATAGACTCAGAAACCTGATGCAAAGGAAGATTACGCGTGGCGAGCGCCATCCGCAAGCTGTCGGATACGAGAATCGACAGTCCCTGACCCTCACATTCCATGTGGTCTTCGATGTATCGGCTCTGACCGCTGAACTGGAAAGCGTCACTATTGTCTATTGGAGCTGTTACAAGGACGTCGAACAAGCCTTCGTTATAGTCGGCAAGTGCTCTGTCTATCGCTCTCAGGCCAGCGTTGCCAGACTCTTCCGTAGGCTTTCCGAATTCAACTTTCACCTCATCCTCAAACGTTGTGAGAAGGTTTATCCTTCCGTCAGCAGCCTCGTTGGCATTGTTTATGATAGTGAACTTTATATCGCTGTCGAGCGCATTGTGGTGATATGTCGCTATTTTCGGCGACCCGTATATGATAGGAGTACAGATTTCCAGCATCGAAGGTTCACTAAGCGCCTTGAAAATCAGCTCGTAGCCTATACCGTTTGTGTCGCCCTGGGTAATCGCAACACGTATCTTCTTATTTTCGTCCATATTTAATATCTGTTGTATCTTGTATTTTCATTAAATTATCTTGCTGTCCGTGAATGGCCCAAAGCCGAATAAAGGCAAGCCTCCAATCGCCTCATCTTGTTCCGCTTCTTACTCTCCGGAGCATAGACGAAGCCCTCTATATATATAATGTATGTGCCTTTGTGTATCTCCAGCGAAGCAAACGGACCGCCCATGGCATCGTTTCTCATGTCCCAAAGTCCATGGTAGAACCTTACTGGTTCCGTTTGAGAGCCTACTGTCGATGCTTTTGCCTGCAAGACATTGTCCTTTGCGAGCCAGCACTTGCCCGTTTCCATGTACATATCGTTGCGTTCGCCGAGGATATTCTTCTTCATCACACTGTCACGGACCATTTTCAATTCTGCGTCCGTCCTGTTTACACGATAGACGCAAATGTTCTCAAGTCCCTCGTTGGTATTGTTCGACAGCCAAAGGAAGTCCTTACCCTTTCGGCTTGCAGTCATATCCGATGGTATCAGCATACTGATACCGAACATTTTACTTATCTCGTTTTGTGCCTTTGCATTGCTTTGCCGCTGCAACGTCTTAATGCTTGTTGAGAGTTCAAAGGCTTCAAGCAGTTTTCTTATATGACCGCCGTGCGTGTATTCACGCAGACTGGTTGCTGACGGAGCCGTAACCGAGACGACTATCTGCGGCGAAGCATACACGTTCCGCTCATATTTCAGAGTCGGTTTCTCTGCCTTCGAATCAATATTGACGACCACTATGCTCCGCGAAAGTTTCTGAAGCTCAGTCAATGCCGTATCTTTCAACTGCTGAACATCGAACGATGGCTCCGGTTGGGGTAGTCCCTCAACGGCGTCCGACAGCTCCCGGGCAACCGCCCCACCCTTGTCGCCAATCACAAGCACCTGGTACTGGCGACTGCTGCTTGCAGGTTTACCAGTCTCTTCACTGCATGACACGGCGAGCAGGCATAGCGACAAGATGATAAGGAGAGTGCAACGGCAGTTCATAGTTACTGTTTGCTTTCTTTCGACTTGTCAAGCCGTTCTTTTGCCGTACTCAAAAGACCGCACGCCGCGTATATATCCTCACCGCGACTTGCACGTATTGTGGTGAAGACACCATGATGAGTGAGATAGTCGCGGAACTGTTCCATAGTCTGTTCCGACGCTCCATGCAACGGCACATTTGGTATTTGGTGGAACCGTATGAGGTTTACACGGCAGAAAAGACCGCCAAGCAGCTTTACGATTGCGCGTGCATGCTCCATCGAATCGTTTACTCCACCAAAGACAATATACTCGAACGACAGGCGACGTTGGTGTGCGAAGTCGTAGTTCCGAAGCAAATCGACAACGTCTTCTATTGACATCGCCTTCTCTGCCGGCATCAGTTCAGCACGCTGCTCGGGAAATGGCGAGTGCAAACTTATAGCTACATGGCATTCGCTTTCTTCCAGGAAGCGCTTCAGTTTGCACTTTACGCCAACGCTGCTCACGGTAATTCGCTTCGGACTCCACGAATAGCCATACGGCGCAGTAAGGATTTCAGTTGCACGCAGGACGCTATCGAGATTGTCCATCGGCTCGCCCTGTCCCATGAACACAATGTTAGTAAGCCGGTCACGCTCAGGTATCGAATACACTTGATTGAGGATGTCGGTCGCAGTGAGGTTTCCGTGGAATCCCTGTTTGCCTGTCTGACAGAACAAGCAGTTCATCTTGCAGCCCACTTGCGACGACACACACAGTGTGGCACGGGCTCCTTCTGGTATGTAAACGGTCTCGATGAACTTGCCATCTCTGGTCGGGAACAAGTATTTTATGGTCCCGTCCTTTGAGCGTTGGGCATCAGTTGGTTCCATACAGCCAATATCGTAGTTCGCCTTCAGTGTCTCGCGACCTTTCTTCGAAATATCGGTCATGTCGTCAATGCTTCTGACATGACGTCCGTAAAGCCATTGGGCAAGTTGCTTTCCTGCAAAAGGAGGCAGCCCGGCCTCATGTGCCACGCCCTTCAGTTCATCGAGAGTGAGTCCCAAAAGATGTCTTTTCTCTGAGTCCATAATGTTTTGTCCCGTTGTGTTCTTTTGTGCAAAGATACATCAAAAGAGCGAAATGACAAAGAAAAGGGTGTTGCAAATGATGATAATCGGAAAAAAATTCGTAAGTTTGCACTTAAAAATCAAAAACAAATCATGAGATTAAAAGAAATGGCCGACTGCTTTCTTCCGTGCACAGACATTGCCTCCTCTCTTCCGTTGATTTCCCAACTGCGCCAGAGTAATGCCGTGGAGCACATCCACCTGCTCGTCGATTACAGCTTCGCCAAAACAAATACACCTCCTGAAGGAACTTCTTTCGTAATCGTCGACAGCGTCTTGTCGAGCCGCGCAGTACTGTCAATGGCTGATGCAGCGGACACTGGTTACGTCCTGTTCATTATAAAGGACACGCCCATTGAGCTTGGCTACCATTCCATAGAGCGAATTATTGAAGTGGCAGCAGACAGCGGAGCAACGCTCGTCTATGGCGACCGGTACGCGGAAGCAGACGGAAAGCGAACGGCTCATCCTGCAATAGACTATCAGCTGGGTAGCGTCCGCGATGATTTCGACTTCGGTGCGATTGTCCTGATGCCAACTGAGGCGTTGCGCTCTTACGCCCGTGAGCATGCAGATGCCAATTGGAAGTATGCCGGTTGGTATGACTTACGACTCTATCTGAGCCGCAAAGGACGCATACTACACCTCGGAGAATATCTCTACACTGAGCAAGAGACCGACCGCCGTCGCAGTGGTGAGAAACAGTTCGACTATGTCAACCCACACAACCGTGACGTTCAAGTCGAGATGGAGAAAGTTGCAACGGAGCATATCGAAGCCATCGGTGCTTTGGTAAATACCAGTCTGTATCGTCAACCGGACTTCGGCGAACAGCATTTCGATGTTGAAGCATCCGTCGTCATTCCAGTTTACAACCGTGAAAAGACTATTCGCCACGCCATCGAGTCGGCTTTGGGCCAGAAAACGACTTTCAAGTTCAACGTCATCGTTGTTGACAACCACAGCACGGACAAGACAACGGAGATTATAGAACATATAATCAAAGGATTAAAACAAGGTCTTTCCGATAGTTCTGACAAAGGAAAGACAACCACAAGTCATTCTTCCATCACCTCTCCTTCGGAGGGGCCGGGGGAGGTTTCTCTAATCCACATCATCCCAACACGCACCGACCTGGGCATAGGAGGCTGCTGGAACTGCGCCATCGACGACGAGCGATGCGGCCGTTTCGCCGTTCAGCTCGACAGCGACGACCTCTATTCGTCGCCAAAGACTCTGCAACAGATTGTCGACGCTTTCCGGAAGCAGAAAGCCGCAATGATAGTTGGCTCGTACCGGATGTGCGATTTTGAGCTTAACACACTGCCGCCGGGTCTCATCGACCACAAAGAGTGGACCGACGAGAATGGTTGCAACAACGCATTGCGCATCAACGGACTCGGGGCACCGCGTGCTTTCTTCACGCCACTTGCCCGTCAGATTCGCTTCCCGAACACAAGCTACGGTGAGGACTATGCCATGGGACTTGCCTTCAGCCGTCGGTTCCGCATCGGAAGGATATTCAGCGAATTGTACCTCTGCCGCCGCTGGGGTGGCAACAGTGACGCCAACCTAAGCGTCGAACGTGTAAATGCGAACAACCTATACAAAGACAGACTGCGTACGATTGAAATTCTCGCACGCCAACGTATGAATAAAGGCGTTGCAGATGATGACGACGGTAGCTTGCTGCGTTTCTTCTCACGTCAGATTGAGACCTGGGACGACACCCGTAAACGCTACCGCGAACTCCACGACGTGAAGACCCGCGAACTGTCAGTAGGAGACAACACCATCCGTGCACAGTTTAATCCGGCACGAATGGTAAGCACCGGTGCGAAGATTGACAAGAAAACAATAGCAGCCCGCCCGTGTTTCCTCTGCGAGAAGAACCGCCCGGCGGTGCAGATGACAAAGGCTATCGACGACAAATTTGAGCTACTGATAAACCCGTTCCCAATTCTTCCGGTACATTTCACCATCCCTGCACGCAAGCATCAGCCTCAACGGATACTCGGCAATTATCGGGAGATTCACAAACTGTTATCTGACTATGGCAACTTGATGGTGTTCTACAACGGACCGAAGTGCGGAGCGAGTGCTCCCGACCACATGCACTTCCAAGCCGGGACAAGTGGTGTACTGCCATTGCAGCAGTCCTGGCAGCGGTTGAGCCGTAATCTCGACGTCGTCTACTCTGTTGGGGAAGACGGCGACATATCGGTCATCAGCGACTATGTATGTCCTGCACTGCTCATCAGAAGCCGCAATGCCGAAACCGACAATGCTTTGTTCCGCATTGTCTTCGATGCTCTGCCCGAGGACGACAGCGAACCAATGATGAACATTGTGGCATGGCGAAGCGAGGACGATTACCTGAGCGTAGTGTTCCCACGCCGCAAGCACCGTCCAGACTGCTATTCTGCCGATGACGACAGCAAGATGCTTGTCAGCCCTGGCGCTCTCGACATGGCTGGACTTATCATCACGCCACGCCAGGAGGACTTTGAGCGCATTGACGGAACGACAGCAAGCAATATACTAAAGGAAGTCTCGCTCGACGAGAGTCAGTTTGCCGAAGTAATAAACAAAATCAAGAACAGCGGCAAACAGCACCACCAACTTAAGAAAAAACACGAGCCTGAGGTATCGGTTGGTATCGTCAGCGCACAGAAAATACACTTCCGCCTCAACGCTCCGTACATGGCGAAAGGCGAACAGATAACCGGCGACCAGGTCGTGGAGTTCTCCGAAGGCGGCATTCTGTGGAATGGCAACCAATACCGGGAACTTCGCTTCACGCCGAAAGACAAAGAGTCGTCATTCTCACTGTACGATGTCACCATCGGCATAGGCTTCCACTGGGAGCGACAAGAGACACAAACGTTCCAGGGAACACTGCATCTCGTAGTCGAAGCCGACAAGATTTGCGCCATTAACGAGCTGCCGGTTGAGACGTATCTTGTAAGTGTCATATCGAGCGAGATGAAAGCAACGTCGTCATTGGAGCTGCTCAAGGCTCACGCAGTTATATCCCGCAGTTGGCTTCTTGCACAGATGAAGCGTCGCCGCGATGCCAGTGAAGGCGGTAACAGTTTCTTCTCGTTCGTCAAGAAGGACGATGAGCTCATCCGTTGGTACGACCGTGAGGACCACACGATATTCGATGTCTGCGCCGACGACCACTGTCAGCGCTACCAGGGCATTACTATGGCAACCAACAAGCATGTTGCCGAGGCTGTCAGGCTTACACGCGGACAGATACTGACAGCAGACGGCGCAATCTGCGACGCACGCTTCGGCAAATGCTGCGGTGGCGTTACAGAGGAATATCAGTACTGTTGGGACAACAATCCGAAGAGCTATCTGCGCGCCGTTCGTGACACTGCGCCCGACGTCCAGCATCCTTCAACGGACGTTCCGGACTTAACTATAGAGTCGGCAGCACGCAAGTGGATACTCGCAGAGCCAGTATCGTTCTGCAACACTCACGATGCAAAGGTCCTGTCGCAGGTCCTCAACGGCTACGACCAAGAGACTCATGACTTCTACCGTTGGCATGTCGACTACACGCAGGAGGAGATTTCCAAGCTTATCAACGAGAAGTTGAACATGGACTTTGGGCAAATCGTCGACCTCATACCACTTGAACGCGGACGCAGCGGACGCATCTCGCGCCTGAAAATTGTCGGAACGAAGTTGACTTTCACAATCGGCAAGGAACTGGAGATACGCCGTGCGCTCAGCAAGAGTCACCTTTACAGCTCAGCTTTCGTTGTCGACAAACTTGACATCGTAGATGGAGTGCCACAGAAGTTCCATATCAGCGGAGCCGGATGGGGCCATGGCGTCGGTCTTTGTCAGATTGGCGCAGCCGTAATGGGCGAGAAAGGCTACAAGTACGACGAAATCCTGCTACATTATTATAATGGTGCAGAGATTGAGAAGATATATAAGTAAGAGCCTCCCCAATCCCCTCCGAATTGAGGGGATGTTGAATCACCATATTAAATTATAGAGATTACCGAACTATGCAAGACCAATCAGATAACAGCGAACTCAATAACAAGACTATCAAACACCCCCTCCATTCGGAGGGGCTTGGGGAGGCACCATCCAAAAGGGATGGGTTTGAGAAGGCACCATCCAAACACCGCAACCCTTGGGCATGGGTTCCTTCGCTCTACTTTGCCGAAGGACTTCCGTACGTTGCAGTGACATTGCTGAGTATCGAGATATTCATGCAAATGGGACTGAGCGACGCTGAGGTTACGTTCTACACCTCGTGGCTCTACCTTCCGTGGGTGATAAAGCCGTTCTGGAGTCCGTTCCTCGATTTGTTCAAGACCAAACGGTGGTGGATTGTCACAATGGAGCTGCTGCTAGGAGCCGCATACGCCGGCGTGGCGTTTACCATTCAGACCGACTGGTGGCTGCAAGGGTCGCTGTGTTTCTTCTGGTTGATGGCGTTCTCGAGCGCTACCCACGACGTTGCAGCTGACGGTTTCTACATGATGGGACTGAACGAGCACGAGCAGGCGTTCTTCGTTGGCATCAGAAGTACGTTCTACCGTCTTTCCATGATTGTAGGAAAGGGAGTGCTGATAATGTTCGCAGGAGTCTTGCAGGTCGTCTTCCGCAACGGAATACAATTCTCGTGGGGTCTTATTTTCTATGGTTTGACGGGATTGTTCATAGCTTTCTACCTCTACCACAACTTTGTTTTGCCGCGTCCGAAGGAAGATGCCAACCACGAGGAGAACAAAACGGCTCACGATATCTTCTACGGCTTCGTCGAGACGTTCGTGTCCTTCTTCAAGAAAAAGCAGATTATCGTCGCCATTCTCTTCATGATGCTGTTCCGTTTGCCTGAGGCATTGCTGACGCCGGTATCGCAATTGTTCCTCCAGGCACAGCCGAGCCGTGGCGGACTGGGACTGTCGCCGCAGGAGTTCGGACTCGTCAACGGCACCGTAGGTGTAATCGGACTTCTCGCCGGTGGCATCATCGGCGGCATGCTGGCAAGCCGCGACGGTCTGAAACGGTGGCTTTGGCCAATGACAGCTGCCATCACGATACCGAATATTGCGTATGTCTACTTGGCATACGTAATGCCTGAAAGCCTGTTTGCCATCAATGCGGCTGTATTCATTGAGAACTTCGGCTACGGTTTCGGCTTTACGGCGTACATGTTGTTCCTTATCTACTTCAGCCAGGGCGAGCACAAGACGAGCCACTACGCTCTTTGCACGGGCTTTATGGCACTGAGCATGATGGTACCGGGACTGTTCGCCGGTGCGTTGGCGCAGACTGTAGGCTATCGTATGTTCTTCGTTATCGTAATGATTAGCTGCCTTCTTCCGTTCATCGTTGCCCAATACCTGAAGATTGACCCTCATTTCGGAAAGGGTGAGGACAACGAAGGACTACTGGAAGAAGTGGAAGAATAAACTATTAAGATTATCAGCAATCAACCAAGCTGCTACAAAATTCCACTGCAGGGGCGTCCCTTGTGGTGGATGGCATTGTTGTTTGGACATTTGTTGATATTTGTTCACATTTAGTCAATGAACCGTTTGGTAATGTCGGTATAGCTGTCGATGCGGCGGTCACGAAGGAACGGCCACCATCGACGCACCTGCTCACAGCGATTCATGTCGATTTCGACAACCGCCTGCTCCTCGTCGTCGGCTGACGCAGCATAAAGGAACTCGCCCTGAGGTCCGCATACGAACGATGAACCCCAGAACTGGATGCCGTCCTCACCATCACTTTGCTCCCACCCTACTCTATTCACGGCAACAACAGGCAGACCGTTGGCCACGGCATGACCACGCATGACAGTCTGCCAAGCCTCGCGTTGTCGTTGCTGCTCGTCCGAAGTGTCGCGGCTGTCGTAGCCGATGGCAGTTGGATAAATAAGCAGTTGCGCACCCTGGAGAGCCATAAGCCGTGCTGCCTCGGGATACCACTGGTCCCAGCAGACGAGGACTCCAAGCTTTCCCAATGACGTATTGATTGGGTGGAAGCCCAAGTCACCGGGCGTGAAGTAGAACTTCTCGTAATAGCCGGGGTCGTCCGGGATATGCATCTTGCGGTATTTACCTGCAATTGAGCCATCACTGTCGATGACAACGGCCGTGTTGTGGTAGAGACCTGCCGAACGACGCTCAAACAGAGAAGTGACAATGACGACTTCGTTGCGCTCAGCCACTTCGCTGAAGAACTCCGTTGAAGTACCGGGTATCGGCTCCGCCAAATCGAAGTTGTCGACATTCTCCGTCTGGCAGAAGTACAAAGAGTTGTGGAGTTCCTGCAAGACGATGAGGTCAGCGCCCTCACGTGCGAGTTGTTCAATGCGCTCAGCGAGCCGTTGCTTGTTGCTTTCTATGTCAGCACTGTTATGCTGTTGTATAAATCCTACTTTCATATTATAATTTATTTCCTGTTTTTTAGAAACCGACAGCGTTACCGCTGTCAGACGTAATCAGTACCCCTTCGGGCAAGTGCATGGTGAGACAGTGCAGGCTGCCGTGCTGCCGTATCGCCGTGCGGGAGTCGATTCCGATTATTTCCCTGTCGGGGAACGCCTGCCGAATCGTGTCCATTGCCTTTGCGTCGTTTTCCGGTTGTCCGTAAGTTGGTACTATTACCGCACCGTTGATGATAACGAAATTGGCGTAAGTGGCAGGCAACCGCTCCTCGCCGTCGTAAATAGCGTCCGGAAGTTGCAAGCGCAGCAAACGGTATGGTTGTCCGTCGAGAGTTCGCAAGCCCTGCAACTGTTCCTCCATAAGTTTCAAATCGTCATACTGAGCATCGTCCTTGTCGTCCGTCCCCATATATAATAATGTATTATGAGGAGCACAACGAACCAGCGTGTCTATATGTCCGTCGGTATCGTCGCCGATGATATGCCCGTGGTCAATCCACACAATGCGCTTCGCAAAGTCAAATACAGCATGCAGACGGCGCTCGATATCGTTCTGCGTAAGCGGTTGGTTACGATGCGGGGCAATCTGACTTGATGTGGTCAGGAACAGCGTTCCGTTGCCGTCGGTTTCCAAAGCGCCGCCTTCGAGGACAAAGTCGGAATGGTTTTCAAGCGCCGCATAGAAGACTCCGGAGTAGTAGAGCTTCACGTTGACTGCATCGTCGAGCTCAGAAGGGAACTTCTCGCCCCATCCGTTGAACTTGAAATCGAGCAGGTGGTTGGGAACGAAGAACCCACTGGTGTGGTGAGCCGAAGTCAGCGTTATCGGT
Organism: uncultured Prevotella sp.; assembly: GCA_900314455.1. Lineage (GTDB taxonomy): Bacteria > Bacteroidota > Bacteroidia > Bacteroidales > Bacteroidaceae > Prevotella. The sequence goes on along the minus strand of OMVI01000117.1, from coordinate 19,815 downwards.
CCAAGGTCACGCGCCCACGTGTCGTTGCTGTCGAATTGCTTTATTATGACACGCGCCATCTGCTCCGTACTGAGTTTGCCTGATAGCTTTTGAGTGACGTGCTCAGGGTGCCGTGCCACGACAAGAAGGTACTCGTGGTGGGTTATTGCGTCAGAAAGTTCGAGATAAGTCTTCTCGATATCGTTCAGGTAAGGCGCCCAGTCGGTATCCTCGTGAGGCCATACAATCATAATGCCGCTCTGTGGTTCCCATTCGGCAGGCATGTGGAAGTCGCTTTGCTTGTATTCGTTCATTAGTTCGTGGATTAGGTTTACGCTACAAAGTTAATGAAAAAAGAGCAATATAACAAAGACAACAAGGCTATTTTTACGTAAAAAAGGGAGACGCCTAACCAAGTTGCGATGGACAGCCTAACCAAGCCTTCCCGAATGGGAAGGATGTTTAGATACCGAATGCCTTGCTTGCGTAGAGTTGGATAAACATCCGATGCAGAAACGGTCGTTGTATATGTAAATGGTGAAAGTAGAAAGGTAAAAAGGGAGAAAAAACAAATATGACTATCAGCATTCATCCAAGTAGCCGCATAATACGCCACTGCAGGGGCGCCCCTTGTGGGTGCCCGCTCCATCCATAAGGCCAAAGGGATTGTGTACATAATGACATAAAGGTGGATATAATTCCCAATGCATATAGATAGTAGTGATAATGTAACGACATGATTATTTGCCTTTTCAAGGCAATCGGGCACCCACAAGGGGCGCCCCTGCAGTGGATTTGCAAGGTAGAAAAGCAACTTTATGACGCGGAACATCCACAAATCTGTTCAACATCCTTCCCTTGGGGAAGGCTTGGTTAGGAGGTCCCGAAGGCTTGATTAGGAGTTCCTGAAGAGCCAGGACAGGCCTTTTCGAATGTAAAAGCTAACCTATTGAATTCCAAGAGTATAGGTTTCGAGTTGGTTTTTATTTTATTTTTGTCTAATTTTTAATTTATTTTTCCTCAATTTTTAATTTATTTTTCGAGTAAAAATAAATTAAAAACCAAGACGAAAGTTCAGCTTTGACATTCAGAAAGAATAACTACAACCTCGCCAAACCTCCCCTAAGGGGAGGATGTTAATTACCTAATGCCTCCTTGCGCCATACTTTTAGGTGTTTAAACATCCCCTCCTTGGGAGTGGCTTGGGGAGGTCAAGCTTTGGGTTTGGGGAGGTCTTATGCTTGTTTTGGAATGCAATCCACTGCAGGGGCGCCCCTTGTGGGTGCCCGATCGGGCTGCAAGACCGAATGAAGTCATATTAATAACTAAAGTTTAGATGTAGGGAAAATGCCAACGGAATCGGCTATTTGCCTTTTCAAGGTAAGCGGGCACCCACAAGGGGCGCCCCTGCAGTGGGTGTATTCATTACATGCAAGTTTGCGCAAGCAGGCATTCGGTGATTAAACATTCTCCCCTTGGGGGAGGCTTGGAGAGGAATTCCCTTGGAGTTGGAGAGGTCTACTCAGGGACTTGGGGAGCTTTTCTATATTGTCGCTTTCCCGAACGGACTCCGTTCGCATACTTAAAAATCGTTAAAGACAAGGTTACGGGGTGGAATATATCATTTTTTATTAATATCTTTGCATACCATACTTATGCATAGCATGAAAATTAAGGAAGTGTTGAATGCCCTTGAGCGTTTCGCGCCTTTGCCACTGCAGGAAGACTATGATAATGCCGGCTTGCAGATAGGATTAACAGAGGCGGAAGTTTCAGGGGCATTGTTGTGTCTTGACGTTACCGAAGATATTGTTGACGAAGCACTGGAGAAAGGCTGTAACCTCATAGTTAGCCATCACCCGCTGATATTCCACAAACTGGCACACATAACCGACGAGGACTATGTGCAGCGTGTCGTGCGCAAGGCGATAATGAACAACATCGCCATAATATCGATGCACACGAACATGGACGCAGCTGAGGGTGGCGTGAACTATAAGATTACGGAGAAGATGGGACTCAGCGACGTTCGCTTCTTTGGCAGAACGCAGACGGCAGAGTACGACGGCAATGTCGTGAAAGGCGGTGAGGGTGTCATCGGAAAGTTGCCTGAGCCATTGGCAGCCGACGATTTCATTGCTCTGCTGAAGGACAAGTTCGGTGTCGAAAGTCTGCAAACGAACCAACTGCTGCGCCGCCCTATCGAGACGGTGGCACTGTGCGGCGGAGCAGGCTCGTTCCTTCTTGGCAGCGCTATACGGCATGGCGCCGACGCATTCGTCACAGGCGAGATGCACTACCATGAGTTCTTCGGCCACGAGCAGCAAATCCAGATTTGCGTCATGGGCCACTATCAGAGCGAGCAATACACCCCGGAGATATTCCGTGACATAATAAACCGCGACTGTCCGGGCGTGAAGACGTTCATAACGGAGATTAACACGAACCCTATATTATATATGTAGGAATTCCCCGATTAAACATTCAAATCACGAAAAATAGAAAATAATATAATCCTTTAAATCATTTAGCCTTCATGCTTTTCATGTAAACCATCATATCCTCTCACTTAGGAGATGCATGGCAAAGAACAGAGCAGAGGCTTAGTTTACATCACTATGGCAAAGAAAGATCCAAAAGATTTGACAGTAGAGGAGAAACTGAAACTCCTGTATCAACTTCAGACGACACTGTCGGAAATCGACGAGAAGCGTGCACTTCGCGGCGAGCTTCCTAACGAGGTAGAAGACCTTGAGGACGAAATCGAAGGTCTCAACACCCGCGTTGACAAAATCCACAACGAGATTGACGAGCTCAACAGCGCCATTACGCAGAACAAGAGTGCCATCAACGATGCACAGGCAAGCGTGGAACGCTACAAGAAGCAGCTCGACGATGTCAAGAACAGCCGCGAATATGATACACTAAGCAAGGAAATCGAGTATCAGAGCCTCGAAATCGACCTTTGTGCCAAGAAGATAAAGGAGGCACAGCAGCTCATTCAGAAGCGTAACGGCGACCTCGACAACGCCCAGGCAGAGATTGAAGAGCGCAAGAAGGACCTCGACGACAAGAAGGACGAACTCGAAAAGATTATGCAGGAGACTCGTGCCGAGGAGGACAGACTGAAGGAAAAGGCTAGCGAGCTCGAGGACAAGATAGAGCCGCGTCTGCTGGAATCATTCCTGCGCATCCGCAAGCGTGCACACAACGGTCTCGGTATCGTGTACGTCCATCAGAATGCATGTGGCGGTTGCTTCAACGTCATACCTCCACAGCGCCAGCTGGACATCAAGATGCACAAGAAGATTATCGTCTGCGAGTACTGCGGCCGTATACTTATCGACCCTGAACTCGCCGGTGTCAAGGTTGAGACTGAGGAGAAGCCGAAGCGCAAGCGCTCAACACGCAAGAAGAAGGCTGACGCTGACAGCGAGGCTTAATAAGGAAAAAGCCTACCCCGGCCCTCCCGAAGGGAGGGAGAAGGATAATACTCTTTTGGGTTATACATAATAACCTCGAAGGGTAAAAACATAAGATGCATCCATTGCAGGGCACGTTCCTTGCAGTGGATGTATATTTTCTCCATTTTCATATCTCTTTCAAGCCAATTCCAAATCTACTATAACTAAATCACAGTTGGCAAGGCATCACTACTGATTTCTTATTTAAAAGATTATCCTAAATGAGAAAATTATTGTAACTTTGCAACAAATTACGTTTTTTTGAGTTATATAACTATAGACAACGCATCTCTTGCATCAATGGGAGAAAACACCACATACGCCGTTGCCCACGACTCAATGGGGGCAATTCAGCATGCCATAAAGCGGGCAACCGACATCTTTTGCTCGCTCGTGGGGATTATTATCCTTTCTCCGGTCTTCCTAATCATATCACTGCTGATGAAGCGGCAGAACAACGGTCCTGTCATATTCCGCCAAGAACGCATAGGCTACAAGGGCAAGCCGTTTACGATATTGAAGTTCAGAACAATGAGCAGCGAGGTCGAAGAGAAAGGTCCGAAACTCATAGCGACATGCGACGACAACGACTCGACACCATTGGAGCGGTTTCTGCGCAGCCATCACCTCGACGAACTGCCACAGCTTTGGAACGTTCTTCGTGGCGATATGTCGCTAGTAGGCCCGCGTCCTGAGCGCAAGTACTTCATCGACAAGATTATGGAACACACCGACCGCTACCCTATCATCTACGAGATGCGACCGGGGCTGACGTCGGAAGCCACACTCTACAACGGCTACACGGACACCATGGAGAAGATGCTGCGGCGTCTGGAGATGGACATCCACTACCTTGAGCACCGCTCGCTGTGGACTGACATGACCATCGTAGCCAAAACATTCGTTAACATCATTAGTGGTAAAAAATTCTAGTCACAACATGAAAAAATACATTCTCGTCTTGTTCCTGTCATTCTTCACATTGGGAATATACGCCCAGTCGACAATGACCGACAATCAAGTAATGGAATTTATACTAAAGGAGCACTCTAGAGGCACGTCACAATCGCAGATTGTCACTAAGCTGATGCAGAGCGGCGTGGACATAAGCCAGATACGGAGGGTGCGCCGCATGTACGAACAGATGCAGAATAACACGTCGGGGAATATCACCAACAGCCAGCGTGATGTGACAACCAGCCGCCAAAGACGCACCAACGGGCAGAATTCCAATATCAACCGCAACAGCAATGATATTGCCAACGACACGCGTAACATATACAAAGAGGACCAGCGGGAGTCGGACAGATATTCGAACATGCGTGTTCGGGATGACGACTACGGCAAGGACAACACTTACGATGAGTACAATCCGGACTTCATTGAGATGCAGGACGAGATGAACGACTGGCTGCCGGGAGATACTGCGGCTATGTACCGTCAGCTCATCAAGCGTCTGCAAGAGGAGCGCAGCAAAAAGAAGATATACGGTCACGACCTTTTCTCGAAGAACGACCTGACGTTTGAGCCTAACGAAAACGTGGCAATGCCGCGCAACTACCGCTTGGGACCGGGCGATGCGGTGTTCATCGATATCTACGGAGCTTCACAAAGGTCTATTCAGGCGACTGTCGCTCCTGACGGAATGCTGAACATTGAGGGTTTCGGACCTGTCAACGTAAACGGGCTTACAGTATCACAGGCTAACGAAAGGGTACGTGCTAAGCTCGGAAAGCGCTACAGCAGTTCCAAGATACGCCTTTCGGTCGGTTCGACACACTCCATCCTCATCAACGTAATGGGTGAAGTCAAGAAGCCGGGAACATACACACTGTCAGCATTCTCTACAGCCTTCAACGCGCTGTATGCCGCAGGCGGACCTAGTGACTTAGGTACACTGCGTAACATCAAGGTATATCGTGGCAACAGACTCGTGAGCCGCATTGACGTCTACGACTATCTTCAGAACGGTCGTCTCTCTGGCAATGTAAAGCTTGCCGACGGCGATGTCATCGTTGTTGGTGCTTACGACTGCCTCGTTAACATAAGCGGTAAGGTCAAGCGACCGATGTATTACGAGATGACACGCAACGAGAGTCTCGGCACTTTGCTACGTTATGCAGCCGGATTCTCAGGCGATGCCTACACAAAGTCTGTCCGCGTGTTCCGCAAGACAGGCCGCGAGTACTCTATTTTCAATGTAAACGAATTCGATTTCTCGTCATTCAACCTCTCCGACGGTGACTCTATAGCTGTCGACTCAGTAATTCCACGCTATGAGAACATGGTTCAGATAAAGGGTGCCGTGTTCCGGCCGGGTATGTATCAGGTAGGTGGCGAAATCACGAGCGTAAAGAGTTTGATTGAAGCCGCTGACGGACTGACCGAGAGTGCTTTCACTGCACGCGCCGTCATGCACCGTATGAAGGAGGACAGGACGCTTAAGGTAATCCCGGTAGATGTAGAAGGAATTCTCGCCGGGAAGGTTGCGGACATTCCTTTGCAAAATGAGGATGTGCTGTTCATACCTACCAAGTCGGAGGTTATGCAGGAACAGACCATCGCTATACATGGTGAGGTGCAATATCCTGGTACATATAAATATGCTGACAATGAGACTTTGGAGGACTTCGTGCTGCAAGCAGGAGGTCTGAAGGAGACTGCCTCGACCGTCAAAGTCGATGTCAGCCGACGCATTTACGACCCTAAGGCTGTTACACCGGACTCTATCACGGCACGGACATATAGCTTTGCTCTTAAGGACGGCTTCGTTATAGACGGTGAGCCGGGCTTTGTTCTTGAGCCTTACGATGAGGTTTACGTCCGCAAGAGCCCGGGAAGCACAAAGCAGCAGAACGTTTACGTACTTGGAGAGGTTATGTTCGCAGGTACTTACGCCTTGCCGGCTATCAACACTCGACTAAGCGATATCATCCGTGCAGCAGGCGGTCCGAACTCTGTGGCTTACATCCAGGGTGCCCGTCTGGAAAGAAAGGTGAACGAAAGTGAGCGCAAGCGCATCGAGGATGCTCTCAAAATGGCTCGTGACCAACAGCAGCAGAATATGCTGGAGATGGCGGCACGCAGTCAGAACTCTGGCGCAATAAACCAGGTAATGCAGCAAAACAGAAATGCAGCGTTGGAGAAATTCCAGATACCAGATTACTATTCGGTAGGTATCGAGCTTGATAAGGCACTCGCACATCCAGGCAGCGACGCCGACATCGTGCTCCGTGAGGGCGACCGACTTACCATTCCACTCTACAACGGTACAGTGAAGATAAACGGTGCAGTCATGTATCCTAACTCTGTAGGCTTCGTTGAAGGCAAGAATGTAAGCTATTATATCGACCAGGCTGGCGGCTTCGCTTCGAACGCAAAGAAGCGCAACACATACATATTATATATGAATGGAACCGTGGCAAAGGTTGGCCACAACGCAAAGGTGCGCCCTGGTTGTGAGATTATTGTTCCAACGAAGTCGAGCACAAGGCTCAGCCTTGCAGAGACTCTTAGCATTGGCTCCAGCGCTGCCAGCATAGCAGCAGTGATAGCCACTATCGCCAACCTCGTGAAGTAAAAGGAAGAACAAATGGACTGGCAGAAACTTAACGATACAGAGACATACGTAAACTTGTGGAATAAGTTCAAAGGACTGTTCCATAAGAAGAAAAAAGATGATAAAAGCGAGGCGGAGGACACCGACTCTGAGGACGTTGTGGATACCAAAGACAGTGAGCAGACTGGTGACGATGCTGATGCCGTAAACGAGAATGCAAAGGAAAAGAAGCAAAAGGACAAGGAAACCGGCTCGTCTTCTGATGTATCAGCCAACGGTGTGAAGCAAATCGACTTCGTCTTGATATTCAAAGCCATTGCGAAACACAAATGGCTGTATATCATAATTATTCCGGTTGTGTTCGTACTGTCGTGCCTGTACATTCTCAATGAACCACGGACGTATTCGTCTTCGACCACAATGGCTCCGGAAGTTGCCGACGCAAGCTCGCTCAAGAACGGGTCACTTAGCTCTATCGCAGAGTCATTCGGACTCGACTTAAGCAACACTCAAAGCATTGACGCTATATCGCCGTTGCTCTATCCTGAGTTGATGAACGACAACGGGTTTGTGACGGGTTTGTTCAACATAAAGATTCAAACCAGTGCTTCTGACTCCGTGTGGACGTATTACGACTATCTCATGTATCATCAGAAGAAGTCATGGGCATCAAAGAAGATTAAATCAATTAAGGATTTCTTCACTAATCTGGTACCAAAGTCGGATGATAACAATGGCGCAAGCAGACCATCGGCTGGCTCAGGAGGCTTCGACGCATACGATTTGTCAAAGACCGACGACCAAATAGCTGACGCAGTACGTAGCAGCGTGAGCATAAGCGTGGACAAGAAGACCGGCATTATTAGCATCACAACAGTATCGCAAGACCCGCTTGCAAGTAAGATTATCGCCGATTCTGTACGCAGCCGACTTCAGAACTTTATAACGAACTATCGTACCAGCAAGTCGAGAAGAGACGTGGAGTACTACGAAAAACTTGCTAAAGCTGCACGGACCGACTATGAAAAGACACGCCGCAAGTACGCAGCTACCGCCGACGAGAACCTGGATGTTGTGCTTGAGTCGGAGAAATCGAAGATAGAGGACTTGGAGAATACCATGCAACTCCAATACAATAGATACACGGCACTGAACTCACAGCTTGACGCCGCTCGCGCCAAACTTTTGCAGTACACTCCTGCCTTTACAGTGATAACGGGAGCAGCAGTGCCTATCAAGCCTACAGGACCAAAGAGAATGATATTCGTATTGGTAATGGTTATCATAGCAACTGTCGTCATTACTTTGTATGTAGCTATAAAAGAGAGGAAGTCTATCCTGTCATAAGCACATTCAGATGGTAACACTTGTCTTACTGTTCTTTTTGTTCTTTATAATCTACTGTCTATCTCTGATAGAAGAAAGGATTGTAAAGTACAAGTACGTGTTATACCTTGCAGTAGGAATAATATTCATTATTCTTGCCGGTACACGTCCCGTGGGCTTTGACAACGACTCTGAACACTATGAGATTTACTACAACAACTACTCTGCAAGCTATGTAGCGGAGTACGTTGAGACATCATTCCTTGTTCTGAGCAGCATCTTCAACAGTATAACGAGTGACGTTCACATCATCTTTTTCTTCTATGCCATACTGGGAATATCGCTGAAGATGCACGCCATAAAGAAGCTGTCGCCGATTTGGTTTACGCCTTTACTGATTTATTTCGGCAACTACTACGTGTTGCACGACCTCACCCAAATCAGAGCTGGCATCGTTTCGGGTCTCTTCCTGTGCTCTATACCGTTGATAGCGGAGGGCAAAAGGCTTAAGGCGGCACTGATAATATTGTTCGGTTCGATATTCCATGCGTCGGCATTGGCACTGCTTCCAGCTGTATTCGTATCGAACAAGGACATGGACAAGAAGTGGCGGATAATATGGGGATGCTTGTTGCCACTCGGATACATTATATATTTCTTTGGAGGAAGCCACCTAGGAGACATTCCTATTCCATATATAGGCGACAAACTGGCGAGCTACCAGAATCTTAGGGACAAGGGAATAATAGGCAGTAACATCAATGTCTTCAACGCGGTGTTCCTCGTCAAGTGCTTCGCATACATCTACCTGTTGGTCTTCTATGATACTGTAAGGAAGTTCAATAAGTACTTTCCGATTCTAATACGCCTCATGGGAATATCCATTATACTGTTCCTCTCACTGGCATTCATGCCCGTGCTGGCGTTCCGTATAAGTGAATTGTACGGCATTGTGGAAATAATCGTGCTTTCATGCATATACTACACGATTAATCCAACTGTGCTCGGAAAGTCCGTCGTCGCAATAATCGGAATGGTAACATTCCTTATTAACGCCTTCTATGCCGACTTCCTGCATCCGTAGGAAGCCGGAATAGAATTGTCATTTTACAGCAACGCCACCGGTGTAAATATTATCCTTTACGCTTATATTGACTGTTTTGCCACGCTGTTTGTTGACTGCTATGCCTATTGGATTACCTTTCTTGTCATAACAGTCATAGAATTCGTTGCCGGTCAGGCTCACACTGTTGGCTGAAACGACAAAGCTGACGCTTCCCCAGCCGTCAATCGTTCCTCTGAAACCACGGAACACGCAGTCGTCTATGACAACTTTGCCGCTCGAAGCCTGTATGGCATTATCGTTAGACAACATGTTTGATGCTGCAGTAAAGTTGCTCCCCGATATCGAAACATTGACAGACGTGTTTGCAATGGTAGCAAAACGAAGGAGACCATTGGCTTTCATGTTGCTGACAAATACCGAACCACAAGGCGAACCGGCAACAGACACTGCCATTTGAGCACCACTGACGTTGCAATTAGTAATGTACACCGTTCCATTAGGATTCGAACCTTTGCCTGCAAGGCTAACCGGTGCAAGCCGTCCAACGTTTGTGAAGTCGCAGCTGTCGACATATATCTTATCCAAAGACGAGCCTTCGACTTCTGTTTCCAAGTCAATCGGACCCGGCCAAACCGACGGATTGATGTTACTAAACTTACAGTTCGCTATTCGGTCGTTCTCTCCGCTTATCACGTTTATGCCGTTTCCTGAGTTATAATTGCTTCCGCCGTTGAGCACACAGTCTCTTATCAGAACGTTTTTGGAATATCCAAGGATGTGCTTTGACATCTTTGAGTCGTAAATGAACGCAATACTGATTGCCGTTCCCTTCCATCTGTCAAACGTGCAGTTGGTTATCCGACAATCAGAGACTCTCCCCAGCAACAGCGTCGCACCCTGATAGCGAATTGAAACAGTATCCCGTCTGTCGCGTTTGAACTTGAATCCGCTGATGCTGAAGCCCTTTACGATTGCTTGGTTGTGCTCATCATTCATCGTATTGAATATATTCGACGAGTTGCCGAACGACAAAGTGTGTCCGTTTCCTACGTATGCGATGCCTGACTTTACGAGAATGCCGTCGTAAACGACCTTCTTCACGTCACTCGTCTCACTGCTACTGAGCACGTAATCCCTATCAAATACAATTTTGTTGCCCTTGAATTTGGAAATGTAAGCATTGAGTTTCTGCACGTTCAATGTCCTACCCTTAAACAAAGAAGAAGTGTACAGAACCGTATTTGCCGACAATGACTCCGTAAAACATGTGGTGAGAAGCACAGCAAGCATTATATAAGATTTCAATCGTCCCATTTCTTTTTCCGACAAAGGTAGCAAAAAGAACACGAAAGATTGCCATAAATGTAAAAAAATCATTAATTTTGTACACTGTTTATGATGCTTCCAAACAACCAAAAGCCTGTAAGAGCATCAGAATTGTGTTCCAAAGATGGGAGAAGTTGCCGTTATAGTCATTTTATTTAACCCTAGTAAAGAAGACCTTGAATATGTCAAAGGGTTGTCAGCTGTGCAAAACGGCTACATCATTGACAATTCGAGCAAGCCCTCTTTAGCCGAAGTCACGGGAAAGATGCACTATATCTGCAACGGGAAAAACATCGGAATAGCAGAAGCCCAAAACATTGCGATAAGGGAAATTCTAGAGGACAGCAACTTCAAATACATTGTTTTCTTCGACCAGGACACGAGGGTCAGTCCTCAATATGTCAACGACATAACACAAGCGTATAAGTCTACAAGGGCAAGAATTAACAATCTCGCCATTCTCGGACCAACTGTCGAGAACAAGGACACGCAGGAAGAGTACCGTTCGGTGTTCCATGACGCCCGGGCAGACGAGAGCGGCTTTGTCCAACAACGTGATGTTATCTCATCGGGAAGCTGCGTTACCACCGACGTTATAAAGGAAGTCGGACTCAACGAAGGACCTCTCTTCATCGACTTCGTTGACTTTGAATGGTGCTGGAGAGCCCAATCAAAAGGCTATATAAGCGGAACAACAACGAAAGTCAGTATCCAGCACAAGGTCGGCAAGAAGGAAATACATATTGGCAACTACCATATAATCGTGTCAGCGCCCTTCAGATACTTCTATTTATACCGCAACTACCAGTGGCTCCGACGCCGTAGTTATGTCCCAAAGCAATGGAAGATTGCCCAGGGAGTCAAGCAATTGATTAACATCTTCGTACTTCCGCTTGCCGTGAAGGGCGGCTTCAAGTGCTCGAAGAATGCCATCAAGGGAATGTTTTACGGTCTTTTCAAGAAGGAGGAACAGTTATGAAGATAGGCGCTATTATCATATTCTACAATCCCGACCCAACTCTTGCGCCCAAAGTCGTCGACAACGTCAGCAGGCAAGTTGACGAAGTCTGCGTCGTCGACAACTCCGAAGACGACAACAAGAGCCTGCTTCATGATGGTATCGTGTACAAACCGCTCCACGGCAACAAGGGAATTGCGGCAGCACAGAACATCGCCATCAAGCATTTCGAGGGCAAAGGCTTCGACTATATCATCTCCGCCGACCAGGACACGACAATCCCCGACGGCACTGTTGGCAACCTCTTAAGGACTGCCGAAGACCTAAAAGCGAACGGAATTGAGGTCGGAGCCGTAACGCCGGTTGGCATTGACCACAACAGCGGAAAGCCTTTCACGTACAAGATAACGAAGCTAAAGGACTTGGATATTGACGGTCACCACCTGATAGAAGTCTACCAGACCATGAATTCGATGTCTCTGATACCCGTAAAGATGTTCCAAGAGGTTGGCGGAATGGACGAGCGGCTTTTCATCGACGGTGTTGACAGCGAGTGGTGCTGGCGTGCAACGGCCAAGACGGGCGCCCGTTTCTTCTACGACAAAGACGTTGTAATGACCCATCAGTTTGGTTCGGCAACCCACAATATAGGCGGACACGACGTTCACATTACTCCGCCTAGGCGGATGTACTACCAATATCGCAACTTCATCTGGCTCTCCCATCTGCCATACGTTCCTAAACGGTGGAGTCGGATAAACGCTTTCAAATACTTCATTAAGATATTTTACTATACAATAAAAGGACCGCAAAGACGTTCTTATATTACAAACATATTCCGAGGAATAAGAGACGGATTGAAAAAAAAATACCAACTTAAATGACTAAGTTTTCTGTTTTAATGTCTGTTTACAGTAAGGAGAACCCTGACTGGATGCAACAGAGCCTTGACAGCGTGTTCAATCAGACGCTGCCACCTACCGAAGTCGTTCTTGTTGAGGACGGTCCGCTGACTCCAGAGCTATATTCCGTCGTTGAGAAAAACGTAAAGGAGCACCCCAACCTTAAGGTTTACCCACAAGAAAAGAACCAAGGGCTCGGCAAGGCACTGAACATTGGCTTCCAGCACTGCTCGTATGAGCTTGTCGCACGTATGGACACCGACGACATCTGCAAGCCAAACCGCTTCGAAAAGGAGATAAGCCTCTTCGAGAAACATCCTGATATAGACATTTGCAGTTCGTTCATCGACGAATTCGTCGACGACATCCACCACATCCGCTCTCAACGGTTGTTGCCGGAAAAGCACGAGGACATAATAAAATATGCCCACCGCCGCTGTCCCGTCAACCACCCCACCGTTGTCTATAAGAAAAGCAAAGTAATCGCAGCGGGCGGCTATCAGAGTTTCCCCGAGGACTATATACTTTGGATAAACATGATTCTCACGGGCTGCAAGTTTTACAACATACAGGAGAGCCTGCTTTGGTTCCGCTTCTCCGAAGATGTTTACAAGCGTCGCGGGGGCTGGAAATATGCCAAGGACGACATCCGCGCGCAGTGGAACTTCTACAAGATGGGGTTCACAACCCTTTGGGAATTCATCACCAACTGCATCATCCGTGGCACTGTCAGGATAGTTCCAAACAGCCTTCGTGCCTTCACTTACAAGCACCTTTTAAGAAAAAAGAAAGACAATGACTGAACTTCAGCATCTACAAAAAGTAATACTCGACATCACGAAAGACATCGACAAGCTTTGCCGTGACAACGACATAGACTACCATCTCATAGCAGGCTCCGCCATTGGAGCCATCCGCCATCACGGATTTATACCTTGGGACGACGACCTCGACATTGAGATGACACCGGAGAACTACTATAAGTTCCTCGATGTTTGCCACAAGCAGCTCGACAAGAACAAGTATTATCTTCAGGAAGGGCTAAAAGACTGGCCTCTCGACTTCTCAAAAATAAAACTCCGCGGAACCAAGATGGTAGAGCCAGAGCTATACGTCAACGAGAGCGGAGAAGAAGGAATCTTCGTCGATATATTCCGTATCGACAGCGCAGCGCCAACTTCTCTTGGCAGAAGATGGCAGTATATCTGTGCCAAATACCGCATGTGCTACCTCATGTCGCTACGAACCTACAAGAGCGCGAGCCTCAGCAAGCGCCTGCTCATAGCCCTATCGTTCCCTCAGCGCATCGGTTTCATAAGGAAGTTCTTCAAGAATGAGGTCGAGAAATATAACGGGAGGAAGACCGGCTGGTACGGACTGCTCTTCGGGAAGACCCGCTACAAGACCTGCTTTGTAAGGAGTGAGGTCGTAGAAACATCCATCCGCGTGCCGTTTGAGGACACGGAACTGCCCGTTCCGAAGCTTTATGATGAATACCTGACGCACCTGTTCGGCAACTACATGCAGCTTCCGCCGGTCGGGCAGCGCGTCGGCGGTCACCTAATTTCCGTCGATTTCGGCAAATACTAAATAAAGACAAGAAGTAGAATTATTCAAAAGCCTGCCTTGTGGGAACCCTAAAGAAGAACTTTGCTTTTGCCTTTGGAGCACAGGGACTGCAACTGCTTCAAAGCGTAATATGGTCATTGCTCATCCCAAAGCTCATGGGAGTCGAGCAATTCGGCTATTGGCAACTGTTCATTTTCTACACACAGTATGGCGGCTTTCTGTCCTTCGGACTCATCGACGGTACATTCCTGAAAGTTGGCGGACAAGAATACAGAAACCTCGACTATCGCTTTCTCGGTTTCCAACTACAGGCATTCCTCGTCTGGCAGATAATAATCCTGTTGCCTGTAGCGCTATATGGCACGCACAACGTCACTTCGGAGAGGTCGTTTACCATAATAATGAGCTGCATATACGTCATACTTTATAACGTGATGACATACCTTATGTACATCCTGCAAGCCGTAAACGAGATAAAATACATGTCGTTTGGCAAGATGCTTACAGCCATTTTCTTCACCACAACGATAATCCTTCTGCTCTGCCTTAGGGTCAATCACTTCGAGCCCTACGTAATTTTCTATATTCTTTGCAATACCACCTGCCTTACATATTATATTATTAAGACAAAGGAAATAGCCCGTGCAACATTCTCACGGAACTTCAGCGAGGGCTATTTCGGCAGAATGTTCCGCAACATAAAGGTAGGTGCCGTACTGCTGTTTTCCAACATCTGCGGCATGCTAATTCTCGGTTTCGGACGCTTCATGGTAGACAACCACTGGGGCATAAAGGCATTCTCCGTTGTTTCCTTTGCCTTTATGTTCGTCAATTTCTTCATGTCCTTCGTCACACAGGGCAGCCTTGTACTGTTCCCCGAGCTACGGCGGTGGGACAAGGAGAAGGTAAAGACATTCTATGTGAAGATGCGCCGTACCATCTCCATTCTCTTTCCAACAGCTCTTGTGCTGTATCTTCCAATCTATTTGCTTGTAAAGTTCTGGCTGCCACAATACCTTGACTCAGCCAAATACTTGATGTTCCTGTTGCCTCTGTGCATCTTCGACACGAAGATGAACCTCCTTTGCAACACGCTTTTCAAGGTTTACAACAAGGTGAAGAGCCTCCTTCTTTGCAACGTTCTCGCCCTTTCGTGCAGCATTGTGGGCATACTCATATCCTTGTTCGTCGTCAAGAGCATGGTGGCCGTTGTCCTTACGATGCTCATTGCTATAACAGTCAGGAGTATAGTTGCCGAAGTTCTGCTTTCAAAGATTGTAGAAACACCTCCAATTTGGAACAACCTTGGTGCCGAACTGGCACTTGTTGCCATCTTCGTAAGTGCCAACTGGTATCTTGGTATCGTAAAAGCATTCTTCGTTTACCTTGTCGCCTTATCCGTAAGACTGTACTACAACCGGAATGAGCTCAAGGCTTTGAAGAAGCAAATAAAGAAATAGCAGATTCCGAAATATCCAAAGTTGCTAATAAGCACCCACTGCAGGGACGGCCCTGCAGTGGATTCCACCACTAATTTGTACGGCCAGCGATGCTCATTTGAAGCAAATCCCCTCTTACCGCACTACCTGTTGAAGCGGTAGAGGTAGAATATTGCGGCACCGTTGGTATTCATTATAAGCGAGTGGTTGAAGTATGCCAGGGCCTCAGGCTCCACATCGAAGTGCGGAGTGAAGTCGTAATTGACGAAATCGTGCGTAGACAAGTCGACCTTATAGAAGCCTCTGACGCCCGTTCCTCCACCATAAAGGATAAACATCTCGTCCTCATGGATGTAACGCCCTGCCACGTCTGGGGCATCGGGAACTTCAGCGTAAACGTATCGGCAGCCTGCGTCTCGTCAAGAACAACACTGTCTGACTTGAACGACGGCATCGCAAACGACGCAACATGCAGTTCGTCGCTCTTATGCACCGACCGGTAGTTTATATTATACAGCAATCTCCTGTCCCGGTCGAAAGCAAAGTTGGAGTAATACCGTGGGTTAACCGACGGCGAATACGTTATTGTCTGGACGTGCTCAAACCCTTTGCCGTTCCACCGCTCCACGAAACATCTCTGCGGGCGTTGCCATGAAGATACATAAAGCAACGGCAACGCGTCGCCTTCCTCATAAAACTCATCCGAGAAGAAGGCATTGTTGGCATGGTTATCCTTGCGGAACGAAGCCAGTTCACCATTACTTATAGAGTGGAACTTATACCCCAACCTGCTATTACCATAAATATTGAACATTCGGTAGTAGCCGCTGGAATTGAAAATCACCACTGTATCACCGTACGTAGCCATCCCTTCTTCTGGCGTGGTGTAGTTTCCCTTACCCGGACTGTTTATCCTTGCCACAGCCATTACGGCCTTGTCGGCAATCTCGTCATAGTCTCCTTTTCTGCTGAAGCAGTCCTCCTCATCATCGCAACTCAATAAATTAAAGCATGCCACCATCAAAAGCAGCACAAGAAACGGACAGTACTTCATAGCTTCACTCTACCGGATTGAACTTTATAGTCGTAGCTATGCAGTCCTTCCTTGCGGAAATCAGCATGGTAACGCTCAAGAACTTCATGGAACACGTTATCATAATTAGGAATGAAAAGGTCGTCCTTCTGCTCTAAGTGCTTAATTATCTCCTCAGCCAACGGTCTCGTCACGCTCAGGTCGGTTTTGCCTTGATTGAAACTCGTGCCCTTTATCGAACCCGGACTGACATTGAGTATTCTGTTGGACGAGCCACCTTTCTCCAGTTCAACGTTCACACTCTCGATGAAAATCTTAAGTGCTGCCTTCGTTGCGCCATACAGCGAGAAGAACGGTGACGACATAAAACCAGCGATGCTGACCATAACTCCGCATCGGAAGTCGGCATTTCCAGCCAGTTTATCATAGAAGCGCTTTATCAGCCGTATGACGGGAATGGTATTAACCTGGAAGTATGTCTGTATCATACTTCCCGGAATATCCTTGAACAATGCGAGCCTTCCGAAGCCGGCGGTTATTATCAGCGTATCGATGTCCGTGAACTTGTCGAACAGGCTGTAGTCTTCCTGTGTCAAGTCCATCTGCCACGCCTCCATCTTCGGGAGCTTGTTCTCTGCCTGAAGGGGTGCCTTGTCGACAATATAAACCTTCTCCGTCTCGTCGCGCTCTGCAAGAACGGTCGCCATCGACAATCCTATGCCGTTGGCTCCGCCTACCACCAAAATCTTTCTCATAGCTTTATTTATATTCCTTTTAGTTATTGTTTTAGTTTGTCCGAACAACTTTTCTGTATCTTAATGGCAGAATGTCACATTTGCCGCTTTATCAATTAATGCCAACCCTTGAAAGACGGCTATCTACGATAGTAGTTTCCTGTTGGCGTTTTCTTTATTTTAAGATTATCAACTTATATCTCCGTGAAATTAATCCGGTCCGTAAAGTTTTGCATAAGGGAAGCCATCTCGATGCTTTCCTCTTGGTTTAAGTAGATTGATGAACCTCTGTGGTTTACTATACATGACAGGAACTCACGTATCTCATACCGCAGTCCTTCCCCGTCCCACTTGTAGAAGTATTTGCGGTTTTTGTTCTGGTCCTCATAACGCAGCTCGTAGAAGTCGGTCTTCCACCACGGTGCCGGAACGTAGGCATAGCCTTTGGTACCTGAAATGACGAGGTTGCCTTCTGTCTTTACGCCCAGTCCGACCTTGAAGGAGCACACCGCCTTCGGGAAAAGCAATATACCCTTCGTGTAAATGTCGACATCGTTCTCCATCTTCGAGTACAACCGCATGTCGAGGACGTCCGTTCCCATAAGCTTCAGGATTGGGAGCAAAGGATAAGAGCCAAGCTCATAGAATGAACCTCCTGCCTGCTTAGGGTCCAGCTCACGTAGGGTCTTGTCGCCCCACACCTTCGACTCCGATGCGTCTATGTCCACAACCTCACCTATAAGTCCCGACTTTATCATCGTAACGAGGTGGTTGAAGGCAGGACAGTGCGCCGTTTTATTAGCCTCAACAAGCACAAGGTTCTTCGCTTTTGCAAGAGAAAACAACTCCTCTGCCTCTTCCTTGCGGAGTACCATAGGTGTTTCGCACAGCACATGCTTGCCAGCTTCGAGCGCTGCCTTTGCAAGACTGTAGTGCGAAAGGTGCGGAGTAGCAATATACACGGCGTCTACATCGTCGAGCAACTGCCCATAACTGTCGTACACTTTAGGAATATTGTTGTCGGCGGCTAGCTTCTCTGCGTTCTTCCTCTCTATGTCATAGACTCCGTTGACGACAGCCTCGCTGACGAATTTTGCCTCGCCCGGAAAGCGCTTCGCTATTCGTCCGGCACCGACAATACCTATGTGTATGTCGTTCTGCATCTCATTGCGGAGCATTGTTGACGATATTCCCTCCGTGCGCGGAAGATAGACAACATCACAGAACTCGCGAAGATAGTCGAAGTGACCTTTCCAGTCGGAGCCGACAGTGAATATATCGACATCGTATTTCTTTATGTCGTCAATCTTCTGACCTACATAGTCCTCGATTATTATCTTGTCGGCGAGACCCGTCTTCCTCACTGCCTCGACGCGCTCCAGCACATTATTGCGAACGTTAAGTTTACCACGGTCCCTGTCGAAGTTGTCATTTGTCACTCCGACAATAAGATAATCGCCAAGTGCCTTGGCACGCTTCAGCAGGTTGATGTGTCCCTGATGCAGCAAATCATACGTTCCGTAAGTTATAACTTTCTTCATTTTTTCTATCCCATATATCTTTGTCAGGAAGGTGCCGGCGCGTTTCAGACGACTTCAACGTTCGTCAGGCTGACTACCGGTTGAACCATTTCCGCCCGTCAACGATGACCATTCCTTTTGTATTCGGAGACACTTCCTGCCCCATTATTATTGTAAGTCCTCCTTGATATATAACGCTTTTCGGGCGCATTTATTTCTTTAATGCCCGTGATAGTTGTCGTTGTATCAATCTTCGACACAAGATTGTCGAGTACAGACTTGCGGTTTGCCATCCAATTGTCAATGAAGGCAATGTTCTCATCGACGGTCTTTCCGGTCGGATTGTATGTATCCGCAGGAAGTTACCACGCAACTTAACTGTCATTCCGATTGTCTTGGCGACATAATCGCCACTGTCGTAAATCGTATCTCCTGCACTTGAGAGAACCAAAAGCGCCCCGGCACTTTCGTGGCGTTTGTGATACTGTTGCCAATGCAACCCGCAGGCGGGTGTACGGCATCAACTGTCGGCATCACGTTGTTCTGTGTTTGAATCACAACGACAGGTAGTC
The DNA here is from genome assembly GCA_900314455.1 of uncultured Prevotella sp. Taxonomy (GTDB): domain Bacteria; phylum Bacteroidota; class Bacteroidia; order Bacteroidales; family Bacteroidaceae; genus Prevotella. Next base: position 368 of record OMVI01000117.1, on the reverse strand, counting down.
CTAATCGCATAACTGAGTCTAATGTCAAATTGGTTGCCCTCACGGACATCCAAGATAATAGTGTTGCAAGTAATAGTAGTGTCTTTTTCATCAAATTAATAGAGAGTTGTTTATTGCGACAAAGTTAGCAATTTATTTTCTTCGTGCCAAGTTTTTGGATATAAAATCGTTACAAACGTCAATCAAAAACTATCATAACCAAAGGAAAAAACTATCCACCCCCAAGATAAATCCTCTCCAAGCCTCCCCCTGGGGAGGATGTTTGGAGAGGTCCTGGCTTTGTTTTGTTTGTGTCTTACTTTTTCTTTTAGAGTATAAAAGCTAAAGTTTCGTCTTGGTTTTTAATTTATTTTTGCTTGAAAAATAAA
>OMVI01000091.1 GCA_900314455.1 uncultured Prevotella sp. | reverse complement strand
TTGCTTGCCATATTCATAATAATTTGTGCGCGCAAAGGTACGGACTTTTAAGCGATGCTGAAATACGGTAATGCCGAGACGCTTACGGTAAATCAGGTAACCTCAAAGCGCTCCTACTGCTTCGACTAAGGCATACTGCAGCGTGTCTATGGTATAAAGATAGACAACCATGAGATATCAGATATGGATGAGTAAAATATAATTTGGTTTTAGTTACTTCAGGTATCATGATTAATCCATCTGCTCTGAGGTACGATGTGTTCACTGTCAGCGGCCGTTACGCCTACTTCCTTAAGCAGGGCCTTAAGGACACCCAGACACTTTTAGGCGACAACCCAGACCAAGGTACGCAGCGGTTTACGTACTACGCCGCACGCACGACAAGCAACGTTGGCGAAAGCGACATTTACATCAGCAACAGCTTGCTTGTGGGTAAGCCATACACACTGCCTTACCGTGAGAGTTTCAAAGGTGGAAACCTGTCTTCATTTGTATGGTTCGAGAGCGAATATTCAATATTTGACATGGTTACGGACCGCTCCTTTGACAACGACCGTGGCTGCCTGAAAATGGCTCCGTCAGCAACCATTCACAATGGGACGCTCTATACTGGTAAAATAGATGTCAGCAAGAGTGACAATTATAAGGTTGTGTTCTACCACACGGCAAAGCCGGGCCGTCAGATAAAGCTGTATGTTGAAGCAATGGGGCCTGACTGGCATCCGGTAGTCCTCGACTCTATTGACTACAGTACCATAAGCGGGAAAGAACAGTGGCGCAAGGCCGTAATACCCCTAAAGAGTGTCAGCGGCAACCGCTTCATAGCTCTTGGCTTCAGGGTAGTCAGCCCGAAGTCAGGCTCGACACTTTATATTGACAATATAAATATAGCGGAAGTGCCGTCTACAGACCTTTCTGTTACGGTAGAGCCAACCAGCGCGCAACGCGGCAGAAAGGCTAAAGCCACTGTGACGGTACGCAACAACGGTGAAAGCGACGTCAGCTACTACCGCCTGAAAGTAACTACATCGCAGGGGGAAACGGTATGTGACACTCTTGTTTCAACTAAGCTGCTGAGTATGGAATCTGCGGACTACACCGTATCGTTCACGCCTTCAGTAGTTAACAATGCCGCAAATATGTCATTGGAAGCAACAGTAACGGCAATCGGCGACCGCAACTCTTCAAACAATACCTCTACAGGTATTATTTCCCTGTCAGACAACACACTGGAGCCCGTTCGCTCGTTGGCATTGTCAGCTGACAACAACAAGGCCCAGCTGACATGGCAGTCACCGGACAATCAGCCTATAAGCACCAGCGAAGGCTTCGAGGGCTATGAGGCATGGTCAACCGACTTCGCTCCATGGACGAACGTGGATGGTGACGGCAACCCAACTAATCCCCTCTTCCGCACATACTTCCATCATCAGGAAGAGCCGTTTGGCTTTATCGTTGACAATGCAGTGGCCATCAACTTGCCGAATATTTACAGCAACTTCCGCCCCCACAGCGGCAGACAGTGCGCAATGAGCGTCATCAGCAGTCAGGGCGGCAAGGTCGACAACTGGCTCATATCGCCGAGACTCGATGGAAGTCAGCAGCAGGTAACCTTCTATGCATCAGCGGCTTCAATGACGGCACCGCTGTCTGTGCTCGCATCAAGTGAGTCTTCTGATACCGCATCGTTCACCACAGTCGTTATGCAGACTGATTCTCTGGCTGCGGACTGGAAGCAATACAGCGTCACGCTCCTGGCAGGCACACGGTATTTTGCCTTCCATACATTCCTGGAGGCACTTCAGAACGGACGCAACCACTATGACACGTCACCGGCATTGCTCATTGACGATGTCAGGTTCGTTGCAGATGCCCATCATCCATTGTCGTATAATATTTATGTAGACGGGAAACTGTCAGGGAGCGTACCTTCCGGCAAGCTGAGCTGGCCAACAGCTGACAACGGCGCACATGATTATCAGGTGTCCGTGGTTTATGCCGAAGGAGAGTCAAAGCCTGTCAGCATCGTAACAACAGGTATTGAAAAGGTTTCCATAGGTGCTGTAGCCAATGGGAAAATCTACAGTGCTGCAGGCTTTTACTTGGGAACGACGGATGGCTTGTCATTGGACCGACTCTCACTGCAACCAGGCTTGTACATCATAAAATGCAATGACGGAAAGACTAAGAAATTCATGGTAAAGTAAACTACAATAAACTTAAAAACACAAACGTATGAAGAAAATCAGAAGATTATTACTGGTACTGCTTGTAGTCCTTCTGTCTGTTCCTGCAAAGGCTGGCGTGGGCTATCTCGTAGTGTCGGAGCGGAACGGTACAACTACCTATTTCGCACTTTCCGGAAAACCGGTCGTCAGGACTTCGGGAGGACAGGTGGCAGTCACCGCGCCGGAAAGCAACATCAGCGTTGCCATAGCTGACGTGAAGGACATTACGTTCAGCAATGAAGTTCCTACATCAATCGGCAAGATTGTTGTTTCGCAGCCTTCCTTCCTGGGAAACGGAAGCGTATTGTTCTCGGGGCTGAACCCCGGCGACAAGGTATTCGTCTATACGACTGCCGGAGCCACTGCCAACAGCGCTACGGCAACGGCCGACGGAACATGCTCCCTCGACTTGAAGCAGCTTCCGCGCGGGGTGTACATCATCCGTACGCCGAACGCATCATACAAAGTAACGAACAAATAATAACTATAACACAAAAACAAGATTATGAAGAAAAATTTTTTACTCACGATTATATTCGCTGTCCTCACAGTTCTGTCTGTCAACGCTCAGAACGATAAGTACAACATGACCGTTACGCTCGGCAACGGTACAACGATCAATGTAGGTGCCGACGACGTAAGCAACATAACGTTCAACGACAGTTCCGTGGTTGTCTCCGGAAAATCTATTGGCGACATATTCAATTACATTGATTCCGTAGCAAGGATATGCCCTGACTCATGCGGTCAGCTGAAGACGGAGCTTGCCAGCCTCAAGGACAGCATTGACTCTCTTCAGGTCCTCATATCCAACAATACGGACTCGATAAAGGCTCTCAGCGAGCGTCTCAATGCGAAGGATATCGAGATTGAGCTCATCAACAAGGCACTCAGCGACCTCACGGCACGTGTTGACTCATTGGAAAACTCCAAAGGCGGCGAAGTCGTTCCTGAGGATAAGATCAAATTCGTAGACCTTGGCCTTAGCGTAAAATGGGCTGACAGGAATGTCGGTGCCGATGATGCGACATCTGTCGGCAACTACTATGCATGGGGAGAGGTTGAGCCGAAGGATGAATATTCAAATGACACATACGTACACGTTGATGAGAATGGCGACCCAATCAGTATTGGCACATACGACAATACGACTTTCCGCTACAGCATTGTCGGAGATACCGCTTATGACGTTGCCGCAAGGACCTACGGAGCTGGTTACGCCCTGCCGACAAAGGCACAGGCCAACGAGCTCTTCGAAAAGTGCACCATCACCCCTGACACCGTAAACAATGTTGCCGGATACAGGGCTACCGGTCCTAACGGAAACAGCATCTTCATGCCTAATTCAGGCTTCTACAGCGGAACTACCATCAACAGCAACATGAAGAACCGTGTATATCTCTGGACAGGTGAAACCGACGATGATGAGGATGCCAATGGCGCATATATGATATACATCAGCTCGAATGCCGGAAAGGGCGTCTCTGGCTCAAGGGTACGCTGCGGCCTTCCTATTCGTGCCGTCAGCACAAAGTAGACATATGGTATTCGGCAAAGAATAACTTAGGAAATTCAGAAATTAGCTAATAAAGCTATTGCTAATAAATTGAGCTGGGCATAAAAGTCCAGCTTAATTTTTAAAGTATATACAAAAGGCATTCTTGCTGGAGGTTAATATCATACGTGTTCCTTAAATGGAGAGAAGGGATTATTACAAAATACAAAAAGTAAGATATTAGTGCAGGATGTCGAAGAATACAGACTTGAAAACAAGTGATATGTCAAGTCTACGGCGTAATCAAGAGATAACCTTGAAATACCGTAATTTGAAAACCGGAAGAGGCTAAACATTGCCCTCTCTTGATTTTATTAATCGTTTGAGGCAAATTGATTTTTAATAAAAGACAACCAGTACATTTCTTCTGTAATTATCGTTCTGTTTGTAACATATTGTATTTCAGTAGAATACGTATCACTAAGCACATTACTTCCCGTTCTGCTTTGTTCACGAATGACAATATTTTTTATTTCGGGTAGCTTTTGTTACTTTTTGTTCAACTTTCCCATCAACTGTAAAATACTGGAATCCTTTGTTTATGGGCATTTGTGAGGTATGAAAATCATGTAACGCCTTAAACGGCTGAAAAAATATACTCACTGTCATTAGTGTCCCGTTAAAATTGGGACTGTTAAAATCTTAATCAAATAGCCCCGGAATGAGGGGATCTAATAGTTCTTTGACATCGCTGAAATTAGTCTTGTCGAACAAGTCTCTCAATGGAGTTTTGTCCGTCAGTGATATGCTTAGGATTTGTAGCACCTCATATGTAGAGCGTTCTATCCTCATTTCATGCTGTACGATTGCCACAAGGCAATAGGCAATGATGGCGGCTGAGATTTGGATGCGGACGGCATTTTCGGTAACCCCCCAGAACTTCTTTATCTTGAGGTGCTGCTTGAGCCATTTGTGGAAAAGTTCTATTTGCCGTCTGTTCTTATACAGATTGGCTATTTCGAGTGCGGTAAGGTGTGTTGCGTTCGTCAGGAATGCGAAGTCCCTGTCCTGCTCCTCGTCATGGAATTTTATCAGCCTGAGCTTGTCGGGATACTTCTTTTTGGAGTTGGCATCGACCAGGACTATCTCCGCATCTGACAGCACGTTCTTGGGAAGTCTGCGCCTCCATTTGAAACATTTGTACTGAAGGTTCTTCTTGGCTCTAACAACAAAGAAAGATTCCGTCTGATGGATTTTGTACAGTTCCTTAAAAGCGTTATAGCCACGGTCAAAGACATAGTAGGAGCCCGCTTCGTACGGGATGAATTTCATGACCTTTGAATCATGGACAGACGCTGTGGTGACATGGAAGAATGCCGGTACGGAAGTCTCTAGGTCGTAAAGGAAGTGTATCTTAACTCCTCCTTTCCGCTTGCGGAACTTAGCCCACCAGAAGACCGAAAGGCACAATGGAATTGTTGTTGAGTCGAAGGCATAGACATTGCCTCCGAGTTTGAATATGTCCACAACACGCTTCTTTCTGGACAAATCCATCATGTAGAAGGCGAAGTCCTCGAATATTCGGTAGTCTCTGACTTGGTTGGCTCTTGCGAATGTGGTCCTGGCTATAGGCTTGCTGCCAATGCCTAGATGATAGCACTTTGAGCGATGGGCTTCCAATGCCACAATCAAATCTCGAAGGCTCTCACGGTTGCTAAGCTGACCAAACATCAAGGCCAAAAGTTGGTTCCAACAAGTGAAATGCTTCACATAACGGTCGCCGTGGTACTTCCTGACATAGTCATTGAATTGACTTCTGTTCAAAAACGAGGTGAGTTGAGAGAATACGTATTTTGATATGTTCATGCCTTCTAATATTATTAGGCGGCAAAAGTACAAAATCAAATCCGTTTCACTTACATATCACTCGTAAAAGACTGTATTTCAACTATTTCAAAGAACTCTTAGTCCACTTTAACGGGACAGTAGTGACTCACTGTTTCAAATTTAAAATATCAACTAGAAAAATGGAAATTGTAGATTCTTCACCATATATAAAGGAAAGAGAAGGACATCGCCAAGAATGCTCTTGCCAAATTTAGTACCGACAGTCAACTTGACGAGTTGGTCTGTTGGTATGAAGAAACCAAGGTTTTCGAATATCTGGTCAGACTCCTTAGCGACCTTAAAGTAGGTGTTGTCTAAAGACAGTTTTTCTGACTTGAAAGTACATGAGCCCCCCAGTCGTTAAGCCTTTCGTTTACGTTGTCCTTCAGCCGGTTAGTTCTAGCAGAGAAGTTCTAAGAGGAAGGTCTGATGCTTGTCTGTAAATTGGTTCCGGACAGTTGGCAGTATTATATTAAAAACAAATGCTTCCATAACGCGAAGTTATAAAAGCATTTGGTACGGGGAAAAGGCTAGAAGTTTATTTCCATTTATTACTATCCTTGACGGCATCTTCTAGGTATTTAATATCCCATTTGATCCATAGGCACTGATAGACCAGTTCGCCCATGACACAATCCACCAACAATAAACCTTTGCTTCCAAAAGACGCCAGCAACCAGCCATGGTCCGTTGATATATAAGAAGGTTAAATTGTGTTTATTCTCAATTTTATTAAATGCTATTTTATAAATTTGTAGTGTTTTATAAAGTTGTATTTAACAAAATATGGATAAGAGCATTCTTAAGCAAATTATCTTAGACAATAGGGTTGAGGTGGAACGGTACAAAGTCTTTCAACGGAATGTGAATATGAGCCGTTTCCCCTGTTACGTGTTGGTAGGTTTGCGTCGTGCAGGTAAGTCCTTCATGCTATACCAGCGTATGCAACAATTATTGAGTGAAGGTCATACGTGGGACGAGATGCTGTATGTGAACTTTGAGGATGACCGGCTGGAGGAATTCAAGGCGTCAGATTTCAACCTCATCCTTGAGTGCTTTGCTGAATTGTCGGACAAGCGCCCCATGCTGTTCCTTGATGAGATACAAAACATTGAAGGATGGGAGAAGTTTGCCAGACGCATGGCAGACAACAAATACAATGTGTATATCACAGGTAGCAACGCTAAGATGCTGTCACGTGAGGTGATGACTACGCTTGGTGGCAGATATTTGTCTGTCGAGGTCTACCCGCTCAGTTTCAAGGAATATCTTGATTTCTGCGGTCAAAAGTTTGATGGGAACAGTCTGTTACAGACCGAGACAAAGGCCAAGTTCATGCGCTTGTATAATGAATATCT
>OMVI01000047.1 GCA_900314455.1 uncultured Prevotella sp. | reverse complement strand
GATTTCGGACAGTTCGGGACTGTATTTTTCCGATAATATAGGAAATAAATTCCCCCTTGATGAAGCTGCAACAGGATATAAGACGTTCTCCTACATACAGCGCCTTCTTGAAAATGGCTATCTTAATGACAAAACCCTTTTATTAATTGATGAGCCAGAAGCTCATTTACATCCACAATGGATTGTAGAGTTTGCAAGAATACTCGTTCTCATTCACAAAAATGTAGGAACTAAAATTATGATTGCAAGCCATAACCCAGACATGGTTGCAGCTATTCAATCAATTGCAAGAAAAGAGGGAGAATTGGACGATACTAATTTCTACATAGCAACACCGAGTGAAACAAATAAAGGCAAATTTGTTTACAAGGATTTAGGACCAAATATAGAAGATATTTTCTCTTCTTTTAATATTGCATTAGATAGAATAAAACAATATGGCATGGAATGAAAATCTCGCTTACAATAATAAAATAATTTCCAACAGCAAGATATATAATATCTGCGCATCTGAGTTGGATAAGATTTCAGAAAGAGACTATCCTACAAAGCATTACCTTAAAACAGGTATTCTATGTCTAGATATGGACGAATATGAGAAGAAGATCAACAAAGTCCAACAAGACAGAACGGTAGATGCAGTAATCGGCATAAACAACTATGATGGGCACCAACTTAAGAACTCAAGAAAGCTCCTTATAGAATTAAGAATGGGCTATACCGGACCTCAAAATTTGGATCGGGCCGAATTAACGGAAAAAGTTAACCATACGAGGAGCATCCTTAACCAAGATGGAACCATTGAATCACATTATGTGTTTGTTTTTACAAATAGCGCTTATACAAGGGTAAGACGTTGGTTCCGGGATTTTTCAGAGGAATATCACTACTTTAGTTCTTACGAGCCATGGTCCGTATCAATGGTAAACGATATGATATTATCACCTGACAACTATCCATATATTCCATACACGGATATAGACAAAATGACAAAAGATTTGAACCTTAAAATGAGAGCAGATGATAGGTTGCCCTTTCTTGAGAGAATAGATTTTTGGCTCAAGACAGCTTCGAAGTTAAGATACAGGAAACCACAAGAATTTAAAGCTATAATCACACCAATCATGGAAATATGGAACAACTATAAAAAAAGCATAACAAATAGGTCTGACGAAGAACAACTTCAAGCCGAAATACTTGGGGAGGACTTCCCGGAATTTATCAATATGTAATAAGAGATGCAGGAATTCAAGAATACCACACACTTTTCTCTTCGCATAGTTGCAAAAATCAATATAAAATAATAAGAAACATGCAAGTACAAGATTGTCCGTGGGAGATTGAGAATATCGGGAAGAGAACCGTACAGCTCAACTACACGAAAGATGATATTTACAACTCGGAAGAGGTCTGTAATGCGGTCAAAGGATATCAATACCTTGTCGCAAAAGTGCCAGCAGGTAATATAAGTTGCCTACTCGGGTTGCAAGGCGACGGGTTCAAGATGATTGAGACGCAAATCACTTATTCAAAAAGAATAAAGGATTTTGATTTCAACGATCGATTGCTTAGGATGTTTAAAGGTAAGGTCTCCTTTAAGCAAGCAAAAAATACTGAGCAGCTGATTTGTATTCTTGAAAGAATGACACCTAATATGTTCTCAACAGACAGAATCCACTTAGACCCTACTTTTGGACCTGAGGTCGGATTGCATAGATATCGCAATTGGATGACGAATGAATTTAAACGAGGAACTTGACAAACCAGAATACACCATCGGCGATTTTTACACGCCGGACAATAAGAGTCTTAAAAACGTCAACTTCTGAGGAACATAAGTTCACAGCTCCATCAACAGAAGTTCGTGGGCACAAGAACATAGGTGATAAGAGCAGAGAACATAGGTTCGTAAATAAGGTATCCGTGTCATCCGTTAAATCCGTGAGAAAAAACATCCTCCGTATGAAGGTTCACACAGATCTCACTCCACGGATGCAAATAAGCCAAGCCGCCCAGAAACAGGCTATGGCTATATCGCCGCAGCAGAGACAACATCCGTAGATGAAATCTACAAGGTTGAGGCATTCAAGGAAAAGCCAAACCAGGAAACTGCCGAGCAATACCTTGCCGTTGGCAATTACTATTGGAATGCCGGAATCTTCGTATGGAACATCGATACCATCAGCATGGCAATCCGCACCTTCCAGCCAAACCTTGCCAGCATCATGGATGAGATGGCTCCTTCTTTCTATACCGAACAGGAGAAAGAGGTAGTCGGCAAACTCTTCCCAACCTGCGAGAAGATCAGTATCGACTATGCCGTAATGGAGAAGTCTAAGGAAATCTATACCTTGCCAGCCGAGTTCGGCTGGAGCGACTTAGGCAGCTTAGGCAGCTTAGGCAGCCTCCGTACCTTGTTCCCACAAGATGAGGCTGGTAATGCCAAGGTAGGTAAGTACATCCGCTTGTGTGAATGCGAGAACCGCGTGGTTCATGCAGCCGATGAGAGCAAGGTGATAGTTCAAGGCTTGGATGGCTATATCGTAGTCGAGAAGAAAGGACAACTGCTTGTTTGCTCATTGCGAGAGAAACAGAGAATTAAGGAATTTGGAGAATAAGCTAAAGGATTGACCATAGCTATCTATTTAAGAAAATGCTGAGTAGTGAGGACTTTGTTGGTTTCTGCAATTATTGTTGTGATTAATGCGTAATGGATAGAACTTTAATTAGACATTCAACGTTCAATCT
>OMVI01000106.1 GCA_900314455.1 uncultured Prevotella sp. | reverse complement strand
TATCAGGAAGATATAAATCAAGATTATTTACATCTGAAGAGGTGGAAGACCTGTTCTATATTAAAAAATATGCGAAAAAGAGGCACTCAATCCCTGCGACGGACTATAAAATAGTCGTTTTACCTAGAGGGGAGAATATTACGGCAGATGATCTCATAGAGTTTAGAAATAATGAGGGAAATGAAGATATTTTGCGCAATAGTAATGAATATAGTGATGACCTTGTTTCTTCTATTCTAGGAGTGTGTACTGCGATAACTTCTTTTGATTTCCTTTTCCTAAGAAGTGAAGTCAATAAGCCTGATACTGTTCTGATAGAAGTGTCTAATATAACTAGGAGTAATTTGAGTTATACAAATCAGCGTATCAAGCAGATTGCTCATAAAATATATAAGGAAAGAGAGGATGAAATAACATTAAAAGATCCCAAGCCCTTTGAAATACCACGTTCATTCGTGAATATATTAGGTGAGGTACAATTTGATGAGAAAAAGAATAAAATAAAGTTCGTCGATTCAAAGAAATATCAAAGTCATATATTATGGGCTTTGGCTTCCATCTATCAAGGCAATTATTATAATGATGAAAGTTTGTTGCATTCTTTTATACAGAATGTTGAGGCCACAATTCGAATAGGTAAAGGAATGTATCGTTCCCTAAAGTATGATTTGGAATTTCTTTTGTCGATACAGAATAATCAGTCAAATAAGTATATGGAGATAATTGATTCTAAAAGTTATCAGTTAGGGGTTAAACTCGGAAAAATTGCCAAGCCCTTAAAAAAGGCTATAAAGCCTTTTGAGAAAAATTATGTAGGATTGCTGTCCCGAAGAATTTCTACAAAGGATGATTGCATATCATTCGTCAATGATATCTGCCAAAAGTTAGTAATGCATGAAAGTGCATGGCCTGCTTCGTGCGCAGATGTCTGTACAGAGTTAGCAGAGCTTCCTGTCGCTGAATATGATGCAGATGCACTCGTGTTTGGCTTTCTAGAAGGCTATTTCAGATTTGAGCCAGCCGACAATAAGAAGTATTTCCAAAAGCGACTGGAAAGCTTAGTTTCTGATTATGAAGGAAATGAAGATCTTAAGGGCCCAATTGAACAATTGCAGGGCATAATAGCAGAAATAGATAAACAAGATTAACTAAATTGTTGAAAGATGATTAAAAAATCAGAAATTCTTTTCTTGTATGAAACCTCATACAATGTTCCCAATGGTGATCCATTTACCGGAGAACAACGCTATGATGATGAGACCAAGAAGATTCTCGTCAGTGATGTACGCATCAAACGTTTTATTCGTTCATATTTGGAGGATATCAAGGGTGAACATATCTATGTAAGCGACAAAACCGGTATAGGGAAATCAGATGCAAAAGGGGTGATAACTTGGATTGCTCAGAATTGGAATCCAAGCCATCTTAACGACATCAAAGAGATTATGAAAACTCTCATAGATGTGAGATTGTTTGGCGGAATTTCCACCTTGAGTAAAAAGGATACAGACGCAATTAAGGTTGATGTTTTGAAGGATAATGGTACGAAAGAAAAAGTGTGTTGTACCAATGGACATGTCAATTTGACTGGCCCCGTACAGTTTGCAGCTCTAAATTCTTCTCTTAATCGGGTGAATCTGCGTATACACCAGAATACATCTCATTTCACTTCATCTGATCAAAATAAGCAAGGCTCGATAGCAACTACAACCTTAGTACCTTATTCACTCATTCAAATTCATGGGTGGATTAATCCGACTGTAGCCAAATCGACTGCATTACAAGAGGATGACCTGAAGTTGATGTATGAAGCTTTGTGGTATGGTACAAGTGGAGAAGGTAGTTCTTTCTCTCGCTCTAAGGTTGGTCAGGACTCTGTCTTACTTTTGGTAATTGACTATGCGGGGGACAATGAAAAGAACGATGAAGGGAACCATAATAAGGTTTATGGCTTGGATCGATCTATACAGTTGCAACCCAAAGACAATAAGAAGGAAGAGCAGATTCGCAGTATGGATGACTATGACATAAACTTCGATAAACTGGAGAGTTTGGCTAAAAATGAGAAGATAAAAGAAGTCCGTTTCTATACAGAGATAGAAGAGCTTAAGAAGCGGTTGAGCTCTTTTGAAAAGTTTAAATTTATGAGCCTATGAGGGGTTTTGAGTTTGATATAAGCGGAAATTGGGGGCATTTTAAAAAATCGGATACCAACAACAATCCGCTGACCCATGATATAATTCCCAAAACTGCTCTGATCGGATTGATTGGAGCGGTAATGGGAATAGATCGTGCTCGCATGAGATCTATATTTCCACAATTGTCGGATGATTTAATTTATGGCGTGAAATTAAATCATCCGGTTAGGAAATACTCAATTGGATTTACTGGTCATTCCGCAATTATGCCTACAGCTGTCAAATCCCCTAAGGCCTTTGAGTTCCTCCGAGACCCATCCTATCGTATTTGTCTTGGACTACTTAATAGTAGGTCAGAATCTCTATATGAGGAATTTGAGAAATCAGTAATCGAAGGATACTCTGTTTATGAGCCAGTACTTGGAATTGCCAATTGTCCAGCAGAACTGTCATTCTTGAATTGTGGTGAAATCTCGGAGCTAAAGAATGATATCTTCTCTACTGGTGGATTTGTAATCTCAAAACAGCATAAGCCCAATAAATTAGAAGATGGGTTCAGAATTGGATTTGATAAGATACCAACTTTTCAAAATGCCGATTTTTGGAATCTGCCAGATAAAGAAGTTGAAGTTATTTATCCAGAATGTTCTAATATTCTTACGGTTGAAGGGCCTTATAGAGAATATTCTTACGAGGGGAGAATAGAAAAATGGGTATTAATATAAATGATTATTTGTCGCATCCTGATAAGCGTCTTATTGACCATTTGAATGAGGTTGCCATGCTGTCTGAGAGGTTTACCAGTCTCCCTTTTGTGAGACTGGTAGCTCTTTTTCATGACATAGGAAAAATCAATCCATATTTTCAGAAGAAGTTAAAGGGAGATGTATCAGGACACTATGATCATCATGCCTATCTATCTGCATTCATATTGCTTTGTGAATACTTAGCTAATCCGCATGTTTCTGATGCTCTTAAAAAGTTGTGCTACAACGATCTAAATTTATTAATAGCTTTGCTAGTGTTGGTAGCGAAGCATCATGGTGATTTACCTGACTATATGCCAAATTCCCATCATACTGTTCTTTCGTCTGATGAAATCGCTGATATGTTTGAATTCATCGACGGTACATCTTTGCCTACAGATTTATATATGAAAAATTTGGTAGGGATGAAACCAGTAAAGGAATTTTGGGGGAATGACAATATAAGAAATTTCTTTCGAAATTTAGCCTTTGCAAAGCCTAATGATTATAGCAAGGCCTTATCATTCTTTCTAAATATTAAGAATGCTTTTGCT
>OMVI01000058.1 GCA_900314455.1 uncultured Prevotella sp. | reverse complement strand
AGCAACTGACTCTTAATCAGTGGGTCTAGGGTTCGAGTCCCTAAGGGCGCACAATTAGGTTTCATCCTTGTAATAAAGGGTAATAAAACGCATTAAAATGGAAATAAGATTTCGTTTTAATGCGTTTTTTATTTGTGTACATGAATGTTTGTTTCCGAGAAAATTATTTACAGCTTTACGGAAGCTGAGCTTTAAGGTTGCGAAAGGTCATCTTTTGCGTTCTAAAACCTTACCTCTTTCAGTCCGAAAGTTGACCTTTTGCAAGTCAAAAGATGCCCTTTTCTGACGGCATTGATAATCAGTGAATTACATGGATGCATACAGCAAGATTGTCCTTTGAAATATATTTACATCTGTAGGCGAAATAATAAGGTTGTCCACTATGTCCAATCAGCCACCAAACTTCCACCACAAGGGACGCCCCTGCAGTGGATGGCATAACTGTTAGTGTGTTAGTGGGTACCCAATCGTTATTTTATTGTAGTCCCGAAATTATATTCCACGCTGACGCCGCCTTTCTTATCCTTTGCCGGACCACGTTTCGTGTGAACATATATAGCGCCGTTGGCTCCCCGCGAGCCGTATATGCTTGCGTCTTTCATAACGTCAACATAGTCGACATCATAAATATTCAGCGAGTCGAAGCTATCAACTATTACACCGTCGATTATGTAAAGTGGGGTGGTGGGCGACATCATGCTGTCTATACCACGAATGGTAGCGTCATAGTCGTTTCGTCCTGAGCGCACAACATTAAGTCCGGGAACAAGGCCTTGCAATGCTCCCAAGACAGAAGACTGCCCCGTCCGCTGAAGCTGCTCTCCTGTTATATGGTCCGGATTGATGCCCTCAAAGTTGCCGCTGGTAGTGCCGCATGAGCCGATAATAAGTATTCCAAGTGCAAGTAATATTTTTCCGAGTATATTTTTCATTGTGATTAGTTAAGATGATAGATAAGTTATTGTCTATGATTATAACGCAAATCACAGACAATTATTATGCAAATACAGTCTGAACAAGCACCATATACGTGATTGTTCCACCGGCGATGGACAACAGCATCTGCCGTTTCCATACGTGGAGCACCGTTGTCACGATAATGCCTGTCAGCTCCGGCAATCCGTGCGGACTTTTACGATGCTGACATTCTTAAGGCAATAGACGACGAGAAGCCCGAAGACACCAGCTGGCAGCACTGTACCTAAGTACTGGACATACTTTGGCGTCTTGCGTCCCTGGAAGAATATGAACGGCAGAAAGCGTGAAAGGATAACCGCAAGGGACATAACTGCTATGGTAATGATTTGCTGAGTAAGCGTCATGCCTTACCTCCTTTCTTGTCATCAGTGATATTCCGTTCATTTATTTGTTCAAGCCGTGGACGTAATAAAGTGAGAGCCAACAGCATAAGTATCATAGAAGGAATGACGAAATTCTCCGGACCGAATATCAACAGACTCACGACTGAAAGCACAATGCCCAGTAAAGCACTTGTGTGATTTTTATCTTTTAGCCATTGTTCGACGAAAATTACCACGAACATTGATGTCATCACGAAGTCAAGACCTTTGGTAGAAAAACTTCTCAGGTTGCCGAAGATACCTCCAAGCGTTGCTCCAGTGACCCAATAGCTGAAGTCGAGCAGCGATATCCACAACATGAACCATCCCTTGTCGACGTCGTCGGGAATCTTTGCCGTATAGTTTATGGAGAAAGTCTCATCGCACATGAAGTATATAAGGAAAGGTTTCTTCCATCCGGTGTGCTTGAAGCGGTCTAGCATGGAGATACTGTAGAAAAGGTGACGCGCGCATATCATGAACGCCATGATAAATGCCTGAAGCGGATGAAACGGAGATAGGAGCAGTTTGACGGCAACAAACTCAACACTGCCGCTGAAGATGACCATCGCCATAAGCATCGGCCACACGAAGGAGAACCCCGAAACGTTCATCAGTATTCCGTATGTCAGTCCGAGAAACCAGAAACCTGCAAAAATGGGAATTGTGTAGGGGAAAGCCGCCTTCAAGGCTTTCTTCCACATTTTATTGGTTGTTCGTGTTGCTGTTGTCGTCAATTTGTTCATCCAATGTCAAAATATCAGAAGCAAAGGTAATAAAAGTTCAACTATATTTCAACTTTTGCTGACATTTTATTAACTTTGCATTTACCATCTAACCTTGATATACCACGCTTATGAATGATATGAACAGTGAGGCAGAGAATTTCTCAAAACTTGACGAAAGTCAAAAGATGGTGGTGACAGCCAATGGCGGTTATCATCTTGTGCTTGCCCCGCCGGGATGCGGCAAGACCCACACTCTGGCGGAACGTATATGCCATGCCCATTCACGAGGTGTCAGCTATGACGATATGCTCTGTCTGACATTCACCAACCGAGCCTCGCGTGAAATGCTGAACCGTATCTATCAGCGTATAGATGACGAGACGGTAAGCAATCTTCAAGTGGGAAATGTCCATCGGTACTGCTCGCAGTTTCTCTTCGAATCGGAACAGGTCAGTGCCGACACGTCAATCATCGATGATGAGGAGTCGGTTAGTATAATTGCCGACTATATGCATGAGGATGACGAACATGTGATGGGGAATTTCAACCGCTACAAAGTCTATCAGGAAATAATATTCTTCTCCCATCTCATGTATCAAATAGAGCATGGGCATCCCATTGCCGTCTACCTCCATCCCGAGGCTTTCACCGAGGACAACCGGCAGGGACTGAAGGAGATATGCCGTTTGCAGAAGATAGATTTCAATACCAAGGCGATGCTCGACATATACCATCATGCCGATGACTATATCTCCGACTCCTTCGCTCCGCACCTTTCGCGTGACAACTCGAAGTTTATACGCGATTTGGCTTTGAAGATGTACTATGCCAGAATGTTCGAAACGTACAAGAAAGAGCATGATATGGTCGACTTCGAAGATTTGCTGCTATTGACCTATGATGCCTACAAAGTTGACAAGGCGAAATCTGCGGAGGAACGCGAGTTCAAATATTATCCTTGGATTCAAGTCGATGAGGTGCAGGACTTGAACCGTATGCAACTGGCAATTATCGACTTGCTGACAGCTGATGAGGGCTTCACCGTAATGTATTTGGGCGACGAGCAGCAGGCGATATACTCCTTCATGGGCGCCAAGATGGAGACGCTGATGGAACTGCGGATGCGCTGCAAGGGCCATATCCACCATCTGACGAAGAACCATCGCTCGCCAAGTTATCTGCTTGATGTCTTCAATACATACGCTGAAAAGACATTGAAGATAGCTCCCGACTTGTTGCCTGTTACCGACAGAAAGGAAAATGGCAATTCTGATAATCTGCGGATTGTGACGACAACGACTATTGACGAAGAGGCGAAGGCTGCCTCGGACCTTGCTGCTGGTTTACACAGGAAATACCCGGATGAGCGAACGGCAGTCATTGTCAGCTCTAACCGCGATGCCGACAAGATAAGTGAGGTGATGACAGACAACAAACTGAGTCACTTCAAGGTCTCCGGGCGTGACTTGTTCTCGACAAGTGAGATGAAGTTGATACTCGCTCACTTCAATGTAGTCAACAATGAACAGAACCTTATATGCTGGGCGAGGGTACTGAAAGGCATGAAAGTGTTCCCGACCAATTCCCTTTCGCGCCGCTTCATGCATAAACTCCGCCAACTGTCGCTTACCCCTGCCGATTTCATAGAGTACGACAAGAGTTCGTATGTCCTTGACTTCAAGTCTGAATATGAGCGCGGCGACATGGTGGTGTTCGACACTGAGACTACCGGGCTGGACGTGTTCTCCGACGATATTATTGAGATTTCCGCTATACGGGTCAGCAATGGCCGACAGGTGGGCGAACCTCTCGACCTGTACATTGAGACATCGAAGGACATTCCTGAAAAGTTGGGCGACAAGGACAACCCTATGTACACCATAATGAGCGAAAAGAAGAAGCAAGGATTACTTCTTCCGCATGACGAAGCACTAACAATGTTCCTTGACTTCATCGGTGATTTGCCGATAGTTGGGCATAATGTCACGTATGATTATAACATATTGGACAACAATACGAAACGCTATCTCGGTGAAAGTATTCGTAAAAGGAGGAATAAAACCTTCGATACGTTGAAACTGTCGCATCTCCTTATGCCCGGATTGAGCAACTATAAGCTGGAATCACTGTTGAAACTGTTTCACCTGGAAGGCAAGAACTCGCATCAGGCTATTGACGATACAGCCGCAACTGTTAGTTTGCTTAGCTACTGTTATCAAAAGGCAGTTGGCAAGTCTGAACAACAATTGGCCTTCGTGAGTCATCCTAAGGTAGTGCCTTTCGCCTTAAAGCTGAAGCAGAACTACTCAGAGCTCTACAGTCATACACGTGATGAGCTTTATAAACCAGTAACCACTGCTGCTCCACCATTGCTTGCCGAGTTGAAGTATGTGTACAAGTATCTCATGGATGGTCAGTTTATTGGTAAGATAAGTAAGTATGATGATTTCCTTTCCTATGTCTCCGGCGATACTTTGGAGGATGAATTCCGTCACAGACCACTTGTAGATGAGTTGTCGAGATACCTTATTGACCTTAATACCCTTAAGGAAGCCGACTTCTGCAACTCGAAGAGCGTGCATGAGAAGGTATATGTCTCGACGGTACACAAGGCGAAAGGACTTGAATTTGAGAACGTTATAGTCTTTGATGCAGCAAACGGCAGGTATCCGAACTATTACAACAAGTCGAAGAGGCAGGACGATGAGGATGCGAGGAAGTTCTATGTCGCTATTTCACGAGCCCAGGAAAGGCTGTTCGTGACTTTCGCTTCAGAGCAGGTCGACAGGTATGGTGGACATCACCGGCGGGAGTTGACTCCGTTTATGAACAACATCATGAGTTTCTTTCACTGATTTTTCCACCTTGATTCGCTGCAAATGTCTAAAGGCTAAATCCGAAGATTACGTCGTCATCTTCTACGTCCTTGTCGCATGCCTCAGTCTC
Source organism: uncultured Prevotella sp. (assembly GCA_900314455.1). Classification (GTDB taxonomy): domain Bacteria; phylum Bacteroidota; class Bacteroidia; order Bacteroidales; family Bacteroidaceae; genus Prevotella. Next base: position 49,379 of record OMVI01000058.1, on the reverse strand, counting down.
AACCAAAGAGAAAGGGGTACTAAATGAATAACATCAAAATTTGTCTCCCTCAAAATAAAACACTAAATTTGCTCAGTTAAAAAGTAGAAATAAATATGAGTACAATAACTATAAATGATGAACTCTACAGAAATGCCGAGAGCTCTGCTAAGCTGAGTAATTATTATTTAAATTCGTATAAACGACAAAGGGCACCACGAAAACGTGATGCCCTTTTGCTTAGTGCCTGTTATATAAATGTTGATATTAATAAGCGCTCTCAAACTCGCGGAGGAAGCGAGTGTCGTTCTCCGAGAACATACGCAGGTCGCTGACACGGTACTTGAGGTTAGCAATGCGCTCAACACCCATGCCAAAGGCATAACCAGTGTAGACATCCGGGTCTATGCCACAAGCAGCGAGGTCATGCGGGTCTACCATTCCGCAGCCAAGTATCTCAACCCATCCTGTGTGCTTGCAGAAGCCGCAGCCTTTACCTCCGCAGATGTTGCAGGAGATATCCATCTCCGCACTTGGCTCTGTGAACGGAAAGTAGCTTGGACGAAGACGTATCTTTGTGTCAGGTCCGAACATCTCGCGTGCGAATGTCAGAAGAACCTGCTTAAGGTCGGTGAAGCCAACACCCTTGTCGACATACAAGCCTTCAACCTGATGGAAGAAGCAGTGGGCACGGGCAGAAATAGCCTCATTGCGGTAGACGCGTCCCGGGCAAAGAACTCTGATAGGCGGCTCGTGGGTCTCCATATAGTGAGCCTCGTCGCCTGAAGTATGGCTACGAAGCAATACGTTCTTGGTAACGTCGTTAGGGTCGCTGCGCTCAATGAAGAAAGTGTCCTGCATGTCGCGGGCTGGGTGGTCGGCTGCGAAGTTCAGCATTGTGAACACGTGCTTGTCGTCGTCAACCTCCGGACCCTGGAACAAAGTGAAGCCCATACGACTGAAGATGTCGATGATTTCGTTCTTGACGATAGTAAGAGGATGGCGCGTTCCCAGTTCAACAGGGTAGGCAGTGCGCGTCAGGTCGATGTCGTCGCTCTGAGCCTCCTGCGTCTCCAGTTGTTCGCGAAGCTGATTAATCTTGTCCTGTGCGGTTTTCTTGAGTTCGTTTATCTTTATGCCTACAGTCTTTTTCTGGTCTTTCGCAACATTGCGGAACTCAGCCATGAGCTCGTTGACCTCGCCCTTCTTACTAAGATATTTCAGTCTCAGCTGTTCAATTTCCTCAGCGTTGCTTGCCTTTGCCTGCTGTACTTCATTGAGAAGCGTTTCTATCTTTTCTAACAACATAGATGTATTCCTGTTTATTTAAAACAAATGCAAAGGTACAACAAATCAACGAAAAAATGTAAGGACATGGCAGAAAATGTGTGAACGGTTAAATATTAATTCTCTGTCGGAATTAAAAAGATTGTTTTTCTTTGCATTTCAATTCTTTTGCACTACCTTTGCGGCATATTTATGAATATGAGAGAATTATGAGAAAAAGTGTTTACATTGTTTTCGCCTTATGCGTTTCAATGATGTTCTTTGATGGTTGTAAGAGCGAGAAGGCAACACCCGTCGACGACTCTACGACTGTTGACTCGCTCGACAGTGACACGTCAGCCGACAGCGACACTATGGCTGAAATCATTGCAGAGACCCCGATGCCAAAGGCTGCTGACCAACTCTTCGATGATTTCTTCTTCAACTTCATTGCAAGTCCTAAAGTCCAGAAGGCACGAACAGATTTTCCTTTGCCTATAACAACCATAACTGACAGGCAGCAACATACTGTACAGTTGCAGAAGAAGCAATGGAAGATGGATAAATTTTTCCGTCCGCAAGGCTACTATACACTTATTTTCGACAATGAGAAACAGATGGACGCTTCCAAATCGACGAAGATTGACACTGTAGTCGTTGAGCGTATACACCTGGCTGAAGGTAAAGTTGAGCAGTTCTGCTTCGACCATCCGAATGGTAAATGGCGCTTGAACCAGGTTAGGAACATCGACTTCAGTACGTCAAAGAATGCTTCTTTCCTGAAGTTCCTTCAAAAGTTCTTCGCTGCCGACGGCCGTGGCATGATTAAAGATCCGCTTCCTTATCGCGGTGCCGACCCTAACGGAGAAGAGACAAACATAATAAGCACGAAGATACCCGCATCAGATTGGAGTTCATTCCTTCCGCAAGTACCGAAGGATGTTATATATAATATCATCTACGGACAGAAATATGGTGAGGGCAACAGAAAGATATTGGATTTCAAGGGCCTTTCAAACGGACTTGAGACGCAGCTTATATTCAACCGTCATGGCAACAGTTGGCGTCTTGTCAAGTTGAATGCTTATTAAATTTCGATGAAGAGTGATATTGAAACGGTTATAATATGATTGACGAATGGAATTATAATCTTTTAGACTACAATACCTTTGGCTTCAATGTCAAGTGCAGGAGATTTGTTGAATACGGAAGTACGGACGAGGCAAAGAAGCTTGTGGGCTCGCTCACTGAAGCAGACAAGCCTTTGCTGATAATAGGCGAGGGGAGTGATCTCTTGCTTACCGGCGACTATAACGGTACTGTAGTTCACTCCGGTATTAAAGGCATACAGATAGAGGAGAGCGGTTCTGACAACGAGAACGTGCTCGTCCGTTGTGGCTCTGGCGAGATATGGGACGATATTGTGGCATGGAGCCTGAAGCATAACTTGTATGGTGCTGAGAACATGAGTATCATTCCCGGTGAGGTTGGCGCAAGTGCCGTGCAGAATATCGGTGCTTACGGCGTTGAGGCTATGGACTTAATCACAGATGTCGAGGCTGTGGAGATATCAACGGGAAAAGTCTGCCACTTCACCAATCAGCAATGCCAGTACAGCTATCGTCAAAGCCGCTTCAAGCATGAATGGAAGAATAAGTATCTGGTAACATACGTCACTTACAGGTTTAGCAAGACTTTTACTCCTAAGCTTGACTATGGCAACATTCGTTCGGCTCTGGCTTCAAAAGGGATAATAAATCCTACGGCAGAGGACGTGCGTAATATTGTCATTGAAATTCGTAATGCTAAGTTGCCTGACCCCAAAGTTCAGGGGAATGCAGGGAGCTTCTTTATGAATCCAATCGTTGACGAAGAGACTTTCGTGAAGTTAATGGCAAAGTTTCCTGAGTTGAGGTATTATGAGATGCCTTCGAAGGATGGCTCATCAAAAGAATACAAAATTCCTGCCGGTTGGATGATTGACCAGTGCGGCTGGAAGGGTAAAAGCCTCGGACCGGCTGCCGTTCACGACAAGCAGGCGCTAGTTCTAGTCAACAATGGCGGCGCCACAGGCAATGATGTCGTAAAGCTGATGCATGCAATACAACGCGATGTAAAGGCAAAGTTCGGGCTTGAGCTTTATCCTGAGGTGAATATAATATAATAATGTAGGGAGACAGTTGCGTGGCAAATCGTAAACTAACATTCTTAGGTACGGGAACATCGAGTGGCGTGCCGGTTATCGGCTGTACGTGTGAGGTGTGCCGTAGCAGTGACCCGCGGGATAAAAGGTTTCGTACATCGGCATTGCTAGAGACGGCTTCGACAAGAATTCTCATTGACTGCGGTCCTGACTTCCGGCAGCAGATATTGCAGCAGCCATACAAGAAAATAGACGGCGTACTCCTTACCCATATACATTATGACCACGTTGGGGGCATAGATGATTTGCGTCCCTTCTGCAAGTTCGGCGATGTTGACATTTATGCCAACAAAGGAACTGTTGAAGGTCTTCGCCTTTCAATGCCTTACTGTTTTGCGGAGCACCTCTATCCCGGTGTGCCTAAACTGAAACTCCACACTATTGAAAAGCACGTCGGCTTCAAGATTGGTGATGTCGATGTGATGCCGGTTGAAGTTATGCATGACAAGTTGCCGATTTTGGGCTATAAGTTTGGTAATCTTGCCTATATAACCGATATGAAAACTATATCGGATGAGGAATATCCTTATTTGCAGGGGATAGATACTCTTGTGGTGAACGCTTTGCGATGGACGAAGGTTCATCATTCCCATCAATTGGTGGATGATGCCATTAAATTCTCAATAAAGTTGGGTGCGAAGCGTACTTACTTCATCCACATGACCCACGATATAGGGTTGTATGATGAAGCAGAAAGCAGACTGCCGGATGGTTTCCATTTTGCCTACGACGGTCTGACGATTGATTGCTGATAGAAAGAAATAAAATAACGAAGCCTTACCGCTTGAATTTGCGGTAAAGTTTCCATGCCAGAAGAGCGCCGTCAAGAACTCCGGCTCCCGTACTCAGTAATCCCGAGAAGCGTTTTGACGGAGTTTTCTTCCCGCTACTCCTCTTGTGGAACAAGCTGTCCCACATCTTTCTCATCCGGTTGTTGTCCTTTGCAATGTCTGTAAGCAACTGGGCCTTGCGTAGGCGTATCTCATCAAGGTTGTTGTAAACAGGACTTTCTGTTTCGATAGTATTCTGTTGCATAATCACTTAGACATTAACATATTCGCCAAAAACCTTACTAGCGGACGCTCTACAAGACGATGACGGCACAATATAAATAATATGAGCAGTACAACATAGAATGCTCCTATTATTGCAAAAGCACCGGCAATGGAGTGTATCATTGGCGCTATCAAGTAGGCTGCTGCAAAGGAGAAATAAATGAGTGCGATGATAAGGAGAAGACTGAACACCAAGATGACTGCAACGGCTGTCAACAGGCGCACGACCTTCTCAATTACATCGAGCCTCACGTACTCCGACTGAAGCCCGATGTAATGTTTTAGCACTTCGACAAGCTGTGCTATAGTCTCAACATTATTGTCGTTGGAGAACATAGCTTACTCTGCTGTCTCGGTTGAATCCTTTATGTCGTCAACAAACTCGTCCATTTCCTTGCGGGAGAGTTTGATGTCATGTTTCTTGCAGAAGTCGTCTACAGCGTCAGAAATCTTCGTACGTGTGTCTGCTCCTTTTTCAGGTGCCAACAGTAAACCAAGGGCTGCGCCTGCAATTGCGCCACCGAGAAATGCACCAATGTAACCAAGTGTCTTCATAATCGTATTGTTTTTAATTAGTATCAAGAATGGTACGAAAAGGTGTTTGAACACTTTATCGTCCGTGTTTTCAATCGCAAATTTAGAAAAACTTTTCATATTAACGCATATTTGTTTCTCTATTTAATGTTAAAAAAGTTGTAAAACGTTTATTTAACAAACTTTATTGTCGATAGCCTGTTTCATTTGGAAAGAAATTTGTATCTTCGCAGAATAATAAATTACATTTGTTTTTCCAATAATAGAGAATCTACGATTATGAAGAAAATTGTGTTTTTAGGTGCCGTTGCTTGTGTAGCTTTAGTATTTACAAGTTGTAAATCTAGTGAAAGTGCATACCGCAAGGCTTATGACAAAGCCCAGGCGCAGGAGCAAGCATACAATGCCAATACTACAAATACCCAGCCTGAGCCGGCAACAACTACTACCGATACTACGGTTCCTGTTGTAGCTCCGCTCGACCAGAGACCTGCCGACCAGACACGGGTTGTCGACAATAATGATAATGTAACTGTTCGCCACGAGAATGTCAACTATGAAAGTGGTGAGCCTTTGAAAGCATTTAGCGTTGTAGTTGGCTCTTATTCTATCAAGGCGAATGCCGATGACCTTCTCGCTCGTTTGCAGAGGGCAGGCTATAAGGCTACAGAAGCTTCAGCTGATATCAATGGTACCACATACTACCGTGTTATTTCAGCAACGGCAGATACTAAAGGCGATGCTGTAACAAGCCGTAATGCAATACGTGGCTCGCTGTATAATCCTAAGGGCGACGCTTGGATTCTTGCTAAATAATATCATCTAAAGGATTACGGTGGGAAGAATTCTCTCTATAGACTACGGAAAGAAACGGACAGGACTGGCTGTTACAGACCCGATGAGGATAATTGCCAATGCCTTGACTGCTGTTCCGACGCATGAGTTGATGGACTTTCTGAAGGATTATGTAACTCGTGAAGATGTAGAGAGAATAGTTATTGGCAAGCCAGTACAGCCTAACGGTGAACCCAGTGAGAACTTGAAAAGGGTAGAGCAGTTCGTCAATAGATGGCGGACTGCCATGCCTTCTGTCCCGATTGATTATTACGATGAGCGTTTTACATCGGTGATTGCTCATCGTGCCATCATTGATGGAGGCGTCAAGAAGAAACGCCGAAGGGAGGATAAGGGCTTGGTTGATGCGGTGTCTGCTACGATTATCCTTCAAGACTACATGACATCGTTGGGCAGATAATAATAATTCTTTAATAGATTAAGAACAAAACAGATTAATGACATTACCAATTTATATTTACGGGCAGCCTGTTTTGCGTAAGGTGGCTCAAGATATTACCGAAGATTATCCTGACATTAAGACTCTCATTGCCGACATGTTCGAAACTAATACAGCCAGCGACGGTGTCGGACTTGCTGCTCCGCAGATAGGAAAGAGTATTCGCGTGGTTATCATCGACCTCGACCCGTTAAGCGATGAATTGCCTGAGTACAAGGATTACAGGCGTGCTTACATCAATGGTCATATCATAGAGTATGATGATAGTCAGACGGATAATCTTGAAGAGGGGTGTCTGTCACTGCCTGGAATTCACGAAAGCGTGAAGAGGGCGAAACGTGTACATATTAAATATGTAGATGAAGACTTTAAACCTCACGACGAATGGGTTGACGGTTACTTGGCACGTGTCGTGCAGCATGAGTTCGACCATCTTGAAGGAACTATGTTCATCGACCATCTTAGTCCTTTCCGTAAGCAGATGATACGTAGTAAGCTTAAGGCTCTTGCTGCCGGAAAGGTTCGTTGCGGATACCGTATCAAGCCTTACAAGAAGTAAGGATTCTTACATAAAATCATTGAAGAAGTTAGTTCTAATAGTCATACTTGCCCTTCTTTCTACACCAGTCTTCGCACAATACAATATAAAGAAGATGATGGAAGAAGGGCATCGCTCACTTGATATGGGGTACTATGTAGTCGCCCTGCAAATCTTCCAGCGTGTGTTGGGGCTACGGCCTGACAAGTATGATGCGTGGTATCTAAGCGGACTTTCAAAATATCATTTAGAGGATTATGCTGGTGCAGAGTCGGATTGTAGTCATGCAATAGAGTTAAATCCGTTCGTCGTTGACATCTATGAGACTCGTGCGATGTCCCGACTGCGAACGGAGAAGTACGATAGTGCCATTGCCGACTTCACTCATGCCATAGAAGTAAATCCTGATAACAGTAGTTATTGGTTTAATAGGGCATACTGCTATGCGCAGGAGCACGCTTTTAGTATTGCCTTGCAGCAGCTTGACTATATTCAGAAACGTTGGCCTAAACTTGAAGAGGCTAGAAATCTAAGGCAGACCATTTTGGCTACACAACGGCTCCGTAGGCGTGAGGAAGGCAAATAGTGACCTATTTGTAATCCTTCGGAGTGAATGTGACGTCAAGAATTATTTTATTTGGCTCTTTCTGAGACCGATAGGTGTATCTGAAATTGAAACCGTTGTCCTTATAGGTCTTATTTGCCGTGTTAGCCTTGAGGTTATCTTTCATGGAACTGACGATTTCAGATTTGTGCTGGTTTATTGCCTCAGCGTTATCCGCCTGGTTGCATAACTTCTGATAATAGTGTATCGTCTTTGTTTCAGGCTCATAGTTTGCGCTGTCGGTTTGGACATCGTTGATGATAGGAGTAGGGCATTTCTTCAAAGTATACTCTTTCAACTCGCGTGCAGCACGTTTTTCAAGGCTTTCCTGACAGGCAGAAAAGCAGAATAGAACTAATACTAAAATAAATATATACTTCATTTGTTCCGCTTTTTGTGCAAAGTTAATCAAATTTCTTTCAAAAATCTTTTTTTTTGTGCTTTATCTCATTTTTTATTGTTAAATTTGCAAAGCTAAAGATTGCTTTACTGATGAATAATATACGAAACTTTTGCATTATAGCGCATATAGACCATGGTAAGAGCACCCTTGCAGACCGTTTGCTGGAGTACACGAAGACAATCCAGATAACTGAGGGACAGATGCTTGACGACATGGATTTGGAGCGAGAGCGGGGAATTACTATTAAGAGCCATGCAATCCAAATGGAATATGCGTATAACGGCGAAAAATATATTCTGAACCTGATAGATACTCCGGGACATGTGGACTTCTCTTATGAAGTCTCGCGCAGTATTGCGGCTTGCGAGGGAGCATTGCTTGTCGTTGATTCGACACAGGGCGTTCAGGCTCAGACCATCAGCAATCTGTACATGGCTATAGACCATGACTTGGAGATTATACCGGTTATCAACAAGATAGACATGCCCAATGCCATGCCTGACGAAGTTGAAGATGAAATTGTCGACTTGATAGGTTGTGACCGCAGTAGTATTATACGTGCAAGTGGAAAGACTGGTGAGGGCGTTCCGGCCATGCTTGAGGCTATTGTGAAACGTATCCCGGCTCCCAAGGGCGACCCTAAGGCTCCGTTGCAGGCTCTTATATTCGACTCTATTTTCAATTCTTTCCGTGGAATTATAACCCTTTGTAAAGTAGTTAATGGCGAAATACGAAAGGGCGATAAGGTTAAGTTCGTCCAAACTGGGCAGGAATATACCGCAGACGAAGTCGGAGTGCTCAAGATGGATATGATTCCGAAGCCGGTTCTTGAGACAGGCGAGGTGGGATATATCATCAGTGGCATTAAGGACGCAACCGAGGTGAAAGTAGGAGATACTATCACTCATGTTGATGCTCCGTGTAAAGAAGCCATAGAAGGTTTCCAAGAGGTTAAGCCAATGGTCTTCGCCGGAGTTTATCCAATAGATCCTAATGATTATGAGAATCTCCGCTCAAGTTTGGAAAAGCTGCAATTGAACGATGCTTCGCTGACATTCCAACCTGAAAGCTCGCAGGCTTTGGGCTTCGGTTTCCGTTGTGGCTTCCTTGGACTTCTACACATGGAAATCGTTCAGGAACGTCTTGACCGCGAGTTCAATATGGACGTGATAACAACGGTGCCGAACGTATCGTACAAAGTTTACGATAAGCATGGTAATGTTAAGGAGGTGCACAATCCATCGGGGTTGCCTGATGTTACTTCCATTGACCATATAGAGGAACCTTATATACGTGCCAGCATCATAACGTCAAGTCGCTTTATCGGACCGATAATGAAGCTCTGTCTCGACAAGCGTGGAGAACTTGTCAGTCAGAACTATGTGAGCGGTGACAGATTGGAGTTGATATTTCTGATGCCACTTGGTGAGATTGTAATAGACTTTTATGATAAGCTTAAGAGCATATCAAAGGGTTATGCATCTTTCGACTACCACATTGACAGCTTTCGTCCGTCAAAGTTGGCTAAGCTCGATATCCTTCTTAATGGGGAACCTGTTGATGCTTTGTCGACCTTGACCCATGAGAGCAATGCTGTTGCTTTGGGTAGGAAGATGTGCGAAAAGCTTAAAACACTTATTCCGCGCCAGCAGTTCGACATCGCCATCCAGGCTGCCATTGGTGCGAAGATTGTTGCCCGTGAAACTGTAAAGCAGGTCCGCAAGGATGTAACGGCAAAATGTTATGGAGGTGATATATCACGTAAAAGAAAGTTGCTCGAAAAGCAAAAACGTGGAAAGAAACGAATGAAACAAATAGGAAACGTGCAGGTGCCGCAAAAGGCTTTCCTTGCCGTTCTGAAACTCGATTGATTTAAATGTAATTTTATTAAAGAACCTAAAATCCTATAGTTCCTTATCAAAGGAGCACTGACAAAAATGAAAGAATCTATAGTTGACAAACGGGACATTGCCAGAGAATTGGCAAGAAAGTACAGTACGATGACTCATGACGAGCTGGATACATTGGAGAGCATACTTGTTCCAATGCGGTTCGCCAAAGGTGACATGATACTTAAGGAGGGCGAAGTTTGCCGGTATATATATTATGTAGAGCGAGGGCTTATCCGTCAATACTACTATAAGAACGGGCGTGAGATAACGGAGCATTTAGGTGAAGACCACACAATATTCATGTGTATTGAAAGTCTGTTCAAGGAAGAGCCGACACGGCTTCAGGTTCAGGCTATTGAGCCCACTCTTGTTTTCGCACTTCCTAAGGCTAGGCTTGAAGAAGTTGCCATGCATAATGTGAATATCCAAATTTTGTATCGTAAGATTCTTGAAGAAAGCCTAATTATAAGTCAACAGCATGCAGACTTGGTGCGTTTCGAGACTGCGCAGAATCGTTACAAACGTATGTGTAAGATGTCGCCACAGGTTGTGCTAAGAGCTCCGTTGGTCTATATTGCAAGTTATTTACAAATGACTCCGGAAACGCTCAGTCGTGTCAGAAGTTCAACTCTTATGGATGATTAGTTCGATTTCATTCAAATGAACAGAAAGAATTTGTTCATAATCACTAAAGAAGTAATAAGTTTATCTATAACAAGTTAGAACGCACGAGGTTTTTTATAAGCCGGGTTAAATGAAAAAATAATTAACGAGATGTTTGGCGTTCACATATAAAAGTATTACCTTTGCACTCGCTTTAACGCTCTTGGGTGGTTTCCAGAGTGGCCAAATGGGGCAGACTGTAAATCTGCTGCTTCTAGCTTCGGTGGTTCGAATCCATCACCACCCACAAAAAACGGGACTTTCCTAACAATTAGGAAAGTCCCGTTTTTATTTGATTTCACTAATTTATCTCCTACAGCTTGTTTCCTTCTTTAGGGAATACTATTGTTGGCTTGAAAGTCTTTGCCTCTTCAAAGTCCATGAGAGCGTATGCAATGATGATAACTGTATCGCCTACTTGCACCTTGCGGGCAGCTGCACCGTTAAGGCATATGCAACCCGAACCGCGCTCACCCTTGATGATGTATGTCTCAAACCGCTCGCCATTGTTGTTGTCCACAATCTGAACTTTTTCCCCGGCGATTAGTTCGGCAGCATCCATGAGGTCTTCGTCGATGGTTATGCTTCCCATGTAGTTGAGGTTTGCCTCAGTGACTTTTACGCAATGAAGCTTGGACTTCAGTACTTCTATCTCCATTATTTCTCTTCCTTATATTTTATGTGGTCGATAAGGCGGATTGGTGTTTTGCCGCAATAGACGGTTATGCAACCAACAATGTACTTGCTGTCGTTCCAGTCGTTGACATCGACAAGCGTGTCTCCATCAACAATCTCAAAATATTCGACTTCAAGACCGTCAATAGCATTGATGTCAGCAACGACCTTGTCGTGAGTCTCCTTCACACTGTGTGTCTTTGCAAAATCAAGACTTTCTTTAAGGACACGGTATATGTTAGGGGCTATTGCACGCTCTTCTGGGGTAAGAAGAGAATTGCGTGAGCTCATAGCCAATCCGTCTTTCTCACGAACTATCGGACATTCAACAATCTGTAGTTTGCCCTCCATGCCGATATACTTGACCAGTCGTTTTACAACTGCAATCTGCTGCCAGTCCTTCTCTCCAAAGTAAGCTCTGTTAGGACGCACAATGTAGAACAGACGGCTGACAACCTGACAGACACCGTTGAAGTGTCCGGGGCGTTTAGCTCCCTCCATGACGGTTGTCTGAGGTGGAAACTCGAAGTGGCGTGTGTCAGGTGTTGGGTACATTTCACTTACACTAGGAGCAAAAACATACTGCGCACCACACGACTCGACAAGTTTGCAGTCAGACTTGAGGTCACGTGGATAACGCTCCAGGTCTCCTTTGTCGTTGAATTGTGTTGGATTGAGAAATACAGATACTACGGTGACGTCGTTATCCTTGACGCTGCGCCGAATGAGTGACGCATGCCCTTCATGCAGAGCTCCCATTGTCGGAACCAAACCGACGGTCTTACCATTCTTGCGAACTTCGAACAGTTCGTTTTGAAGATCTACAATTTTTTCGAATACTTTCATAGTCTGTTTCCTGTTTCGGCGTGCAAAGTAACAACATTTTTATCAAAAAGACAAGAAATATCTGAATTTTTTCGTAACTTTGCACATTGAATGCTGTTTCCAAAGACATAAGAAGGTATTAACGTAGTAAAAAAAGCTCGTTTTAAATGCCATTATAGAGAGCAGTCGTTTGTATTTAGAGAAAAGAGAATGGGAAAGAAAGTATTGTTCGTTAATCAGGAAATTAAGCCATACGTTCCATCTTCAGAGATGTCAGAGTTCGGCTACAACATGCCGTGTATCATGCAACAGGAAGGTTATGAAATACGTTCGTTCATGCCGAAATGGGGCAATATCAACGAGCGCAGAGGGCAACTCCATGAGGTTATCCGCCTTTCTGGCATCAATCTTATCATCGACGACATGGACCATCCGCTTATCATTAAAGTGGCTTCGATACCTCAAACACGAATACAGGTCTACTTTATTGATAATGAGGACTATTTCCAAAAACGAAAGATGACTCAGGACGAGATGGGAAACGACTATCCTGACAATGGTGAACGTGCGATTTTCTTTGCGCGTGGAGTCCTGGAAACTGTCAAGAAGTTGCGTTGGGCACCTGATATCATACATTGCCAGGGATGGATGTCCGCAGTTATTCCTTTCTATGTAAAGACCGCATACCACGATGAACCTCAGTTCGCTAATTCTAAGGTTGTAACTTCCATGTTCAGTGATCAGCCTCACGGTGATTTTGGAAGCAAATTCAAGAAGAGTCTGGAGTTCAAGACGGCTAAGTCATCCATGCTTAAAAAGTATGGCGATAAGTTCGACTTCATGGAGCTTGGTAAACTTGCCATCGACTATTCCGACGGCATTGTTCGGACAAGCCCTGATGTCAAGCAGCAGATAATCGATTATGCTGAGGCGGAAGGCAAGCCGGTTCTGAACCAGCCTGAGCAAGAAACCGTAGGCAAAGTCTACAAGGACTTCTATGAAAAGTTGCTTGCCGAATAGGTAGTTTCACTTTCTCACAATTTATTCACGGCAAAGAAGATGAAGGCAAAATATCTCTTTCTTTTATTGTTGACTGTTGCGACGGTCATGGTATCATGCGATGATACTACTGATGAAATGGGTTCTTCACTGACCCCAACGACAGACAGACTTAGCGTAAATGCCGATACTTTCAGCGTAACATCAAGGACTATTGTCCCTGACTATGTTACTGGTAATAATACAACAGGATATTTGGGGCGTGTAAAAGACCCAGAGACAGGTAATGTCGTTACTGCCAGCTTTATGTCACAGTTCCATCTTCTCGATGGTTATCAGCTTCCGGCAGAGAATCGGATTATGAGTCGTGATGCTAATGGTAAAGTCGTAGCAGATTCTTGTCAACTTCAGCTTATTTGCTCCGGTTACTATGGTGATTCTCTGGCTCAGATGAAAACACGCGCTTACTTAATGGACGAGCCCCTGGAGGAGAATTCTACTTACAATTCGGCTTATGATCCAATAGCCGACGGAAAGGTTAACCCTCAGGGATTCTATCAGGATAAATCGTACACCATTGCCGATTTGACGGATAATGATTCTCTTCGAGCTACGTCATCGTATGCCAACAGTATTCGCATAAACCTTTCCAAGCCATATACAAAGGATGGGGTAACTTACAATAACTTCGGAAGTTATCTCATGCGACAGTATTATGAACATCCTGAATACTTCACATCATCATACAACTTTATTCATAATGTTGTCCCTGGTTTTTACTTTAAAAATACAGGAGGTGTAGGCAGTATGGCTTACATAAACACTCCATTGCTTATATTCTATTTCAATTGCAAGAACGATGCAGACTCCGTAATAAGTGCGAGTTCGTCGTTTGCCGGCACGGAAGAAGTCCTCCAGACTTCAAGTTTCGCCAACGACCGTGAAAGGCTTAACGAGTTGGCTGCTGACAACTCATGTACATATCTCAAGACTCCTGCCGGCTTATACACAGAGGTTACACTGCCGGTTGAACAGATTATGTCGGGACACGAGAATGATACAGTCAATACCGCACGCCTTAACATCCCGCGTATGACCAATCAGACACCTACGGTCTACCCTCTGGATATTCCGCAGAGCGTACTTATGATACCGGAGGACAGCATACATAGCTTTTTTGCAAATGACAGGCTGCCAGATTACTATACATCTTTTATAAGTACATATTCCCGTACCACAAATAGCTATCTTTTCGGAAACATATCCGGAATGATAAATGCAATGCATAGAAGCCACCAGAATGGCAATACGTCGAGCAACTGGAACAAGGTCGTGCTCATACCGGTGACTTTGCAGACTACCACAACTTCAAATAACAAGACCACAATTGTCAACTTGTCCAATAATATGGCTTTGACATCAACACGTCTCTTAGGAGGAAGTGATAATCCAGATGCATTGAAGATAACGGTCGTTTACAGTAAGTTCAATACCAAGTAAAGCGATTTAAGAGTTTAAACGATTACTGCTATGGCAGACAACTTCTTGGAACGCCATACTGAGGACTACGAGCAGCGAAAGCAGCAGTGGCTCCTCAGGAAGCGTCACATAAAGGTAAAACACACAAAACGCAATATACACAAGCCTGACGACGAGGCTTTGTGAAATAGTAACAAGTACTTTGGCATGCTGTTTGCTGTTATATCGAACAAAGAACAGATTGTATAACCGAAGTAGAACATTAAAAGGAGGATTTTACATGATAAATCAGTTTTCGCCCAAAGTCTCTGAAGTATTATCGTTCAGCAGAGAGGAAGCTGAAAGACTTGCAAGTACTTCCGTAGGACCGGAGCACCTTCTCTTAGGTATTTTAAGGGAAAAGGAAAGCCCGGTAAAGGATTTCTTTAACAAGTTGCACGTCAATCCGGATATTATTAAGGAACAATTGGAGGAACGGGTTAGACAAAACAACAGTGGAAGAATGCTTTTCTCATCAGAAATGCTTCTAAATGATGAGGCTAATAATATACTGAAACTTTCTGTATTGGAAGCAAGATTGCAGAGAAGCCAGACTGTGGATGTCCCACATCTCTTCCTCGCTATACTCCACGACAATGTCGATAACGGAGCTAAGGAAGTTCTTGAGGATAACGATATTAACTACGATTTGGCTCGTTCGGCATTCCAGAAGAAGGCTAATAAGCCAGCTGACGGACTTGACATTCCAGAAGAAGACGAAGAGGAAGACCCAATGATGAACATGCATGGTTCTCAGGGCACATCGTCAAACAGGCAGAATGGTTCATCAACGACAACACGTGCACGTGGCGGGAAGTCAAAGACACCGGTACTTGACAACTTCAGTACCGACCTCACGGAGGCTGCTGCAGAGAACAAACTTGACCCTGTCGTTGGTCGTGAGCGTGAGATACAACGTGTATGCGAGATACTTGGAAGGCGCAAGAAGAACAACCCTATACTCATAGGTGAGCCTGGAGTTGGAAAAAGTGCGATTGTAGAAGGTCTGGCACAGCTCATTGTGAGTCATAACACAAGCCCGGCATTGTTCAACAAGCGTGTCGTAAGCCTCGATATGACTGCAATTGTAGCAGGTACAAAGTATCGCGGACAGTTTGAAGAGCGCATAAGAGGACTTATCCAGGAGTTGGAAAAGAGCCCAGACATAATAGTATTCATCGACGAGATACATACTATAATAGGTGCCGGTAGCACTCCTGGCTCTATGGACGCTGCCAATATTCTCAAGCCTGCGTTAGCTCGTGGCACCATACAGTGCATCGGAGCAACGACACTTGATGAGTATCGCAATTCCATAGAGAAAGACGGAGCCCTTGAACGTCGTTTCCAGAAAGTCCTCGTTGAGCCTACTACAGCCGACGAGACACTGCAAATACTCAAGAATATTAAGGGTCGTTACGAGGACCATCACCATGTTCGGTACACTGATGCAGCATTGGAAGCATGTGTCAAGTTGACCGACCGATACATAACCGACCGTTATTTCCCTGACAAGGCAATAGATGCCCTCGACGAAGTCGGCTCCCGTGTTCATCTTAAGCACAGCGATGTTCCGCCAGAAATTATCGAAACCGAAAAGCAATTGAAAGAGGTTGAGGCCAAGAAGAAGTCAGCTGTAGCTAAGCAGAACTTTGAAATGGCAGCCGGTTACCGAGATAGGCAGGCTCAGCTGGAGCAGTCTCTTAAGAGCATGCAGCTGAAATGGGAGAAAGGCGATGATGGTGAGAGAACCGAAATCGGCGAAGATGAAGTCTCTGATGTTGTATCAATGATGACTGGAGTACCAGTTCAGAGAATGAAACAGGCCGAAGGCATACGACTCCGTGATATGGGCGTTGAGCTCAAGAATGAAGTCATTGCCCAGGATTCAGCTATCGATAAGATGGTGAAGGCTATTCAGCGCAACCGTGTAGGACTGCGTGACCCGAACCATCCAATAGGCGCTTTCATGTTCCTTGGACCTACCGGAGTCGGCAAGACTTATCTCGCTAAGAAACTCGCAGAGTACATGTTCGGCTCGAAAGACGCACTTATCCGTATCGATATGAGTGAGTACACAGAGAGCTTCAACACCTCTCGCTTGATAGGAGCGCCTCCAGGATATGTCGGTTACGAGGAAGGCGGACAGCTAACGGAACAGGTACGCCGTCACCCGTACTCCATTGTCTTGCTCGATGAAATCGAGAAAGCCCACGGCAATGTATTTAACTTGCTGTTGCAGGTACTCGATGAGGGTCGCCTGACTGACGGTAACGGTCGATTGGTTGACTTCCGCAATACGGTAATCATAATGACCTCTAACGCCGGAACAAGACAATTGAAAGAGTTCGGTCGCGGAGTTGGCTTTACGGCAGGTAATGCCAGTGGCCTTTCACACGATGACAAGGACAAGGAATATGCACGCAGTATAATCCAGAAGTCGTTGAGTCGCCAGTTCGCACCTGAGTTCCTCAACCGTCTTGACGAGATTATCACCTTCGACCAGCTTGACTTGAATGCCATTAAGAAGATTATCGACATCGAGCTTCGCGGACTTTACAAGCGTATCGGAGAGCTTGGCTACGGCCTTGAGGTTTCCGACAGCGCAAAGGAATATGTCGCAACGAAGGGCTATGATGTGCAGTTTGGAGCGCGTCCATTGAAGCGTGCCATCCAGTCTTATATCGAAGATGGCGTTTGCGAGCTAATTCTTTCGGGTGACATAAAGGCTGGCGATGTCATTAAAGTAGACAAACCGGCTGACAGTGACAAACTGTCGTTCGTCAAAGATGAAAAAGTTGAACAGACTTTATAATACTGGATTGACTTTGATTTTAAACTAATAGAAACATAAAAACAAAAGCGGCTACCTTCACAGGTAACCGCTCTTTTTTAATTCAAAGGTATTAGTTCTTTTTAAGGTAAAAAGATTGCTTTCAGGATAACGTTTGCAAAGATAATAAATTTTTTACAAACGACAAATATTTTCTGCCTTTTTTAGCCAAAAAATGGAAAATTCCGCAAATAAAATCCTTTATAATGGATTTCGTTTGCGGAATTTTTCATTATTGCGGAAAAGAGCTGCTTACTTCTTGTTCTTTATCTTATCGACGTAAGCATCAATCACAGCGACAGCCGTTATGTTGACAATGTCACGTACAGAGCATTCGAAGTCGGTGAAGTGGATAGGTTTGTTAAGTCCCATCTGTATCGGACCGATTATCTCAGCGTCAGGGCTGAGCGCCTGCAACAGCTTGTAGCTGGCGTTGGCACTTGAGAGGTTAGGGAACACGAGCGTGTTAACCTTCTTGCCCTTAAGCCTTGTGAACGGATACTTGTTGTCGCGAAGCTCGTCATTCAGAGCGAAGTTAATCTGCATCTCACCATCAATGGCAAGGTCAGGGAACTCCTTCTGCATCTGCTCTACGGCAGCGTGGACTTTCGCAGGAGAACCGTCGGCGTCGGTACCGAAGTTCGAATAGCTTATCATAGCCATTACCGGCTCCTCGTTGAAGAAGCGAACACTGTTGGCGGTAAGCTTTGCAATATCATGCAGAGTGTCCGTGTCAGGATGGCGGTTGATAAGTGTGTCTGACAGATAGTATATACCCTGCTTTGTATTCAGGATGTGCATAGTTCCGAAGTGGTTGTATTCCGGACGTATGCCGATAACCTCTTTCGCAACTTTAATGGTATTGCTGTATTTCGTGTACAGACCTGTTATGAACGCATCGGCATCGCCATTCTCTACCATTGACATTCCGAAGTAGTTGCGTTCATACATCTTATCGTAAGCCTCTTCGAACGTGTAACCCATGCGGGCACGTTTTTCAGCAAGGTGCTTAGCGTAAGTAGCACGGCGTCCCTGCTCCTTGTCGGCGCGCATATCAATGATTGTGACACCCGAAAGGTCGAGTTTCAGACGGTTGGCGATACGGTTCAGGCGGTCAGGGTTGCCGAGTAGTATCGGCTCGCATATACCTTCCTGCTTTGCCTGTACAGCAGCCTTCATCATAGTCTGGTGACCGCCCTCGGCGAATACCACGCGCTGCGGGTGCTGAGCAGCAGTAGCGTGAAGTGTACGAGTCAGTTTCGTCTCCTGACCGAGCAACTGGCGCAGGTGCTGCTTGTACTCGTCCCAGTCGGAAATGGTACGGCGTGCGACACCACTCTCGATGGCTGCCTTTGCGACAGCGGCACTTACCTCAGTGATAAGGCGTGGGTCAACAGGCTTCGGAATGAAGTAGTTCGGACCGAATGTCAAGTCGTTGACGTGGTAAACCTGGTTGACGATGTCCGGTACCGGTTCCTTTGCAAGCTGGGCGATAGCCTTTGCAGCTGCCATCTTCATCTCCTCGTTTATGGCAGATGCATGAACGTCGAGCGCACCACGGAAAATGTAAGGGAATCCGATAACATTGTTAATCTGGTTTGGCTTGTCTGAGCGGCCTGTCGACATCAGAACGTCAGGGCGAGCGTCCATAGCGTCCTCGTAGCTAATCTCCGGAACAGGGTTAGCAAGTGCGAATACGATAGGCTTGTCAGCCATAGAGCGTACCATATCCTTTGTGAGGACATTACCCTTTGACAGTCCTACGAATACGTCTGCGCCCTTGATAGCTTCCTCAAGAGTGTGAACGTCGCGGCGGTCGGTAGCAAACAGCTTCTTCTGCGGTGTGAGATTTGTGCGGTCGCTGGTGATAACTCCCTTAGAGTCAAGCATCACGATGTTCTCCTTCTTTGCACCGAAAGAGCAGTAAAGCTTAGTACAGCTAATGGCGGCGGCACCTGCTCCGTTGACGACAATCTTCACTTCGTCGATTTTCTTGCCTGCAACCTCAAGCGCATTCATAAGTCCTGCTGCAGAGATGATGGCAGTTCCGTGCTGGTCGTCGTGCATGACTGGAATGTCAAGAGTCTTCTTCAGGCGCTCCTCGATGGCGAAACACTCAGGAGCCTTGATGTCTTCGAGGTTGATACCACCGAATGTCGGGGCTATCTTTTCTACTGCCTCGCAGAATTTATCAGGGTCTTTCTCGTTGACTTCGATGTCGAACACATCGATACCTCCGTATATCTTAAAGAGCAGTCCCTTACCTTCCATTACCGGTTTGCCGCTCATTGCGCCTATATCGCCTAGACCCAGTACAGCCGTTCCGTTACTGATAACGGCTACGAGATTACCTTTGTCAGTATATTTATAGACGTCCTCAGGATTCTTTTGAATTTCGAGACACGGGTAAGCCACACCCGGAGAGTATGCCAAGCTCAAGTCAGTTTGAGTTTGATACGGCTTTGTAGGTTTTACTTCGATTTTACCTGGTCTGCCATCATGGTGGTAAGCCAAGGCTGCTTCTTTTGTTATCTTTACCATATTGTAGTTTTGTTTTGGTTGTTCGCCTTCGTTTAATTAGGGGCAAAGATACGGAAAATAAATCATACTAGTTCCGATTTTACTTAATTTAATTTTGTCTTTTATTCAGAAAGTAGTAATTTTGCACTCAAAATTAGGTTTTCAGCTATGCAGAGTCCTGATAATATAACGTTGTATAGGCATGACTTGCGTGATAAGATACTGCATGTCGCTTCGGATATGTTCCTAAAGAGAGGTATCCGGCAGGTACGTATGGATGACATTGCCAAAGAGCTTTCGATTTCGAAGCGGACGTTATATGAGATTTATGAGGATAAGGAACACCTTCTGTTGGATGTTATAAAGAACCGAAAGGAAGAGCACGACAAGTCGCTTTCGGAGCTTATGCAAGGCAATGCCGATGCAATGGAAATCATATTGAAGTTCTATCATATCCAGATGAAGGAATTCTCCTCCGTCAATTCCCAGTTCTTTTCCGATTTAACCATGTACGACGACATTGTCGACTATTGGCGCGCCGAGCGCCAGAAGAATGCAGACGGCCGTCAAAAGTTCATACAGAAGGCTATTGACGAGGGGTTCTTTATCCGTGATGTGAATTATAATTTCATCTTCCGGATAATGGAAGCGATGTCAGATTATATCATTGCAAACGACTTGTACAAAGAGTATGGGCTGAAAACAGTATTCCACAATTTTATAATGATTTTCCTTCGTGGCATTTGCACGCCAAAGGGCATGAAGCGCTTTGACGAGCTTATGCTTAATATTAATAATTGAAGATGAAAGACGGAACGCTTAAAACGCTCTTATTGGTGGCTTTGGTCATCGTTATACTCTTGTTGCTCCATTTCGTTCCATCGGTCTCTGTCTTTGGAGTTAAGCTAAGAAAAGTCAACATTCTTAGCCAGATTATAACACTGCCGGGCGACAACGAGTCGACCGATGTTATTCCCAAGCCGAAAGACCCGAAGCAGATAGAGGCAAGAAGCAAGTCGGGCAAGCTTCTCGACTTCAAGGAAGTATGGCCTAAGGGTGTACAGCCTATCCTTGACTATAGTGAGGGCAATGCCGGCGGAATGGACCATTTCTATGAGATGGTCGACTCTGCGGCGCGCCATAAGCTTAAGGGCAGACCCGTCAGAATTGCATATTACGGCGACAGCTTCATAGAAGGCGACATCCTCGTGGCTGATTTGCGTGAACAGTTGCAGGCAAAGTATGGCGGCAGCGGTGTCGGTTGGATTGATGCCGGCAACGATTTGGAGAAGTACAAGATTTCCATCGGTGCCTCATACACCGGTATGACCGAGCACATGGCAATGAAAAAAGAAAGCTATGACCCTTCGAAGGCTGGCATAGCGGAACGCTATTACACCACGAACGGTTCTGCTTCGATGACGATGACTGGGCAGAAATACTATCCTCACACATCGACTTGGACGAGCTCAAGGCTCTATTTCTGCTCTGCCGGTAAAGCCCATATTGTAGGAAAGCTTGGCAGTGGCATTGTTTCGGAAAAATCTTACAGTGCCTCGCCATCTGTTCAGGAATTCAGCATGAGCGGAGCCAAAACAAACAAAGTCAAGTTCAGCATCACCGGTGCCCCCGTTCTCTTTGGTGCTGTGGCAGAAACCGATGGCGGTATCGTCGTCGACAATTTCAGCATGCGTGGCTCCACAGGTATAACTCTTTCGACTCTTTCCGAACGGACGTTGAGCGACTTCAACCGCATACGTCCATACGACCTTATTGTTTTGCAGTTCGGTGTCAACGCAGTATCGTCCGATACCAAAGACGAAGACATGCATAAGTATCTGTCGGGCATGCGTAAGGTGATACGCCTCATGCGTAAGTGTTTCCCCGAAGCCAGCATCCTGGTTGTCAGTACACCAGACCGAGGCAACAACGCGAACGGAACTATGCCTACGATTAAGGTCCTCGAAGGCTATCAGAAGGAGCTCGCCGCAGAAGAGAAGGTCGGCTTCTACAGCTTGTTCCATTCCATGGGAGGCGAGGGGGCTATGGCACGCCTTCATGAGAGGAATATGACCTCAGCCGACTTGGTACATGTCAGCCGTGGCGGAGGAAAACTGATTGCCAACGGAATATTCAAGTCTATAGTTGCGGGCGAGAACAATTATCTGCGCCGAAGGAAACTGGAACGGGAGAATTGATAGTCTTTCGCGTTCCTAGTCAACATTCTTAAACATGGAAATTATACAAAAGATACTTACACTACTTCAATATAACCCCAAGGAACCGTTGTTGTTTACAACGGGACTGTTCCTGTTCTTGTTCCTCTTTGTAGCACTGGGATACTTTGCCCTTAGGAAGAAGCTGACGGCGCGCCTTCTCTTCGTCACACTGTTCTCTTATTATTTTCTGTACAAGAGCTCAGGCCTTTATTTCTGTCTGCTGGCAGTTGTGACTATTTCCGACTGGCTGATAGCAAAGAAGATTGCAGCTTGCGGAAGCGACGATGATGGCGAGCAACTTGCGCCCAACGACCCTGACAATCTTCTTAGGGACAGTGCAAGGCAATGGCTGCTGCTCAGTCTTGTCATCGATTTGGGACTCCTGGCTTATTTCAAGTACACCAATTTCTTCGCTGGACTGATATCGCAACTCATCAACTACAACTTCCAACCTTGGGACATCTTCCTTCCGGCAGGCATTTCGTTCTTTACTTTCAAGAGCATATCTTATACTATAGATGTATATAGAGGCAAAATGAAGCCCGTGGATAGCCTTCTCGACTATGCTTTCTACGTCAGTTTCTTCCCCGTTCTGCTTGCCGGCCCTATCGTCCGTGCAACTGACTTCGTTCCGCAGATACGGAAGCCTATCAGCATTTCACGAAAGATGTTTGCCTTCGGTGTGTATCTCATAATGACGGGATTGCTTAAGAAACTGGTAATCAGCGATTATATAAGTGTCAATTTCGTAAGCCGTGTATTCGATAATCCTACATTGTTCTCCGGTGGAGAGATACTGATGGGACTTTATGGATATAGTATCCAATTGTATTGCGACTTCTCCGGCTACAGTGACATGGCAATAGGAATTTCCGCCTTGCTTGGTTTCAAGATACCGATGAACTTCAACGCCCCTTACAAGGCTGACTCGCTGAGCGACTTCTGGCGTCGTTGGCACATCTCATTGTCTAGTTGGATTCGCGACTATATATATATATCGTTGGGCGGCAACCGTAAGGGAAAGGTCAGAATGTATATCAACCAAATGGTTGCAATGGTACTCTGCGGCCTTTGGCATGGTGCATCGCTCAACTTCGTGCTGTGGGGAACGCTCCACGGACTTGGCGTCTGCATCCACAAATTCTTCTCGCAGACAGTTCTGCACCACGACCGCCACTATCATCCGTCAGGTATCCGGCGCTTCGTGGCAGTGCTGCTTACGTTCCATCTTGTAACGTTTCTGTGGATATTCTTCCGCGCTCAGGACTTCACGGCAGCCACGATAATCATCAATCAACTTGTGACGAAGTTCGATGTGACGCTGTTCCCCGCCATCTTCTCTGCTTATAAGTTCGTGTTCGCTTTCATGGCGATAGCGCTTATAGCCCATTGGATGCCCGATTCGTGGCAGGACAAGATTGTGCTCGGACTGGAACGGGGTGGAGTAGTGGTTTGTGCCATCGCCCTGGCATTTGTTATCTTCATTGCCATGCAGGTCAAGTCAAGCGATATCCAACCGTTCATCTATCTGCAATTCTAGGCCGAATGATAACCGCTAACAAAGCAATTGTTTAATATTAGCATCCGCGTTCATCTCTTTAGCCTCAAAAACTTCCACTGCAGGGGCGTCCCCTGCGGTGGCAGGCATAGCTGCTTGGGCGTTTGCGGATATTAATCTTGTATGATTGAAATTATTGCTCCGGCTCGAGAGTGATGATTTCGTCTTTGATGTTATTCGAGTCAACGGTAATCACCGATTTGTCAAGTCGCTTTATGCCGTGTATGTCTTTCGCGATGTCGCCTATCGATTCTTGGACGTCATAGCCACGTTTGCCCTCACGGTAGTGCATCAGAATCTTCAGACTTGGCTTCTTCAGATGCTTGATAATCTCTGCTGCTTCCTTCGATGTGATGGTAAAGTAGCCTGCGCAAGGCAGTAGGACAACGTCTGCTTTGGCTAATTCCTTGTACTCATCTTCCGTCGGGAGTCGTCCTAGGTCGCCCAAATGAACTATCGTTAGCTCAGGCAGATGCACGAATGTAATATCCGACAGGCCACGATGCGCACCGTTGTGGTGGTCGTGAGGCACCGTTATCTTGCTGACTTCGAAGTTCAATTTCTTGCCCGAAGCATTGATTAGGTGAGCCGCATTGTGGTCGCCGTGCTGGTGAGAGCAACTGACAACGTCAGCTTTGATGCCTCGTGGAAGCTTTATCCCCGGTACGCTGCCGTTCTCGTAAGGGTCAAACACTATTGAAGAGCCTTCTGCTTCAACCTTGAAACAACTGTGCCCGTAGTAAGTTATTGTTGCTTTTGACATAGTTCGCTTATTTTAAATCCATAATAATCTTCGTCTGCAAATATACAAAAAATAAGATAATAAACGAGTTTATACACCATTTTTTATTGCATAAGTTTCCAGAAAGAATGCGTGTTGGTAATATATCGGAATGCCGTCAGGGACCTTTCAGAATGCCAAAGATAACCTGTTGAGATACAAAAGATTATCTTTTGGCTTGAAAAATAAATTAAAAATAGAGGAAAAATAATTTATTTTTTAATCAAAAATAAATTAAAAACCAATTCCAAAGTTAACCTTTGACATTGCAGGACATAAACTTTTATATACTAAAAAAGCCATGGCTAGCTATCAATAGGTTGATAGAGCCATGGCTGAATGGTGTTATTTGTCTTAATTTAGAATATTACCTTCGTGCTTGTTCTTGTACCGTCGGTCATTGTCTTGACGATGATGTTAAGACCCTTCTGCGGCTGTGAGAGTTCAACACCAGAGATATTGTAGTATCTGATGCTCTGAACGTCCTTGGCTTGCAGCGTCTTGTCGATTGCGTTGATTACGCCGCCGGCTGGGCAAGCAGGTCCGAAGCCACCCATCATGTTGGCTGCGCGAACGGTGTACTTGCTGCCTGGTGTGCCAGCAGGGATAGTGTAGCTGTTGTTTGTACCGTCGACGATTTCCACGAAGTTGCCGTCAGCCTCAATGAGGAATGCCTTTGCAGTCGTGTTAGTTGTCCAGGTCAGAGTTGTACCCTCTGCGTCAACCTTTGTAACGATAACCTGCTTGGCGTCCTCAGCTGGTGACCAGCCCGGGAATACGTTAGCAAGCTGGAAGCGGTCGAGCTCCGTAGCCTTCAGAATAGTTTCTGCCGTGCGTGAGTCGCTAGCAGTTGTCGTCATTATATTAGACTCCGGATTGAGGACAATGGTACCGGTTGAATCGGTAGTGTTGTACTCATAGAACTCCATGGCGTGAGCGTCGGAAGAGCTCTGGATACCTTTACCACCGCCACTGAGGCGTCCCTTGGTGTCCTTCGGGTAAGTAGTGTATTTGTTTGACAACTCTTTACTGTTCTCACCGCAGCGCATTGCAGCAGCATTGCTAAGACGGGTGTTGAGGAAAGCTGCCTTCGGGTAACCGCGCCATCCACGGGAGAAAGTCCAGTACTGAACTTCGTTGTTGACGAAGCAGTTGTTGAAGATGAAGCCGTGGCCGCCCTGAGAGTTGAATTCCTTTCCGATAGTGTACGGAGCAGAAATGTTGTCGTTGCCTTGCCATGGATTCTTGTAACGCTGAACGCAGTTGAGGGTGTCGCCTTCGAAGAATACATCGCCGCGGCCGCATATATAGTCGACCGTACCATCTATACGGGAGGTCTCAACATAGATACGTCCCATGTCGGTGTTAGGGTAGTATGTATCCTGCTTTGATATAAGGTTGACATTCTTCATGATAGTCTTGTCGCCCTTATCCATGAACGCTGCTGCCTGACCATCATTGCCGCCGTAGCTGAAATTGTTCTTGAACGTAATGTCCTGATAGTAGTTGCCTGTGCTGTAGTTGACGATTGGAGCCGTGCGAGATACAGAAGCCATCTCTGGTTCAATCTGAATCGTGACGCCGGCCTTGCTCTGACCGATGAGAGAAACATTGTCAACCTTGATAGAATCGCGTCCGAAAGGTGTCGAACCGCTTTCCGGATTATGGTAAGTACCATAGTCGTAGGTACCGTTCTTCAGGAAGATGAACTTGCGCTGGCCGTCGGTTGATGCGTTGACATCCTTGATAGCCTGACGCAGAGCAGCGATGTTGTCGACAACGATATAGTCGCCCTTTAGCAGAGATGCTGTGCTTTGGTATTTGGCAACGACGTTCATGTCGCCCTTGATGTTGAACTTATACTCTGAAGCCGATGAGAGCATAGCGCCGTCATTGTACCATCCAAGGAAGTGCCAGCCTTCGTTGGCGGTCTGACTGAGTGTAACTGACGAGCCGGAATCGTACTTGTCCTGCTTCGGTGATACAGAAACAGTACCTCCTTCAGCCGGCTCTGCCTTTACGGTAAGGGTGTACTGTATAGCCTGACCGACAGTACCCTTCACAGTACCTTTAATATATACGTCACCAATGGAGATGGTCTTCTTGCCGTCCATACCACTGATGGTGACACGGAGGTAGCACAGAGCCTCGTTGGCTGTAGCGCCGTTGATTTCGTAAGTTACGATAGAAGACGTCTTGTCGCCAGATGCTTTCTCTTCGTTGTAGTTTCTGTTAGGGCGGAAAGAGCCGAGTGACTTGGTTGAACCGTCGGCCGATACCCAGCTGATTTCGACATTACCCTTGTCGGTAAGCCAGCGCTCGCACTTCAGTCCCACTTCAGTCGGAGTGAATGCGATGCCAGCTTTTGGTGTCAAAGTGAAGTCGATGGTGTTATCACCGCTCTTTGATGCGATGAAGCCGGTTTGTGTGTAGCCATCGTAGGTTGTCACTACCGGTGTGGTACTTACTTTCGACTCTGCTCCGATTTTAACTCCACTTCCGAGAGTCATATTGGAAGCTGTGAAGAACTGGCTTGATGTCTCCGGCGCGAACTTGCCGTCCTCTGCCGTACCCGACGTAAGAGCCCATGTGACAGTTACGTCGTCATTGTTGGCTGTTTGAGCGAATGCACCTAAACTTGAGATTAGTAGCATTGCAAAAAGCCCCGAACGCTTAAGTAAATTTTGCTTCATTGTCCTGTAGACTTTAGTAGTTATTAATTAAGTAGTTATTAATCGGTGGCAAATTTAATGTTTTTATATGAGTTATACAATTTCCTTTATATATTATTAACATATTATTAATCACGCACAAAACTTTCTCTTTTTATTTTGCTCTTTAACGGGTTTTATGTATCTTTGCAAAAAACTTTGCCGAAAAGATAAACGGAAACGAATAAAATTAAAATATAATATAAGTTACAGAAATGGCTAAAGAACTTAAGCAGCTCACCAAGAGAGCTGACAACTATTCCCAATGGTATAACGACCTAGTAGTGAAGGCAGACCTTGCAGAGCAGGCTCCTGTACGCGGATGTATGATTATCAAGCCATACGGTTACGCTATATGGGAGAAGATGCAGGCAGAACTCGACAAGGAGTTTAAGAAACTCGGTGTCAAGAACGCTTATTTCCCACTGCTCATTCCGAAGAGTTTCTTCGCCCGCGAGGCTGAGCACGTGAAGGGTTTTGCAAAGGAGAGTGCCGTTGTTACCCACTACCGTCTAAAGACAAGCGACGACGGAAAGGACATTGTTGTAGACCCGGACGCCAAACTTGATGAAGAGCTCATCATCCGTCCTACCTCTGAAACGATGATATGGCACACCTACAAGAACTGGATTCACTCTTACCGTGACCTCCCGTTGATGTGCAACCAGTGGTGCAACGTCATGCGCTGGGAGATGCGTACACGTCCGTTCCTCCGTACTTCAGAGTTCCTCTGGCAGGAGGGACACACTGCTCACGCAACCGCAGAGGAAGCAGAGGCAATGGCAGAGAAGATGCTCAACGTATATGCTGACTTCGTGGAGAAGTGGATGGCTGTTCCGGTTGTCCGTGGTGTGAAGAGTCCGACTGAACGCTTTGCCGGCGCACTCAACACATACACCATTGAGGCTATGATGCAGGACGGTAAGGCTTTGCAGAGTGGTACTAGCCATTTCCTCGGACAGAACTTCGCAAAGAGCTTCGACGTGACGTTCCTCAACAAGGAGAACAAGCCTGAATATGTGTGGGCTACATCATGGGGCGTTTCAACACGTCTGATGGGTGCGCTTATCATGACGCATTCTGACGACAACGGTCTCGTTCTGCCACCACATCTCGCACCAATACAGGTCGTTATAGTACCTATATATAAGAAGGAAGAGCAGCTTCAGCAGATTTCCGAGAAGTTGCAGCCTGTAATAAAGGAACTCACCGACAAGGGAATCAGCGTCAAATATGATGATGACGACACAAAGCGCCCTGGCTTCAAGTTTGCCGATTATGAGCTTCGCGGAGTACCTGTACGTCTCGTTCTCGGTGCCCGTGACCTTGAGAACGGAACTATAGAGCTCATGCGTCGTGATACTCTTGAGAAGGAGTCTGTACCGTTTGACGGTATCGCCGGTCGTGTAGCCGACTTGCTCGACGAAATTCAGAATAACATGTTCGACAAGGCTCTCAACTTCAGAAAGGAGCACACATACGAGTGCTCGAACTATGATGAGTTCAAGGAGCGCATCAAGGATGGTGGATTCTTTATCTGCCCGTGGGACGGCACAGCCGAGACGGAGGCCAAGATAAAGGAAGACACGCAGGCAACAATTCGTTGCATACCGTTCGACCTCGACCAGTCGAACCCCGGAGTTGACATGGTCAGCGGCAAGCCGGCTGTCAAGAAGGTAGTTGTAGCAAGAGCTTATTAATAACGATTAAAACCAGAATACTTATGAAGAGAACATTGTTCGCAATAGCTTTTGCCGTGGTTATGACTGCGGTGAACGCACAGACGATAAAAATTGCTTATCAGAAGGGCGACACGAAGACGTACGACACCGAGAGCCTTATGACGCTTGGAATTCCTATGCAGGGTGATATGAAGGCTTCGGCAAAGTACACGGCAACCTTCACAGTTACGAACGCCACAAGCAAGGGCTATACTGTCGAGATGAAGTTCTCCGATGTTGCGATTGAAGGCTCTAACGAAGTCGTCAACCAATTGGTTAATGCCAACGTCCTGAAGACACTTGAGAAGACACCTGCTGTACTCGAACTCGACAGCAAAGGCAAAATCAAAGATGTGAAAAACTCTGATGCAGTGCTCTCAAGTCTTGCTGAAGCCACGATGGCAACAATCAACAGCACTTACGAGTCGCACCCAGAATTGGAGAAAGTAATGCCAAAGAGCAAAGTCATTCTTGAGGCAAACGATGAATTGACGAAAGAGAAGTTGCTCTCGTACATCAAAGAGTATTCTGTTTTTACACTTAATGGAGAGAACTTGAAGAGTGGTGTTGCCACCGACGAGACATGGCACGACTTTATTAAAGTCAAGAGTACCTACTCTGTTTCCGTTGACAAGGACTCGACAACCATCAACCGTACTGCTGAAAGCAATATGAACGAGGATGATTTGAAGGCTTTTGTTAAGAAACAGGCGTCCAAGATGGGCGGCGGTAATGTATCGGAGATGATTGACAGTCAATGGAGTCAGCTCAAGGCAATGGGGCTTGCCCGCGTCGACATCGACAGCAATGCCGCTTACGTCTTTGGACAAAAAGGTTGGCTGAACCACTACTCTGACAACTCAACATTCACGATGATGGGTGCGAAGATAAAGGTGGTAAGTACTATGACCTCAAAGTAAAACAGGGTAGGGAAGAAGACTATTCAGGAAAATGAAGCCAATATTCATTGCCGGTCCATGCGTGATAGAGTCAGCAGAGCTGCTTGACACGGTGGCTCAGGAACTTGTCCGGCTCAATGCCAAGTATGGTATTGACATTATATTCAAGTCGTCTTTCGACAAGGCAAACCGCACTTCGCTGCATTCTTTCCGCGGTCCGGGACTGGAGAAAGGCTTGCAGATGCTGGCGGACGTTAAGTCGAAGTATGGTCTCCGCATATTGACCGATATACACGAGAGCTGGCAGGCTGAGCCCGCCGGAAAAGTTGCCGATGTCCTCCAGATACCGGCCTTCCTCTGCCGACAGACCGATTTGCTCATAGCTGCTGCCAAGACAGGGCGCATAGTCAATATCAAGAAAGCGCAGTTCCTTTCCGGTCTAGATATGAAGTATCCGGTTCAGAAAGCCGTTGAGAGCGGAGCGAAGGAAGTTTGGTTAACTGAGCGGGGCAATTGCTTTGGTTACAACAACCTGGTTGTCGACTTCCGCAACATCCCAGATATGAAAACAATCGTGCCAACAGTCGTTATGGACTGTACGCACAGCGTCCAGCGTCCGAGCGCAGGCAACGGAAAGACCGTCGGTGACAGAAAGTACGTGCCTATGATGGCAATGGCTGCAAAGGCATTCGGTGCCACCGGCTATTTCTTTGAAGTACATCCCGACCCTGACAAGGGACTCAGCGATGCGGCAAACATGCTTGAACTTGACAAACTTGACAACCTTATAGGAGAAATACTTAAATGACAAAAGACAAGGCAACGGCAGAAGAGCGTTTAAAGAACGTCCGTCAGTATGCCATACAATGTATACGCGATGAGGCTAAGGCAACTCTCGACCTCATTCCACAACTCGATGAGAACTTCGACAAAGCCGTCAGAATGATTGTCAATTGCAAGGGCAAGGTCATTGTGACAGGTGTCGGCAAGAGCGGCAATATCGGTGCTAAGATAGCGGCTACCCTTGCATCCACTGGTACACCGGCGTTCTTCATCAATCCGCTTGATGTCTACCACGGTGACCTCGGCGTTATGACATCCGACGATATCGTGCTGGCTCTGAGCAACAGTGGACAAACCGACGAATTGCTTCGTTTCATCCCGATGGTGCTGCACATGAACATTCCAATCATTGGTATGACAGGTAATCCTAACTCGTTGTTAGCCAAGTATTCTACCGTTCATATCAAAGTATGGGTCGAGAAGGAGGCTTGCCCTTTGAACCTTGCGCCGACCAGCAGTACAACCGCTGCGCTCGTAATGGGTGATGCCTTGGCAATAGCCCTTATGGAAGTACGCGACTTCAAGCCGCGTGACTTCGCTCAGTTCCACCCGGGTGGCGAGTTGGGACGCCGTCTGCTGACTACCGCACAAGACGTAATGCGCTCAGAGGATATGCCTGTTATACCGGAGGATATGAAACTAGGCGATGCCATCATCCATGTCTCAAAGGGTAAACTTGGAATGGGCGTAAGCGTAGATGCCGACAACAAGGTAATCGGACTTATCACCGACGGTGATATCCGTCGTGCCATGGAGCGTTGGCAGGCTAAGTTCTTCGACCATACTGTAAGTGATATCATGACGCGGACGCCGAAGATGGTTTCTCCGAAGACGAAGATTACGGAGATACAGCGTATCATGCACAAGAATAAGATACACTCCGTGCTTGTTACAGACAAGACCGGTCATCTGCTTGGTATTGTTGACAGCTATGCCGCTTCACTTATTAACGAGGATAAGAAGTAGGGATTGCTCAATTAGCCAAAGGTATTTGTATTAGGATAATAAAAGGATTTTATGACAAGATCGCTACAATTTATATTGTTAGGATTGTTCCTGCTCGCATGCGGCGGCATGAAAGCGCAAACTGCAGACAGCCTTCTTGTCAATCAACTGAGGAAGGAAGGCGTCACTTTCTCGCATAACAACTCTGTGACTTTGCTGACAAACGGACAGCAGAAGTTCGACGACCTCTTCAAGGCAATAGACCAGGCGCGAAGCACTATACACATGGAGTACTTCAACTTCCGCAACGACTCCATCAATCGTGAACTCATAAAGCATCTTGCTACCAAAGCTGCGGAGGGCGTGAAGATTCGTCTTGTCTTCGATGGCTTTGGCAATGCAAGCAACAATAGTCCTATGCGGAAGAAGGACTTGGAGTATATCCGCAGTAAAGGGATAGAGATTTGCGAGTTCAATCCTGTAAAGTTTCCTTGGATTGACGATGCTTTCAATCGCGACCACCGCAAGATTGTTGTCATCGACGGACGCATTGCGTACACCGGTGGCATGAACATAGCCGACTATTATATAAAAGGTACGAAGCAGGTTGGCTCATGGCATGATATGCATTGTCGCATAAGTGGTCAGGAAGTCAATACCTTGCAATCCATCTTCGTCCGTATGTGGGAGAAGGTTACAGGCAAACCGCTCAATGAGGAAGGACTTTACCACGGGGGTCAGGATATAAGTTACTTCCACGGATTGAAGCCGGACACATGCTCGACGGCAGGTCACAAGATGGTGGGCATTATCAACCGCGAGCCACACAACGGTAACAAGATTATACGTGAGTTTTATCTCGATGCCATAAACGATGCTAAAGACAGTATTAAGCTTATCAATCCTTACTTCACTCTGTCACATAATCTGAAGAAGGCATTGAAGAATGCCGTCAAGCGGGGTGTCAAAGTGCAGATTGTACTTAGTGTTAAGAGCGATATTCCACTTACTCCTGACTGCGGATTCTATAATGCCCATAAACTTATGGAACATGGTTGTCAGGTTTGGATGTACCAGCCTGGGTTCCATCATACAAAGATTATCATGGTGGACGGACGCATTTGCACAGTCGGTTCAGCTAACCTCAACGCACGAAGTCTGCGGTGGGATAGGGAAGAGAATGCCGTTATACTCGATAAGAAAACGACTAAACAACTTGATACGCTCTTTGAAGAACAGAAGAAGGATAGCTTCTACTTGACTGAAGAGTCCTGGAACAAGTGGCGTTCGGGATGGGATAAGTTCAAGGGATGGTTCGGTCATCTGCTTGCTCCTTTCCTTTAGGACTTTAGCGAAATATTTGGCATTCCCACATAATTATGTTAACTTTGCACCAAAATTTCACGATTACAACTTTTTTATGATAACACTTACCAACATTGCTGTCCAATTCGGAAAGCGAACACTGTACAAGGACGTGAACATTAAGTTCACCCGTGGTAACATATATGGCGTCATAGGCGCTAACGGAGCAGGAAAGTCAACACTGCTGCGCGTCATTTCCGGCGACCTTGAGCCCAATAAGGGTAGCGTTGAGATGGGTCCGGGCGAGAGACTGTCAGTCTTGGAGCAGGACCACTTTAAGTATGACGATTATAAAGTCATGGACACCGTCCTCATGGGACATGCTCCCCTGTGGGCTAACATGAAGGAGCGTGAGGCGTTGTATTCCAAGCCAGAGATGACAGAAGAAGATGGAAACCGCGCTGCGGAGCTTGAAGAGAAGTTCGCAGAGATGAATGGATGGGAGGCTGAGAGCGATGCTGCACAGCTGTTGCAGAACCTCGGTGTAAAGGAGGAACTCCATCAGCGTCAAATGTCAGATTTGTCTAACAATGAAAAGGTTCGTGTCATGCTTGCAAAGGCGCTCTTCGGTAAACCGGATAACCTCCTTCTCGATGAGCCTACCAATGACCTCGACCTTGATACGGTAGAATGGCTTGAGGATTACCTCAGCGATATTGACGAGCATCAGACTGTATTGGTTGTCAGTCACGACCGTCACTTCCTCGATGCGGTATCAACACAGACTATAGATATTGACTTTGGTAAGATAACAGTATTCGCCGGAAACTACTCTTTCTGGTATGAGAGTTCGCAGCTTGCATTGCGTCAGGCACAGAACCAGCGTATGAAAGCAGAGGAAAAGCGCAAGCAACTCGAAGAGTTCATTCGACGTTTCTCGGCCAATGTTGCTAAGAGCAAGCAGACAACGAGCCGTAAGAAGATGCTTGAGAAACTTAATGTTGAGGAGATACGTCCTTCAAGCCGTAAGTATCCGGGTATTATCTTCCAGATGGACAGGGAGCCTGGCAACCAGATTCTTGAAGTTAAGGACCTTAAGGCTGTTGATACAGACGGCACGGTATTGTTCGACAAGGTCAACTTCAACGTCGAGAAAGGACAGAAGATAGTATTCCTTTCGCACAATCCGAAGGCAATGACGGCTTTGTTTGAGATTATCAACGGCAACCGCAAAGCTGATGCTGGTGAATATAAATGGGGCGTTACAATTACGACTGCTTATCTTCCACTTGATAATACAGAATTCTTCAAGTCGGATTTGAATCTCGTTGAATGGCTGTCGCAGTACGGCAAGGGCAACGAAGTTACCATGAAGGCTTACCTCGGACGCATGCTTTTCCGTCAGGAAGAGGTTGAAAAGAAAGTGAACGTACTGTCTGGAGGTGAGAAGATGCGCTGTAT
Organism: uncultured Prevotella sp.; assembly: GCA_900314455.1. Classification (GTDB taxonomy): domain Bacteria; phylum Bacteroidota; class Bacteroidia; order Bacteroidales; family Bacteroidaceae; genus Prevotella. The sequence goes on along the minus strand of OMVI01000058.1, from coordinate 15,135 downwards.
GATAGCAAGAATGCAGCTCCAGAACGCTAACTGTCTTATCCTTGACACGCCTACGAACCACCTTGACTTGGAGTCGATTCAGGCTTTCAACAATAATCTTATAAGCTTTAAAGGCAACGTTCTGTTCAGTTCTCACGACCACGAGTTCATAGAGACGGTTGCAAACCGTATTATCGAGCTTACTCCTTCGGGAACTATTGATAAGCTTATGTCGTACGATGAATATATTCACGACGATGTAATAAAGGAGCAGAAAGAGCGGATGTACGCTTCAAAGTGATTGGCATATTTTTTGCATACATCAGTATGATGACAATTTTGTCAGTTAAACTTTGAATTAAAACAGTACTATAATAATGGATAAGAACGAAGAGAAAAAAATAAAAGTTGAAGGAGACGATTCGGAGAAGGAACAAAAGAAGCAAGAGAATTCTGAAGAGAAGGAATCCGATAATAAGGTAGAAGAAGGTGAAAAGGCCATCGATAAGGCCGAGGAAAACAAAGAGTCAACTGCCGAGGAAAAACTTCAGGAGCAAGTTGCTGAGCTCAAGGACCGTTATCTTCGTCAAGTCGCAGAATTCGACAACTACAAGAAGCGTACATTAAAGGAGAAAGCAGACCTGATATTGAATGGTTCTGAGAAAACAATAACGGCAATTCTCCCAATCCTAGATGACTTTGAGCGTGCCATTGCTGATAAGAACGAAGACCCGAAGGCTATACACGAGGGATTTGAGCTTATATACAAGAAGTTCGTTAAGGCACTCGAAAGTCTTGGAGTTAAGAAAATAGATACCGACGGCAAAGACTTTACCACGGACAACATGGAAGCAATAGCAATGGTTCCTGGTGTTGCCGATGAAAAGAAAGGTAAAGTCATCGACTGTGTTCAGGCTGGATATACCCTCAATGACAAGGTTATCCGCCATGCTAAAGTAGCTGTCGGACAGTAATTAGTTCCGTCCCCACATTTATTAGGAATGCCTCTGCATAGCAGAGGCTCTTTTATTCATCATCTCATCACGAAAAATGGCAAAGAGAGATTATTACGAAGTGCTCGGCGTCAGCAAGGACGCATCAGAAGCTGAGATAAAGAAAGCATATCGAAAGCTCGCTATAAAATACCATCCAGACCGTAATCCAGGCGACAAGGAAGCTGAGGAAAAGTTCAAGGAGGCTGCCGAGGCATACGATGTATTGCACGATCCGCAGAAGCGTCAGCAGTATGACCAATTCGGTTTCAATGCTCCTGGTGGCGGATTTGGTGGAAGTCCGTTTGGTGCTGGAGGCTTCTCTATGGACGATATATTCTCTATGTTCGGCGATGTCTTCGGCGGACATTCTGGCTTTGGAGGCTTCGGTGGCGGTGGCTCACGTTCGCAAACGCGTCGTTATCGTGGTTCAGACCTGCGCCTTAAGGTGAAACTGACTCTGCAAGAGGTTGCAACAGGAGTGACAAAGAAGTTCAAGGTGCGCAAAGATGTTGCTTGCCCAGACTGTCACGGTACCGGTGCTGCAAACGGCTCAGGCGTAGAAACGTGTCCTAATTGCCATGGAACAGGTATGGAAATCCGTACTCAGCAGAGCATATTCGGCATGGTACAGACCCAGACAACTTGTCATGTCTGTGGCGGTGAAGGTACTGTGATAAAGAACAAGTGTCCACATTGCGACGGCTCTGGTATTGTGAAAGGTGATGAGGTCGTTGAGATAAATATTCCGGCAGGTGTTGAGGACGGAATGGTCCTTAATGTTCCTGGCAAGGGGAATGCAGGTCGCCACAATGGAATCAACGGTGATATAAAGGTATATATTGAAGTTGAAAGTTCCGACACTTTCGTTCGTGATAAGCAGGACCTTATTTATAATCTCCTTCTCGACTTCCCGACAGCAGCACTTGGAGGACAAGTTGATATACCGACACTCGATGGCAAGTCGATAAGAATAAAGATAGAGCCGGGCACTCAACCAGGCAAGACACTTAGATTGCGTGGTAAAGGTTTGCCGGCTGTTAAGGGTTACGGCTATGGAACTGGTGACCTGATTGTTCAAATAAGTGTTTACATTCCTAAGACTCTGTCACGTGAAGAGAAGAAAGCTATAGAGAGCTTTAAGGATAGTGATAACTTCAAAGGTGACAATGTGACAAAGGAAACAATATTCCAAAAGTTTAAGAATCTTTTCAGTTAAACGACTGATTACATAATGCCGCTACTTTGTTAGCGGCTTTTATTATTTAAGAGCTATCATAATTATGGATTTCGAGCAGACAGTACAATATTTATATAATAGCACACCGGTCTTTGAGCATGTCGGAGGTGCAGCTTACAAGGAAGGACTTTCAAATACACTTGCCCTTGATGAGCATTTTGGTCATCCACATAATCATTTTCTGTCTATACATGTAGCCGGAACCAATGGCAAGGGCTCTTGTTCCCATACTTTGGCTTCAATCCTACAGGCTGACGGATATAAGGTGGGACTTTATACGAGTCCGCATCTTGTAGACTTTCGTGAGCGCATCCGCATTAACGGAGAGATGATTCCGAAGCAGTACGTTGTTGATTTCGTAAAGGACAATAAAGACTTTTTCGAACCTTTACATCCTTCCTTCTTCGAGCTGACAACGGCTCTCGCTTTCAAGTATTTCGCTGACGAGAAGGTTGATATCGCTGTTGTAGAAGTTGGACTTGGAGGTAGACTCGATTGTACCAATATCATTACTCCGCTACTGTCTATTATCACAAATATAAGTTTCGACCATACGCAATTTCTTGGGAACACACTTCAAAAGATAGCGGGTGAGAAAGCAGGAATAATAAAGGACGGTGTGCCGGTCGTGATTGGCGAAGACTTGCCTGAAACTCGTCCTGTTTTCGAGTCCAAGGCTGAGACAACACGTTCGACTATTGTCTTTGCACAGGACCGTCCGCTCTTAATCTCATCTAAGGCTAACGCTGAAGGAGGACGTGATTACAAAACTCGCTTCTTCGGCGATATACACTATGAACTTGGTGGCGACTATCAGGATAAAAATGCGAATACAGTGTTGACGGCATGCATGGAACTTGTCAATACTAATGTCATTCGCGATACAGACAGCATAACTCGTGGTTTTGCCAATGTATGCGAGTCAACCGGATTAATGGGACGCTGGCAAAAGATAAGCGAAAAGCCAACTGTTGTTTGCGATACAGGTCATAATGTTGGCGGATGGCAATACCTTGCTCCGCAGATAGCTCACCTGCAATGTCAGACAAGACGTATCGTCTTCGGGATGGTAGATGACAAAGACGTGGACACAGTGTTGGGATTAATGCCAACTGATGCAGTTTTCTATTGGACGCAACCGTCAAACAAACGTGCCTTACCAGTAGAGCAAGTCGCTGAGATTGCTGCAAGTCACGGACTTAAGGGCAATAGTTACGCTTCTGTATCTGAGGCTTATAAAGCGGCTCTTGCTGACAGTAGCGACGATGATTTTGTCTTTGTTGGTGGCTCGAGCTACGTAGTCGCAGACCTGCTTTCAGCTTTGCAATAAAGCTGTTGCAGGTTTTATCTTAAGAGCATGTCTTTGTTGATTAATTGTTTTTAACATACAGTTTTTGTCTTTTTCCCTTTTAAGTTTGGAGGTGTCGTTTATTTTTATTTACTTTGCAACAAAGTAACTGATAATTAAAATCAAACTAAAAACTGCGATTATGGCAAACACTGCAGAAACACAATTCAAGTGTGGTCTGAGAAGGGAAGATTTCCAGACCACTATCAACGGAAAGAATACAGACTTGTTCGTTCTCCGCAACGCTGCTGGCAACGAAGTGGCATTCACCAACTATGGAGGTGCCATCGTAGCCATCATGGTTCCTGATAAGAATGGGAACTATGCCAACGTCATACAAGGTCACGACAATATCCAGGATGTTATAAACTCAAAGGAACCTTATCTGTCACGGTTAATCGGCCGCTTTGGCAACCGTATTGCTAAGGGAAAGTTCCAGCTCCACGGCAAGCAATATCAGCTTGCTACCAACGACGGTCCTAACCATCTGCATGGCGGAAAGGCCGGTTTCAACGTTAAGGTTTGGGATGCTACACAGGTTAACGACCACGCTGTCGTGCTTAAGCATACAAGTCCTTATGGTGATGAAGGCTATTCAGGCGAAGTAGAAGTATGGGTAGGTTATTCATGGACCGACGATAACGAGCTTATCATAAAGTATCGTGCTACATCTAATAAGAAGACCATAATCAACCTTACTCATCATGGCTTCTTCTCACTTGCAGGCGATGCAGACCCAACGCCGGATGTCCTGAATGTTGAATGCCAGCTTAATGCAGACTTCTTCTTGCCAATCGACAATACAAGTATACCAACCGGAGAAATACTAAAGGTTGAGGGAACACCATTCGATTTCCGCACTCCTCACACAATTGGTGAGCGCATAGAAGATGATAACGAACAGCTAAAGAATGGCTCAGGCTATGACCACTGCTATGTTCTCAATAAGCACGAGGAAGGCGAACTGACCTTTGCAGCAAAACTTCATGAGCCGGTAAGCGGCCGTACGATGGAGGTTTATACCACCGAGCCGGGCCTGCAACTTTATACTGGCAATTTCGAGTTCGGACTTAAGGGCTACAAGGGAACAACATATCCAAAGCGCAGCGCTATCTGCCTTGAGGCACAACACTTCCCCGATACGCCAAACCACCCGTATTTCCCGTCTGTAGAACTTAACCCAGGACAGGTTTACGAGCAGCGTACAATTTACAAGTTCGGAGTAGAATAAGAGAGATTTTAATTCTTTATCCACAATTGAGCTAAGTTGCATTAGCCCGATTGTGGATATTTTTACAACACGGTATCAACTATTTATTTTCGTAATATGGGAAACGCAACAAAACAAAATGGTAGCATCATTGCCATTATAACAATGATGTTCCTCTATGCAATGATTTCTTTTGTCACCAATTTGGCTGCTCCTATTGGTGTTATTTGGAAGAATACATTTACCGGTGATAGCGCCAACACGGTGGGAATGCTTGGTAACGCCATGAACTTCCTTGCTTATCTGTTCATGGGAATACCTGCCGGAAAGATGCTTACAAAGATTGGATACAAGAAAACGGCTCTCTTCGGAATTGGCGTCGGCTTTGTAGGTGTACTCGTACAATTCCTTTCTGGTACTTTCGGCGCTGATGCCAAGGTAACAGGCTTTATCGTATACCTGCTTGGAGCATTCATCGCAGGTTTCTCTGTTTGCACATTGAATACAGTTGTCAACCCGATGCTTAACCTTCTTGGCGGTGGCGGTAACCGCGGTAACCAGCTGAACCTTATCGGCGGAACACTTAACTCGTTGGCAGGAACCCTTACCCCGTTGCTCGTTGGTGCCCTTATCGGCGACGCTACACGTCCGGGACTCGCTATTAGTGATGTCAATCTTGTGCTTTATATAGCAATGGGCGTATTTGCAGCAGCATTCGTTATCCTCAGCCTCATTCCTATTAAAGACCCGGAGATGGGTAAGACTGATGAGAACACAGTATTTGAGCATTCTCCTTGGTCATTCCGTCACTTCAAACTTGGTGTCGTAGCCATCTTCGTTTATGTAGGTGTTGAGGTCGGCATACCTGGAACATTGAATTTCTATCTTTCTGATACGTCGGCAGCCGGTGGCGGTCTCAATGCTGCAACAGCAGCTGCTATTGGTGGTTCTGTAGCCGCAACATACTGGCTTCTGATGCTTGTTGGTCGTTTCCTTGCAGGTTTCATTGCTGATAAAGTAAGTAGTAAGCAACTTATGACAGGTACTACGCTTATTGGAATGATACTTATCCTTCTTGCCATGGTACTTGGCAAATCATCATTCGTCAACATGCCGGTATTTACGGGCTCAGCTTTCGAAATGGTCAATGTTCCTATTGCAGCCTTGCTCCTTGTCCTTTGTGGTCTTTGCACATCAATCATGTGGGCAAGTATCTTCAACCTTTCAACAGAAGGACTTGGTAAGTACAGTGCTCAGGCATCAGGTATTTTCATGATGATGGTTGTTGGCGGTGGTCTGTGGCCATTGGTTCAGAATTTCATCGCTGACCATACAGGCTACATGACTTCATACATTGTACCTTTGCTTGCTATGGCTTTCATGTGCTGGTACGCTGTATTTGGCAGCAAGAATGTCAACAAAGACATCCCGGTATAAGTTCGGAGGATGTGATGATTGGATGAAATGACGATTTGATTGTCACGAAAGTAATGAGAAATAATTGATATAAGAACAACTAAATTTAAGACAATGGACATAGAAAGAGTAAGATCGCGCTTTATAAAGCATTTCGACGGCAAGACGGGCAACATATATTGGTCGCCGGGTCGTATAAACCTTATTGGTGAGCACACCGACTATAATGGTGGATATGTTTTCCCAGGCGCTGTAGATACAGGCATAATGGCAGAAGTACGACCAAATGGTTTGAACACGGTCATCCTTTATTCAATTGATTATAAGGACAAAGTTGAGTTCAAGGTCGATGATCCTAACATACCGCGTACAAGCTGGGCTAAGTATATCTATGGTATAGTTCAGGAGATGCGTGCACTTGGAGTTGATGTCAAAGGCTTCAACGCTGCATTCTCTGGCGATGTTCCTAACGGTGCCGGTATGAGTTCATCTGCGGCTTTGGAGAGTTGTTTTGCTTTCGCAATCAACGACCTGTTTGCCAACGGACGCATCTCTAAGTGGGATATGGTTCTTGCCGGACAAGCAACCGAGCACAAGTATGTTGGTGTGAACTGCGGTATCATGGACCAGTTCGCTAGTATCTTCGGACAGAAAGGCAAACTGATGCGTCTTGATTGCCGTAGCCGTGAGTTCGAGTATTTCCCATTCAATCCACAGGGATATAAGCTCGTACTTGTCAACTCTAAGGTTAAGCACGAACTCGTAGGTAGTCCTTACAACGACCGCCGTCAGAGTTGTGAGAATGTTGTAGCAGCACTTGGCAAGCATTTCCCCGACAAGAAGTTCGAGACTCTTCGTGATGCAACGTGGACAGAACTTGAAGCTGTAAAGCCGGAGATTAGCGCAGAGGATTACACTCGTGCCCATTTCGTACTCGGAGAGAAAGATAGAGTCTTGGCTGTGAGCGACGCTCTTCAGAAGGGCGACTACGAAACAGTCGGCAAGAAGATGTATGAGACTCACGAAGGCTTGTCGAAGGAATATGAGGTAAGTTGTGATGAGCTCGACTTCCTTGTTAATGTTGCAAAGGAAGATGGCGTCAGCGGAAGCCGTATTATGGGCGGAGGCTTTGGCGGTGGCGGTAACCGCGGTAACCAGCTGAACCTTATCGGCGGAACACTTAACTCGTTGGCAGGAACCCTTACCCCGTTGCTCGTTGGTGCCCTTATCGGCGACGCTACACGTCCGGGACTCGCTATTAGTGATGTCAATCTTGTGCTTTATATAGCAATGGGCGTATTTGCAGCAGCATTCGTTATCCTCAGCCTCATTCCTATTAAAGACCCGGAGATGGGTAAGACTGATGAGAACACAGTATTTGAGCATTCTCCTTGGTCATTCCGTCACTTCAAACTTGGTGTCGTAGCCATCTTCGTTTATGTAGGTGTTGAGGTCGGCATACCTGGAACATTGAATTTCTATCTTTCTGATACGTCGGCAGCCGGTGGCGGTCTCAATGCTGCAACAGCAGCTGCTATTGGTGGTTCTGTAGCCGCAACATACTGGCTTCTGATGCTTGTTGGTCGTTTCCTTGCAGGTTTCATTGCTGATAAAGTAAGTAGTAAGCAACTTATGACAGGTACTACGCTTATTGGAATGATACTTATCCTTCTTGCCATGGTACTTGGCAAATCATCATTCGTCAACATGCCGGTATTTACGGGCTCAGCTTTCGAAATGGTCAATGTTCCTATTGCAGCCTTGCTCCTTGTCCTTTGTGGTCTTTGCACATCAATCATGTGGGCAAGTATCTTCAACCTTTCAACAGAAGGACTTGGTAAGTACAGTGCTCAGGCATCAGGTATTTTCATGATGATGGTTGTTGGCGGTGGTCTGTGGCCATTGGTTCAGAATTTCATCGCTGACCATACAGGCTACATGACTTCATACATTGTACCTTTGCTTGCTATGGCTTTCATGTGCTGGTACGCTGTATTTGGCAGCAAGAATGTCAACAAAGACATCCCGGTATAAGTTCGGAGGATGTGATGATTGGATGAAATGACGATTTGATTGTCACGAAAGTAATGAGAAATAATTGATATAAGAACAACTAAATTTAAGACAATGGACATAGAAAGAGTAAGATCGCGCTTTATAAAGCATTTCGACGGCAAGACGGGCAACATATATTGGTCGCCGGGTCGTATAAACCTTATTGGTGAGCACACCGACTATAATGGTGGATATGTTTTCCCAGGCGCTGTAGATACAGGCATAATGGCAGAAGTACGACCAAATGGTTTGAACACGGTCATCCTTTATTCAATTGATTATAAGGACAAAGTTGAGTTCAAGGTCGATGATCCTAACATACCGCGTACAAGCTGGGCTAAGTATATCTATGGTATAGTTCAGGAGATGCGTGCACTTGGAGTTGATGTCAAAGGCTTCAACGCTGCATTCTCTGGCGATGTTCCTAACGGTGCCGGTATGAGTTCATCTGCGGCTTTGGAGAGTTGTTTTGCTTTCGCAATCAACGACCTGTTTGCCAACGGACGCATCTCTAAGTGGGATATGGTTCTTGCCGGACAAGCAACCGAGCACAAGTATGTTGGTGTGAACTGCGGTATCATGGACCAGTTCGCTAGTATCTTCGGACAGAAAGGCAAACTGATGCGTCTTGATTGCCGTAGCCGTGAGTTCGAGTATTTCCCATTCAATCCACAGGGATATAAGCTCGTACTTGTCAACTCTAAGGTTAAGCACGAACTCGTAGGTAGTCCTTACAACGACCGCCGTCAGAGTTGTGAGAATGTTGTAGCAGCACTTGGCAAGCATTTCCCCGACAAGAAGTTCGAGACTCTTCGTGATGCAACGTGGACAGAACTTGAAGCTGTAAAGCCGGAGATTAGCGCAGAGGATTACACTCGTGCCCATTTCGTACTCGGAGAGAAAGATAGAGTCTTGGCTGTGAGCGACGCTCTTCAGAAGGGCGACTACGAAACAGTCGGCAAGAAGATGTATGAGACTCACGAAGGCTTGTCGAAGGAATATGAGGTAAGTTGTGATGAGCTCGACTTCCTTGTTAATGTTGCAAAGGAAGATGGCGTCAGCGGAAGCCGTATTATGGGCGGAGGCTTTGGCGGTTGCACTATCAACCTTGTCAAGGACGAAGTCTACGATAAGTTCATTGCTGATGCTACAGCTAAGTTCAAAGCTCAGTATGGTCATGAGCCGGGCATCATTCCTGTTGTTATCAGCGACGGCTCACACAAGGTTTGTTAAGCCTTAATACAATATTAATATCTAAAAGCGGTCATATTTCTTTATCGGAAGTATGGCCGCTTTTTCTTGTATAGCTATTAGGGAATATGGTTATCCGCCGTTAAGGTGTCATCGGCGAAGCCGACATCTTTAAAATCTTTAAACTCCGTATGAGGCATTTGCTTTTGGATTATAGTGCTTTATCTTTTTTATGAATAACCGCAATCGCCCGAACATGAATGCCTACCACTGCAGGGGCGCCCCTTGTGGGTGCCCGATCGGGCTGTAAGACCGACAATAATATAAAGTTATTCGCCTTTACAAGGCGATCGGGCGCCCACAAGGGACGCCCCTGCAGTGGGTGGCATAGAAGGTTAGGCTGATAAGACTCTGCTGTTCGCAATGTCAGAATTTTTCCTCTTTGCTTTCCATTGATTTTGTCTCCGTAACTCTTTGATATTCAATTCCGCCGCAAAAGGGCAACTTCACTCTCCCAAGACCTTAGCTTTGAGGCGATAAAAGGTCAACTATTGCAACATGAAAGGTAAGCTTTCGCGAGCCCATTTGATAGCTTTCGTTTTGCTGTAAAGTTTTCTTACGCATTCTAACTTTCAGCCTTTCATCGTGTCGGAAGCATATACATTAAAATGAATATCCAACCACTTGCTAGAAATAAAAAGATTTTCTCTTGCATTATCTCTGTTTTTTATCTAACTTTGCGATGGAATTAGCATCTACTAAGCTGACTAACATAAATAACGATTATGATTATGCATGAAATTCAATCAGCGTGCTAGTCTTGCCATCAAGTAACAGTTCAACATAAAAAGTTCCATCGGCAGTCATACATGTCTGAGGAACAAGCGACTGTCCGAGCCTTGCGGGTATCTTGAATTCAATCCTTACGTTATTATATATGTGGCCTTCGGGGATATACTCGTTTGCAATGCGGATATAGTTGGCATTGTTCATGTGACCGTTATAATCGATGTCGTTACGGGTAACAGCAACCGACTCATGCTCTTCGAACACTGCATCCTTTGGCACAATAATCCTCCGCTCACCATAAGTCATGTCCTTCTTAGGCTCAATGCTTAGCGATGAGAGGACATCTTGTGGGATACGCTGAAGCCGACCGGTCGTTCTGTCGACGAATGCACCCATCGACCAGGTCTTGTAGCAGACGTTTCCTTCCGCATCATAAATAAAAGTGTTGCGGAAACCGAACATCGGCTTGACATCAAAGACGGTGGTTACGGTCTTCATTCGTTCCTTATACTTCGGTACACGAACTATCTCAACTTGACGCGAAGCCAGCAGCTGAGTCATTCCAGATTTCTCAAAGAATGCCTTTACCGTTGGTTCCGAGTCAATCCACATCTCCGAGCAGTCCTGCATCATCTGAAAAGCCGAGAATAGTTTCAGGTTCTCGTCCTTGTCGCAGGTGCTCGTCGTTACTATATTGTCAATGCTGTACATTTCTAATAGTTTCCTTCGTCAACAATCGGATAAAGCTCGATGAACTCACCATTATGGCGTTTGCCATCATCAACGATTTGCTCTATCTTGTCACCGATAACATCCGGCTGGTGAGAACCCGGTCCGCTGTAATGGTTGTTGAGGTCGGTTGATGTCGCTCCGGGATGAATATCGAATATCTCCAGTGGCTTTTTGTAGTGGTCAAACTCCCATGCCATGATGCTGGTCATAGTGTTCTGTGCAGCCTTACTTGCCACGTAAGCCATTGGATGCCAGTAGGGGCTTACCTCCGTAGGAACTGTGATGTTCACGATGCGGCCGTTGTTCTTCTCAAGCAATGGGATAAGCAGCTTGGTAAGATAAAAAGTTCCAATGTAGTTCACTTGCATTGAGTTTGCAACATCCTCAATAGTCTGTTCGTAACTTTGTACTGACATGTCTCCAGGGCAGACGGCATTGTTGATGAGCAACGTAAGGTCAGGATACTTTTCACCAATTTCCTTTGCAGATGTCTCAATCTCCTTATTGTCAGAGAGATTGACATACTGCCACCCAATGACATTTGCACCATCAGCCTTCAATGACTCTATAGCCTTCAGTGCGCGCTCCTCGTTACGTGCGCCAACAATCACTTGCCATCCAGCTTTACCCAGATGACGTGCAGTCTCATACCCTATGCCCTTATTGGCACCTGTTATCAATACTTTCTTCATTGCTATTATGTTATTTGTGTTGTATAATAATATTCATATCTCTTGCAAATGTAATGACCTTATTTCAAACAAGCAAATATTTGAGAGAAATTATTTGAGATAAATAGAGTAGGGCAGAAAGTAGAAAAGCTCCATTCTTCACTTCTCCCTTCTCCCATCCTGTTAAAATACATAAAAATGATTAGAAATATGATATTTATCAAGAAAATTTCGTACTTTTGCCAATTAGTAGCGAAAACCGATTTTTTTAAAGCAAACTTATTATTTAAATATAAAACAAAGCAAAATGAAAAAATCATTACGTCTCGCGCTTCTGACTGTTGTCTTTAGCGCATTCTCGTTGGGGGGGGTAAACGCCCAAACCACTTACACGGTATCTCTTAACAATGGAGCTACCGAATCTCAAAAGGGTTATTTCACTATCAATGCAGGTGGTGGTTATAACAATAGGTATACAGGTACGTATAATGGAACCTCTTATACTAAGGGCCTTAAAATTAACAGTAAGGGTTCCATAGGCTTTACTACTTCTAATACTGCCACTGTTACTGTTATACAGTCTACATCTAATAATGGTACAATTAATATTGGTCTTAGTGACGGTGCAAATAGTTATGAACTAAATCCAAGTGCTGAAAAAAAGCCTTCATACACTTTTTCTGTAGGAACAGCTGATGAAACTAATAAATATCGTGAGTGGACGATATCAAATCTTCCTAAAGGTACTTATACTTTGAATAATGCTGGTGGAGAATGGGGCTGTTTCTATGTTGCCGTAACTGAAGAAGCAGGAACGGAACCTTCATTAAACGTTAATCCTTCAAAATTAGATCTTACCGTCGTACCATCAACGGAGAACAAGACTGTCACAAGTACATTAACAATCCTTGGTTCTAATCTTACAGCAGGAGCAACAGGAACTATTTCATTGAATCCTGCTGTTGATGGTCTTTCCATAGACCCTACAAGTTTCACTGTTGGTGCTGACGGAAAAGTTAATGCCACTGTAACATTAACTTACGCTCCAACAGCTGATGCTAAAGGAACAACTTCATTGACAGCAACAGTAGGAGATAAATCAGATAATGTAGAAATTTCATACTCTGCTAATCTAGAAGCTACTGTTCTGAGAACTATTAGTGAAACAACTACATGGGATTTCTCTAAGACAGGTTTGAAGGAGATTAAAATACAGCCTACAGAGCGTACTATTTACTCTGATTTAGGTGCAACAACTTCCGCAGACTTTGCTGCTGATGCAATCTCTATCCAATTGAATTCTACGAGTGGTAATGCTTTAGAGAATGGAGAGAATTGCCGTATTGGTTCTGCTTCTAATAATGCACGTGCTCTTTACATTCATCCTACTGTTGCAGGAACGATCGAAATTACATTTGCAAGTACAAATAATACTAAAAGGGCAACTTATGTTAATGGCAAAGCTGTAGGTGGAGATAATGGCAAAACCGGGTCAACTCAAATTACAGTAAGTACATCTGTTGTAGCAGGTGATGTTTACATTTCTGGTGATAACTGGATTAAGGTTTACAAGATTGTCTTCACTCCTGCACAGGCTGAGACTGCAACCATCAGCGCTGCTGGTTACGCAACTTATGTAACCAAGGGTAATGTTGATTTCTTTGGTGAGACCACACTGAAGGCTTATGCTGCAAAGTATGATGCAACAGCTCAGAAGATTACCCTTACAGCTGTTACCGCTGCTCCTGCAAACACTCCGCTCGTACTCAAGGGCGCTGCTGGCGACTACACGCTGACTGCTGCTACAGAGGCTCCGGCTGCTGTTTCGAACAATGACCTGAAAGCTGCTACAGCTGCTGTCAATGCTGACGGTTCACAGTGGATTCTTGCTCAGCTCAACGGCGGTGTAGGCTTCGCTAAGTGCACTCCTAACACTACTATCGCAGCCGGCAAGGCTTACCTCCTTATCCCTGCAACAACAACTGCTAAGTCGTTCATCGGCTTCGGCGAAGACACTACCAATGGCATTGCTTCAGTGATTAGTGAAGAGGCAAGCATGAAGAACGCTCGTGTCTACAACCTCGCAGGTCAGCAGGTCAACAAGGCATACAAAGGCGTCGTTATCGTTAACGGTAAGAAGTATATTCAGAAGTAATACAGCACTAAGCCGTAACCCCACCAAGCCTCCCCCACGGGGGAGGATGTTAGGTTACCGAATGCCTGCTTGTACCAACAACCCGCATTCACAGGACATTTTAAACATCCCTCCCTTGGGGAGGGCTTGGGTAGGCTCTTCCTTTTGAGGGAGGGCTTGGATAGGCCAAAATAATAAGTTTAACATTTAATCAAACGCCCATATCCACAAGACTAACTCCTTCTCCCCTCCGTTCGGAGGGTCGGGAGAGGTTTTAGATTGGGTTTTATATTATGGAAAAGAAGTATATTGCACCAAGCATTAAGGTGCGCCAGATTATCGAGAGTGAGAACATTCTTGCAGCAAGTACTCTTCATGACAATGGAGATGGAACAGAAACACAGGGCAACGTTGACCCTAATGACCCTAACACCCCAACCGTTCCTGGTGGCGGTGCCCTCAGCAAGGACAACGCTTGGAATACATGGGATGAAGATGAATAAGAAAAAAGTTTTTTTATAATTTAGTTTTAGTGGTGAAGGACAGTGATGTTCACAGCCACGTTTCCTACTTCGGTGGGGAATAATGTTTGTAAATGTAAATAAAATCCAAGATTTACGGCACTCCGCAATGATGCGCAGTGCCGTTTTTGTTTCTAGAGAAATAAAGACAAGCAACGTAAACAAAGAAACAGGCTTGGCTTCGGTTATTCTGTTCGGACTCACGGCATGCATTTGTATAGGGTAGGGGAGTGCCATAATAATCATATCGTTGCTATGCAAGGAATGGGTCGATGAGCATGGCACTGACGATGAGAAACGAGATGTAGAGGAAGGAAACTATTAAGAAGTATGCATGACATTGACAACTGACTTTTCGCAAGTATATATAAATAAACCTTCCAAGATTTGGCAAGTAGAAGAAAATAGAGTATATTTGCACTATTATAGCATAAAAATATTGATGGCAAACGAAGTTGACATAAACGAAAGTGAACTGCTTGAAAAGCACGAAGATGTTTTCAAGCAGTTGCTTTTTGACCATACAACCCGAAATAATATCTTTTGGGCAACTGACAGTTATGCTGACTTAAAAGACGGCTATGGATTTCATGATGAAATTACTATACCGAAAATCACAGGCGAAAATAGTAATGTTATTCGTCCACGTGCCATTAAGTCAAAGGAAGAGAAGACGCAAAGGGTAAAGGACAAGGCTGAAGTTTTTACTCCTTCTTGGATATGCAACGCTCAGAACAATCTCGTTGATAATGCATGGTTTGGTCGTAAAGAAGTGTTTAATCATGAAAACAATCCAGAAGATTGTTCTCATTCATGGACAACTACAAAGGGACATATTGAATTTCCAGAAGGGAAGT
>OMVI01000101.1 GCA_900314455.1 uncultured Prevotella sp. | reverse complement strand
CCTGCCGTGGATGTGTTCTGTTTGCGCATTCGATTTTATGCACGAAAGACACGAAATAAACAATGTATCGTATATGAATAAAATCGTATTATTCGTGTGTTCGTGCCGAAGAGAATATCATTGCCATGTCAGGATTTTTCCTTTCCGGTTTTCCTCGATTTTGTCTCCGTAACTTATTGATTGTCAACCCCGCCATAAAAGCATAGCTTTGGGCTTTCAAAAGCTTAGGTTCCAGGCGCTAAAAGGTCAACTATTGCGGCGCAAAAGCTTAGCTTTCACGTGCCAATTCAGCAACTCCCGCTTTGCTGTAAATATTTCTTACGGATTTTTGGAGCATATACATTAAATTATATGCTTGTCTGCTAATCTCAAGTCGCATATATTCCACACGGAGTTTAATGATTTTAAAGATGTCGGCTTCGCCGGTTCCACTTAAGTCCGATGTGTGTAGAGAATGGCGAAAAAATCTTTTAAATCTTTAAAATCCGTGTGAATGTAAATCCGTTAATTACCGATAATCATTCTTTAGAGAGATTGCCCACAAACTTCTTCTAAGTTAGAGGATGTCATCACTATAAATTTCAGATGCCTCTTTTTTTATTCCTTTTCCTTTGCCATTGTCAAAAATAACTTGTACCTTTGTACCGAATATAAAGTATTGCGCAATAAACAAACAATGAAGAAACTCCTATTCAGCCTTGTCGTAATTGTCATCGTCATCGCGATGGCAGGTTGCGGCTCAAGTAAAGACGTTCCTTATTTCACGAATATCGACTCGATAAGCCTCGCAGCTTCTCGTGGTTTGTATGATGCTCACATCATGCCGAAGGACGAGTTGACCATCACCGTCATCACAATAGACCCTGATGCCAGCAAGCCTTTCAACCTTACCGTGTCCAACTCTGTAGGCAGCAGTGGCCAGCTCAGCACCGGCAGCGGTAGCCTCCAGGGCTATCTTGTCGACAACGACGGCTTCATCAACTTCCCGGTGATTGGCAAGATACACGTTGCCGGACTGACAAAGTCCGAATGCGAGGACTTGATAAAGAGTAAGGTTCAGCCCTATTTGGCTAAGAGCGAGAACCCAATCGTGACTGTTACGATGGCAAGCTACCGCGTAACGGTGCTCGGCGATGTCAATTCTCCACGTGTTATACCTGTTACAACGGATAAGATGAGCATCATGGAGGCACTTGCCCAGGCCGGCGACTTGACCATTTACGGTCGCCGCGACAATGTCTTGCTTATTCGTGAGGACGCTACCGGCGAGAAGCACAAGGTGCGTCTGAACCTCAACGATGCGAACTTAATCAACTCACCATACTACTATTTACAGCAGAACGATATTATTTATGTGCAGCCGAACCAGGTCAAGGCAAAGAACTCCGGCATCGGCAGTTCTACCACAATATGGTTCTCGTTCATCGGTATCGTAACATCAGTAGCATCGTTGCTGGTTAATATATTGAGGGATTAGCCACAATGGAAAAAGAGATTCATGAGGATTGTGGAGTAGCCATGATACGGCTGCTCAAGCCGTTGGAGTATTTTCAACAGAAGTACGGCACCTGGATGTACGCCATCAACAAGCTCTATCTCATGATGGAGAAAGAGCACAACCGCGGACAGGAGGGCGCCGGCATTGCCGGTGTCAAGCTCGAGTCGCGTCCGGGACATGAGTATATGTTCCGTGAGCGTGCAGAGGGCAAGGACGCTATCACTCAAATCTTTGGCAATGTACACAAGAACTTTTCGGACTTCACCCCCGACGAGGTAACCAATGTGAAGTACGCAAAGGAGAATGTTCCCTTTGCTTGCGAACTGTATATGGGCCACCTTCGGTATTCCACTACCGGAAAGCGTGGCCTTTCTTATGTCCATCCGTTTCTGCGGAGGAACAACTGGCGTGCCAAGAACCTGTGCCTGTGCGGCAACTTCAACATGACGAATGTTGAGGATGTCTTCGAGAAGCTTACCCTTCAGGGACAACACCCGCGCATCTACAGCGACACATATATATTATTGGAGCTTATGGGCCACCGCCTCGACCGTGAGGTGGAGCGCAACTTCATCGCCGCGCAGAAGCTCGGGCTGAAGAACCGCGACATAACGAAGTTCATCGAAGACAACGTAAAGATGTCGAATGTCCTCAAGACAACGATGAAGGACTTCGACGGAGGATACGTCATCAGCGGTCTTACGGGCAGCGGCGAGATGTTCTCGATGCGCGACCCGTGGGGAATACGTCCCGCTTTCTACTATAAGAACGACGAATTCGTAGTCCTTGCCAGCGAGCGTCCGGTGCTACAGACCACCTTCGACCTCGAATGCGAGGACATAAAGGAACTCAATCCGGGTCAGGCTCTTATCGTGAACAAGAGCGGCGAGGTGTCGCTCAAGCAGATTATCGAGCAGAAAGGCGATGCCGCATGCTCGTTCGAACGCATCTACTTCTCGCGCGGCTCTGACCGTGACATCTACAAAGAGCGAAAAAAGCTTGGCGAACAGTTGACGGAGCCGATTCTGAAGGCTGTCGACTACGATACCGACCATACCGTCTTCTCGTACATTCCGAACACCGCCGAAGTCGCTTACTACGGTATGCTCAGCGGATTCAAGACCTACTTGAACGAAAAGAAGATTGAGCGAATACAGCAGTTGGGACATAAGCCAACCGAGGAAGAGCTCCGTGAGATACTCAACTCATACGTCCGCTCCGAGAAAGTTGCGTGGAAGGACATCAAGCTTCGCACCTTCATCACCGAAAGCGACGCCCGCAACGACCTTGCCAGCCACGTCTACGATGTCACCTACGAAAGCCTTGAGCCGTACAAGGACAACCTCGTCATCATCGACGACTCCATTGTTCGCGGTACAACGCTCAAGGAGAGCATCCTGCGAATACTCGACCGTCTGCATCCTAAGAAGATTGTCGTCGTCTCCAGTGCTCCTCAGATTCGCTACCCCGACTACTACGGCATCGACATGCCTCGTCTGGAGGAGTTCTGCGTGTTCCGTGCAACGATTGAGTTGCTCAAGGAACGCGGCATGCACAATATCATCGACGAGACCTATCGCAACTGTAAGGCTGAACTGAAGAAAGGCAAGGATGAACCGATAATCAACCATGTGCAGGAGCTTTACAAGCCGTTCACCGTCGAGGAGATAAACCACAAAATCGTGGAAATGCTTCGCCCGGACGACATGAAGGTGCCTGTCGAGCTCGTTTATCAGAGCATCGAGGGACTTCATGAGGCAATTCCGGAGCACAAAGGCGACTGGTACTTCACCGGAAACTACCCGACACCGGGCGGAATGCGCCTCGTCAATCAGGCTTTCGTCAACTTCATAGAAAACGTTTACCAAGAGGAAGCGAAATTCTAGGGAAGATTGAAAGATTGAAAGAATGAAATAATGAAAAGTTGAAAGATTGAGGAAGTGAGGTTTATAGCAGTTGGACGGCATTTGAGATATGCACGTACAGCAATGATAATATTTCATTTTTTCAATATTTCAATATTTAAATATTACTATAAATGAGGAACGTAACATTAGTATTGAGCGATGGAACCAAGTTCCATGGTAAGAGTTTCGGATACGAGAAACCCGTTGCCGGTGAGGTAGTCTTCAACACCGCCATGATGGGTTACCCCGAAAGCCTTACCGACCCGTCGTATGCCGGGCAGTTGCTTACGATGACTTTCCCTTTGGTTGGCAACTATGGCGTACCGCCCTTCACCTTCGAGAAGAACGGACTGCCAACCTTTATGGAGAGCGACAAGATATATGCCTCGGCGTTAATCGTTGCCGACTACAGCCAGCAGTACAGTCACTGGAACGCTGTGGAAAGCCTTGCCCAATGGCTTAAGCGCGAGCATGTGCCGGGAATAACGGGCATCGACACCCGTGAACTTACTAAAGTGTTGCGTGAGCATGGTGTCATGATGGGCAAGATACTCTTCGACGACGAGCCCGACAATGTTCCCAATGCCGACTACAAAGGCGTCAACTTCGTCGACCAGGTTTCATGCAAGGAAATCATACGCTACAACGAAGGTGCCGGAAAGAAAGTCGTCCTTGTCGACTGCGGCGTCAAAGCCAACATCATACGCTGCCTCATAAACCGTGGCGTGGAAGTTATCCGCGTGCCATGGAACTACGACTACACCGGAATGGACGTCGACGGCCTCTTCCTTGCCAACGGACCTGGTGACCCTGACACATGTTCCGATGCCGTGGAGATTATCAAGCGTTTCATGAGTCAGTCCACCAAGCCAATCTGCGGTATATGTATGGGCAACCAACTCCTTGGAAAGGCAGCCGGAGCCAACATCTACAAGCTCAAGTACGGTCACCGTTCCCACAACCAGCCCGTACGTCTCGTTGGCACGAACAAGTGTTACATCACTTCGCAGAACCACGGCTATGCTGTCGACAGCAACACTCTCGGCAGCGATTGGGAAGAGCTCTTCGTCAATATGAACGACGGTTCCAACGAGGGAATTCGTCACAAGAGAAACCCTTGGTTCTCTTCGCAGTTCCACCCGGAGGCTTGCTCCGGTCCTGTTGACACCGAATTTATGTTCGACCGCTTTGTAGAAACATTGAAATAATGAAATAATGAAATAATGAAAAACTGAACAGAAACTATGCTTAAAGATAATCTTATAGAAGATTTGAGCGTTAAGTTTGCTCTACGCATTATTTCATTAGTTCGCTATCTTTTAAGAGGCAATATAAACGATATAGTCCTTGGCGTTCTCGTTAAACAGGTTTTGAGAAGTGGGACAAGTATAGGTGCAAACATACACGAGTCCAAGAATGCTCAAAGTAAGGCTGACTTCATAAATAAGATAAATATTTCTTTGAAAGAGGCAGATGAAACCGAGTATTGGTTAGGATTACTCTATAAATCTGATTATTTGTCGGAAAAGGAATACAATTCTATAATTAATGACAATAAGAAGATTATTGGTATTTTAGTTAGAATAATAAAAACGTCGAAGAATGCTAATGATAAGCCGTTGGAGAAATAACGGTCTTTTCATTTTTTCATTCTTTCAATATTTCAATATTGCATGAAAGATCAGAGTATAAAGAAAGTACTGTTGTTAGGTTCAGGTGCCTTGAAGATTGGTGAAGCAGGCGAATTCGACTATTCCGGCTCACAAGCACTGAAGGCATTGCGTGAGGAAGGTGTTTCAACGGTTCTCATCAACCCTAACATTGCAACCGTCCAGACATCGGAAGGCGTTGCCGACCAGATATATTTCCTGCCCGTTCAGCCATATTTCGTTGAGCGAGTGATTCAGAAAGAACACCCTGACGGCATTCTGCTCAGCTTCGGCGGACAGACAGCACTTAACTGTGGAGTCGAGCTTCAGAAGTCGGGCGTACTCGATAAGTACGGCGTCCGCGTCCTCGGAACTCCTGTTGAGGCTATCATGAACACTGAGGACAGAGAGCTCTTCGTTGAGCGTCTCGACGAGATTAACGTCAAAACAATCAAGAGCGAGGCATGTGAGAACATCCGGCAGGCACGTAAGGCAGCCAAGGACGTTGGTTATCCGGTCATCGTCCGCGCCGCTTACGCACTTGGTGGTCTCGGCTCCGGCTTTGCCGACAACGAAGACGAACTTAATAAGATATGTGAGAAAGCATTCTCATTCTCGCCCCAGGTGCTCGTCGAGAAGAGCCTTAAGGGTTGGAAGGAGATAGAGTACGAGGTTGTCCGCGATAAGTACGACAACTGTATCACAGTCTGTAACATGGAGAACTTCGACCCGCTCGGCATCCATACCGGTGAGAGTATCGTCATAGCTCCGTCCCAGACGCTGTCGAACTCTGAGTACCACAAGCTCCGCGCACTGTCTATTAAGATTGTACGCCACATCGGTATCATCGGCGAATGCAACGTTCAGTATGCTTTCGACCCACAGAGCGAGGACTATCGCGTCATCGAGGTCAACGCCCGACTTAGCCGTTCGTCAGCACTTGCCAGTAAGGCAACGGGTTATCCGCTCGCCTTCGTGGCTGCAAAACTCGGTATGGGCTACGGTCTTTTCGAACTGAAGAACTCCGTAACGAAGACCACTTCAGCTTTCTTTGAGCCTGCACTCGACTACGTTGTCTGCAAGATACCACGTTGGGACCTGTCGAAGTTCCGTGGCGTCGACCGCGAGCTGGGTTCGTCAATGAAGTCTGTCGGAGAGGTAATGGCAATCGGCCGCAACTTCGAAGAAGCCATCCAGAAAGGCCTCCGCATGATAGGGCAGGGCATGCACGGCTTCGTCGAGAACAAAGAGCTTGAGATTCCAAATATCGATGAGGCCCTCCGCGAGCCTACCGACAAGCGTATCTTCGTCATATCGAAGGCTATGCACAAGGGCTATACAGTCGACCAGATACACGATTTGACCAAGATTGACAGTTGGTTCCTCTACAAGCTGAAGCACATCATCGACATCGACGAAGAGCTGAAGAAGCATAATATCAACACGTTGGACAAGGATTTGCTCCGTGAGGCTAAGGTCTACGGCTTCACCGACTTCCAGATAGCACGCGCCGTCGGCCTCGAGGAAGAGACCCACAACATGCATAAGGCACTGCTCATCGTCCGCCGGCTCCGCAAGGGCTACGGTATCCTGCCTGTCGTGAAGCAGATTGATACCCTCGCAGCTGAGTATCCGGCACAGACAAACTATCTGTACGTCACTTACGCAGGTGTGAAGAGCGACGTGGAGTTCTCCAACGACAAGCGTAGCGTCATCGTCCTCGGTTCCGGTGCTTATCGTATCGGTAGCTCGGTAGAGTTCGACTGGTGCGGCGTTCAGGCTCTGAACGCTATCCGCAAGCAAGGCTACAAGGGCATAATGATAAACTATAACCCGGAGACGGTATCCACTGACTACGACATGTGTGACCGCCTGTATTTCGACGAGCTCACTTTCGAGCGGGTTATGGACATAATCGAGTTCGAGAATCCATTCGGCGTGATTGTCTCAACTGGTGGACAGATACCTAACAACCTTGCTATGTATCTCGATGCCGAGAACGTTCCAATCCTCGGAACAGCCGCCAAGGACATCGACAATGCAGAGGACAGAGCCAAGTTCTCGGCAATGCTGACCCGCAACGGTATCAACCAGCCGGAATGGAGCGCACTGAAGAGTATGGACGACATCGACAAGTTCGTCGAGCGTGTAGGCTTCCCGGTTCTCGTCCGCCCAAGTTACGTGCTCTCAGGTGCGGCCATGAACGTCTGTTCCAATGAGGATGAGCTCCATAGGTTCCTTCAGTTGGCTGCCAATGTCAGTGAAGACCACCCCGTAGTGGTAAGTAAGTTCATCGAGCACGCTAAGGAAATCGAGTTCGATGCTGTTGCTAAGCAGGGCGACATCCTCGCTTACGCCATCTCAGAGCATATCGAGTTCGCCGGTGTTCACTCCGGTGACGCAACCATACAGTTCCCTCCGCAGAAGCTGTATGTCGAGACCGTGCGCCGCATCAAGCGCGTATCGCGTCAGATAGCCAAAGATTTGCACATCTCGGGGCCGTTCAACATACAGTTCATGGCACGCGACAACGACATCCTCGTCATAGAGTGCAACCTCCGTGCGAGCCGTTCGTTCCCGTTTGTCAGCAAGGTTCTGAAGCTCAATCTTATCGACCTGGCAACGAAGGTCATGCTTGGCGTACCGGTTGAGAAGCCTGGCAAGAACCTGTTCGACCTCGATTACGTCGGTATCAAGGCGAGCCAGTTCTCCTTCAACCGCTTGCAGAAGGCCGATCCGGTACTCGGTGTCGACATGAGCTCTACCGGAGAGGTCGGCTGTTTGGGTGAGGACACCAACTGTGCACTGCTGAAAGCAATGCTGTCAGTTGGTCAGCGCATCCCGAAGAAGAACATCCTGCTCTCCACCGGTGGCGCAAAGGAAAAGGCTGAACTGCTCGATGCTGCCAAAGAACTTATCGAGCACGGTTACAAACTCTATGCGACGAGTGGCACAAGTAAGTACCTGACGGAGAACGGAGTAGAGAATACGCTCGTCTACTGGCCAAGTGATGAGGGCAAGCAGCCGCAGGCTCTCGACATGCTTCACAAGAAGCAGATTGACATGGTAGTGAATATTCCGAAGGACTTGACGCCTCACGAGCTCACCAACGGTTACAAGATACGTCGTGCGGCAGTCGACTTGAACATTCCGCTCATCACCAACAGCCGCCTGGCATCGGCATTCATCAATGCTTTCTGTAGCCTGACGCTCGATGATATGGAAATCAAGGCATGGGGAGAATACTAATACGAGGTTAGTAAATAACATTCAAAGGTGCAGCATCGCTAAGCGGTGCTGCACTTTTTTCTTTTTTATGAACATCCTCAGCTCAACAAGTAAGCACAAAGACTCCCACTGCAGGGGCGTCCCTTGTGGGCGCCCGGTCGCCTTTCAGAGGCGAATAACTTTATATTATTGTCGGTCTTACAGCCCGATCGGGCACCCACAAGGGGCGCCCCTGCGGTGGATGTGTTCTGTTTGCGCATTCGATTTTATGCACGAAAGACACGAATGGCACGATGTATCGTAT
>OMVI01000055.1 GCA_900314455.1 uncultured Prevotella sp. | reverse complement strand
GAAAAAGGAGCAAGGATTTCTTGTTTTTTTGAAAGTGCTCCTTCTCGTTCGCGTTTGAGAAATGTGCTTACTATTTCTTCTGTGTCATTATTATCTTCAACATGTAAGAAATTCAGAATTCTTTTCCTCCTTGCTCCTTTTTCAGCCTGAGTTAAATATATGGACAGTTGATTGGAAAAATCATTTAAATAATTATTGTATAAATTATATATGTTGTCTAATGCGTTTGGGTCTTTAGGGTTAATAGTATCTTCTAACCGCATAAGACGCAGAGTAGTATCTGTTGAAGGCCGAAATGTTCTGTTTAAATCAGTGGAAGCAAAACGCAGGGCGAAAAATTTGTCAAAAATCCATTTCGCATAGTCTCTAACCAAATTAGTCGCCAAATCGTAGTCTTCATTTACTATATAGTAGAGCCACCTTGATATAGTGCTCTTTCCACAACCATTTATACCTGAAAGGACTGTCAATCCTGAAAGGTTTATATTGGCTTTCTCGATGGCTCTATAATCCATCAAACTATATTCGTAGTCGTATTTTTCCATTTTCAGCGTTTTTTCTAGCATATTTGTTATAGGCTTTAATGTTGGTTCTTTATGGCATTAATCCTTTTTCTATCTTCCAGTCGTCGATAGTGCGGCGCTGGCGGGAGAAGTTGACGCCGACTTTGATGAGGTGGCGAGGGTCTGCGACGAATGGGGTTACCGACAGTTTAACCTCTTCGAGGTTATTGCTGGCAGTGCGTATTTATTTAAAGCTGTTTATGGCGTCAGCAACTTGCTTTGCTTCGTCAAGTGTCAGTACCGGGGATATTGGAATGCTGAGTTCCCGGGCGTGTATTTGCTCGGAAATCGGCAGGCTCCAGTTGTTCCAGTCGCGGTAGCATTCCTGCTTGTGCGGCGGGATAGGGTAGTGGATGATTGTCTGTATGTCTCGCTCCATCAGATATTGCTGCAACTCATCACGCTTGTCGCAGAGTATCGGGAAGATATGATAAACGTTGTTCTCGTCGGGAAGCAGGGTAGGGAGCGTCACGTGCGGATTGCTGATGTGCTCATAATAGTAATGTGCAATCTGCTGGCGGTGGGCATTGTCTTCGTCGAGATGATGCAACTTCACGTCCAGTACGGCAGCCTGAATACTGTCAAGACGGCTGTTGCGCCCAATGTACTTGAAGACATACTTGCGTGTTGAGCCATAGTTGGCAAGAGCACGGATAGTCGTTGCAAGCTCATCGTCGTCAGTCGTCACTGCACCGGCATCGCCGAAGGCGCCGAGGTTCTTGCCAGGGTAGAAGCTATGACCTGCTGCATCGCCAAGCGAACCCGTGCGCCGCCCGTTGAACTTGCAACCGTGAGCCTGCGCGTTGTCCTCGACGAGCTTCAGGTTATACTTCTTGCATAGTTGTCCAATCTTATCCGTGTAAGCGCATCTGCCGTAAAGGTGAACGATGAGTATCGCCTTAGTGCGCTGTGTTATCGCCGCTTCAATCTTGTCGTCGTCAATCTCCAATGTCTCCGGCTTTGGCTCAACGAGAACCGGAGTGAGACCATTCTCGGAGATTGCGAGTATCGAAGCGATGAACGTATTTGACGGTACGATAACCTCGTCGCCACGTTTCATTATGCCCATCTCGATGTATCCGCGGAGTATCCAGTTCAGAGAGTCGAGTCCGTTGCCAACGCCAACGCAATGCTTGGTGCCTATGTATTGGGCATAATCATGTTCAAACTTGTCGTTCTCCTCGCTGCCGAGATACCAGCCGGAGTCAACCACGCGGTTGACAGCTTCGTGAAGCTCGTCAGCGTATTGCGCTGTTACCTTCTGTAAGTCAAGATATTTTATCATCAGATTTATAGCTTCGCCTACTTCGTCTCGTGGTATTCCTCCTCGGTATTTACTGCCCAGATGGAGGATTTGTCGTGGGAGTGGCTGCTGATGGCGTCGACGGCCTTCATGGCTGTTAGCATGGAGTGGTCCATGTTGTTGTAGCGGTGCTGACCGTTACGTCCGATGCAATACAGATTGTCAATCCTGTCGAGGAACGCCTTCACCTTGTCGAGCTGATAGTAGCTGCCGAAGTACGACGGGTAAGCCTTGCGGATTTTCACCTGCGTGGCATCGAGGACATCGCTCTTGTCGATGAAGCCGATGTGGACGAGCTCGTCGATAGCCTTCGAAATGAACTCCTGCTTCTCCATGTTCCACATCGCGTCGCCCTCAGTGCAGAAGTATTCCATTCCGACCCACATGGTGTTCTTGTAGTCGTTGATGAGGTACGGCGACCAGTTGTTGAATATTTGCAGGCGCCCCACCTTCACGTCCCTTTCCTGAACATAAATCCACGTATCCGGGATGCGGTCCTTGTAGGTGCGCAGCTTCGTCTTGTTGTTGACCTTCAGCTTCTTGACGAGGACGCCAACCGTGATGAAGTCACGGTACGGAAGCGCTGAGGCTATGCTCTTTACATCGTCGGGAACGTCCGTTCCTTTGAGCGAGCCGACTAAATCCTTTATCGGCATGGACGACAGGAAGTAGTCGCATTCCTTCTTGCTGACGTTCCCGTCCTTGTCCTCGACTTCGACATAGTCGACCTTGCCGTCAGTGACATGCACTCCTATGACCTTCGTCTGCATGACGACCTCGCCGCCTTTCTTCCTCACTTCCTCGGCGGCTGTCTCCCAGAGCTGTCCCGGTCCGAACTTAGGATACACGAACGTCTCGATGAGCGATGTCTCCGTGTTTTCCTTGTCCTTCGTTCCGAACGCCTTGCGGACCATGTCTTTGATGATAGCCCATATCGACAGACCCTTCACACGCTGCGAACCCCAGTCGGCGCCGAGCTTCGACGGGTGCACGCCCCATACCTTTTCGGTGTAATCCTCGAAGAACATGGAGTACAGACGCTTTCCGAAGCGGTTGATGTAGAAATTCTCCAGCGATGTCTCCGGCAGTTTGTGGAACACCGACTTAATATAGCTCATGCCCGCAAGGAACGTCCGTTGCAGTCCCATATTCGTGAAAGTCTTGAGCTTCAGTGATATAGGATAGTCGAAGAACTTCTTCAAATAGAAAATCCTCGATACACGGTGCCTGACGAGCATCACCCTGTCGGCCTTTTCCGGGTCCGGTCCCTCGGGTGCGAAAGTCTTCTGCGTGTCGCCGATGAGCTTGTCGTCGAGCGACGGAGAGCCCTGCAACGGCATCAGCCTGTTCCAGAAATCAGTCACCCGCTCCGACTTGCTGAAGAAGCGGTGCCCGCCGATGTCCATGCGGTTGCCTTTGTAAACGACAGTTTGGGATATACCTCCGATTTTGTCGCTTCCTTCGAAGACGATGGGATGAATATCCGTATGCTCCAGGAACTCCAGAGCGGCAGTCAGTCCTGCCGGTCCCGCTCCTGCTATGATAGCTGTCTTCTTCGCCATTGAGAGTTGTTAGTCCTTATTTGTTTCTGTATAGAAGTCTCCGTCCGAAGAAATTGTACAGCATTACGATTGCCGCCGTTATAATCTTCGACAGAAGGTAGTAGATGCCGATAATGGATGTCAGCAGATAGAGAATTGCGTTGTTCAGCAGCAGTCCGACGACCCCGATTAGCGCGTAGGCGATGAACTCTCCCGTGCGGTTCTTTATCTTCGGGTTCTTGAATATCCATGCCGTGGCTAGCAGATAGTTGGTAAGGAGTCCGGCAATGAAGGATATTGTGGCTGAAACGATGTAGTATAAGTGCAGGTACTCGGTAAGTGCGAACAGCAGTCCGAAGTCGACCACGAAGGCTATTCCGCCCACGAAGACGTACCTGAACAATTGCGTTAGCAGGTTGTTCGTGCTGTTTACAAACAGTTTGCTTACTAATTCCTGCAACTTCCGCATTCAGTTGTGTACTTCTTTCTTGTAAATCACCTTGCCGTCACGGTCTATGTTGGCCTGCAACTCCTTGTTTCTCAGCGTAGAATAAATATTCGTATCGAAGAAATAAGGAATGTACGAGTCCTCCAACTTTGCGTCTAGCCAGGCTATGTCGGTGAAAGTCAGGTCTTTGCCTTTCAGAGACAAGTCTATGTCGGAGCCTCTGCGGTAGTCGCCTCTTGCATGGGAACCGAAGATAATAGCTGTCTCTATATGAGGAAACGAAGCAAGTATGCCTCTCAACTCAGTAATATTCTTTTCTGAAAGTCCGTACAATGCACTTCTTGGGGTCACCGCATCAAGTGTAGACACGGCGTGTAAATAGTTTGTTTTCTGTTCCTTATCAAGTACATAGCCCTGATATCCAGTAGTCTTCGTATGAAGATAAGGCGTTTGTAATGGGCAAAGTTAATAAATCTTTCCCATTTATGCAAATTCTTTCGGTATAATTTCCAGCCTATCCAAGCCCACTTGAACAAGTAGGACCACTCAAAGCCTACCCAAGCTCCTCCCGAACAGCAGGACCACTCCAAACCAGCCCAGGGCCTCCCGCACGGGAGGGATGTTTGGAAAGACTTGAGGATGTGGGATAGACTTTGATAGAATGAATAGATTGGGATAGAAGAGTGGATGAAAGGAGGACGGGCGCAAGAGCTTATCATAGTAGCTAAACATCGGAAGTCGAAAATCTTTTCCTTTGTCAGTCCGTACTTTGCGCAAGAGTTTATCATAGTGACCAAACATCCCTCCCGTTCGGGAGGGCTTGGGTTGGCTTTAAGTAGACCTTGTCAGCATTTTTCTTTTTCGATATTCCAATTTATGTCTCTGTAATTTATTGACTATCAATGCCCCCGCAAAACGGCTGCTTTGGGCTTGCAAAACCTAAGGTTTGGCGTTTCAAAAGATAAGGTTTCGCAGTTCAAAAGATAAGCTTTCGCGACACAAAACATCATCTTTGGTAATTGTGTAAAGAAAATTCGCCAGTTTGACATTTAAAGTGATAACATCCACAAACCTCGAATAGGTTTAATTTTCGATAACCTCACATAGATGTTCGATGCCACGACTGAGACGCAAATCTTATGTTTATCGTGTTGTTCGTGCAAAAGGGCATAGCGCCAGGGACATGCAATTGTGCGGGAAACCGATATTATGCACATTTAAAAAACTTAACAAAGGAATGTTACGCAGTTACAAAAACATTTAGTAAATTTGCACTTGACTGTAAAAATACGACCATATAACCTTAAACGAAGATACAGAAAATGATTAAGGATTTTAACTATTGTGCCCCGACACGCGTTGTGTTCGGACGGCAGTCGGAAGAAAAGATACCAGAGCTGATACGCCAGTACGGCGGAACGAAAGTGCTTATCCACTATGGCGGTGGCTCAGCCGTTCGCAGCGGACTGATAGGCGAGATACACGATATGCTCGAGAAGGAAGACATACCATACGTCGACTTGGGTGGCGTAGTGCCAAACCCGTTGCTGTCAATGGTTTACAAAGGCATTGAACTCTGCCGTGCCGAAGGCGTCGACTTCATCATTGCAGTCGGCGGAGGCTCCGTCATCGACTCCTCAAAGGCTATCGGATACGGTATCCCTTACGATGGCGACGTGTGGGACTTCTGGGATGGCAAGGCCAAACCGAAGGAAGTCGTCCATGTCGGTGCAGTGCTGACCATACCGGCTGCGGGCTCCGAGATGAGCGACTCGTGCGTTATCACCAAGGACGACGGACTCATCAAGCGTGGCTTCAACAGCGATTTGTGCCGTTGCCGCTTCGCCGTTATGAACCCGTGCCGCACCTTCACGCTGCCTCCTTATCAGACAGCTGCCGGTTGCACCGATATTATGATGCACACCATGGAGCGCTATTTCTCGAAATATCAGGACATGACGCTTACTGATAACCTTGCAGAGGCATTGCTGCGCACCGTCAAGGAGTGCACATACAAAGTCCTTGAGACACCTGACGACTACCGCTCCCGCGCTCAGATAATGTGGGCAGGCAGCCTGTCGCACAACAACCTGATGGAATGCGGCTTAGAGAAGGACTTCGCTACCCATCGCCTTGAGCACGAGCTCAGCGCCAAGTTCAATGTCACCCACGGTGCCGGCCTTGCCGCTTTGTGGCCGTCGTGGGCACGCTACGTCATGAGCAACAGCGACAACGTTCCCCGTTTCGTTCGCTTCGCCGTCAATGTCATGGGCGTGGAGAACGACTTTAACGACCCTGAGGGCACTGCCGAGATGGGTGTCCGTGCAATGGAACGCTTCTACCACGACATCGGCATGCCGACAAGCATAAAGGAACTCCTCGGCAGAACCGTTACCGACGAAGAGATTGCGGACATGGTCGACAAGGCAAGCCGTGGCGGAACGATGACGCTTGGTAGTATTATGACCATCAAGACCGACGATATGACGGCAATATACCGCCTCGCCAATCACTAAAATTCTGATTAATGGCTAAGGATAAGATAGCATACGTTTGTGAGAACTGCGGCTACGACTCGCCCAAGTGGATAGGAAAATGCCCTAATTGCGGGCAGTGGAACACGTTCAGGGAAGTGCGTATTGCCGCACCGAAACCGCAGAATGTGGCTCGTGACACTGCCCTTGGCACCGCCGCGGCTCTCCGTTCCGTAGGCCATTCCTCCAGCGAGGGCCGCCCGCTCCACCTCCGTGACATCCCTGCCGGCGACGAGCCGCGCATCGACATGCACGACGGCGAGCTCAACCGCGTCCTCGGTGGCGGCCTTGTGCCCGGCAGTATCGTTCTGCTTGGTGGCGAACCGGGTATCGGAAAGTCTACTCTCGTCCTGCAAACTGTCCTTACCCTTCCGCAGCGGGTGCTCTACGTCAGCGGAGAGGAAAGCCCTCATCAGATTAAGATGCGTGCCGAGAGGCTTAAGTCCTCAGTTGCCAATGCGCAGTCGGCGGGCAGTCAAACTGACGCCGACAGCCATCTGCTTATCCTCTCCGAAACTTCACTTGAGTCGATATTCGAGAATATCAAGAAGGTAAACCCCGAAGTAGTAGTCATCGACTCCATTCAGACAATATCGACGAGTGCCGCCGAGTCGTCGCCGGGCAGTATCTCGCAAGTCCGCGAGTGTGCGTCGGCGTTGTTGCGGTTTGCCAAGACGAGCGGCGTGCCTGTTATCCTCATCGGCCATATCAACAAGGAGGGAACTCTTGCAGGACCTAAGATACTCGAGCACATCGTCGATACCGTCATACAATTTGAAGGCGACCAGCACTATATGTACCGGATACTGCGCGCCGTGAAGAACCGCTTTGGCTCAACCAGTGAACTTGGAATCTACGAGATGCAGTCGGACGGACTCCGTCAGGTCAGCAATCCGTCCGAGTTGCTGCTGTCGCAGGATGTCGACGGACTGTCGGGCGTTGCCATTTCAAGTGCTATTGAAGGCATACGCCCATTCCTCGTTGAGACACAGGCGCTTGTCTCGTCGGCAGCCTACGGTACACCGCAGCGCTCCGCAACAGGTTTCGACCAGCGGCGGCTCAACATGCTGCTTGCCGTTCTTGAGAAGCGGGTTGGCTTCAAGCTCATGCAGAAGGACGTCTTCTTGAATATTGCGGGCGGACTGCGCGTCACCGACATGGCAATGGACCTCAGTGTCATCGCCGCAGTACTGTCGAGCAATGTCGATACACCGATAGAGCAGGGCTGGTGCATGTGCGGTGAGGTCGGACTGAGCGGTGAGGTGCGTCCCGTCGACCGTATCGTGCAACGCATTTCGGAGGCTGCGCGACTTGGTTTCTCACATATTATTATACCCCATTATAATCTTCAGGGACTCGACACGTCGAAGTTCGACATTCAGTTGCATCCCGTACGCAAAGTCGAGGAAGCCCTGCGCGCACTGTTCGGGTAAACTTGTGAAATTGTCGGAGTCGGTCACGTTCATTGCGTTACTTCTCTATCTGCTTGTCTGGTACAAAGAGAAAAGGTGACAGAAAACTTCTGAGTAAAATACAATTGACTTTTAAGAAAACCACTTTATAGGTGAAAACATATACCTTTGCACTTCATTTTGAGCCTATTCGCCTTTTTGATGGCTTGCAAGGGATAACGTATGGATAACGAAGAGATACAACATAAAGATAATAAAGATAGGGTAGGGGCTGTAGCGGCAGCCCGACCACGGAAGAACGAGATTGATATGCTTCACGGGCCGCTGCTTGGCAAGATACTTATGTTTGCCATGCCGTTCGCCCTGAGTGGAGTGTTGGAGCAGCTGTTCAACTCCGTTGACGTCATGGTCGTCGGTCGGTTCGCAAGCTCGGAGGCAATGGCGGCGGTCGGAGCCAACACGTTTCTTATCAATCTTTGTATCAATCTGTTCATCGGAATGTCGGTTGGAGCCAACGTGATACTGTCCAACCACATCGGGCAGTATAACAACGTGGCTATAAGGCATGCTGTCAGCACCACGATGCTCTTGTCGATTATCAACGGAATCCTGCTCTTGCTCATCGGACTTCTGTTAGCTCCGCTTGCCCTAAGGGCAATGGGAACACCGGCGAATGTCATCGACGATGCCATCACCTACCTGCGGATTTGGTTCGTAGGCTCTCCGTTCTTCATGGTTTACAACTTCGGCGCGTCCATACTTCGAAGCAAAGGCGACACGCGACGACCGCTATACATATTAATAATAGCAGGTGTCATAAACACGGCGGTGGCTCTTGTCACCGTTATCGTCTTCAAAATGAGCGTCGTCGGAGTGGGAATCGCCAACGATGGAGCCTACGTTTTCTCTGCAATAGCCGTCGTCTACCTGTTGAGAAGGGAACAGGGGCCGTTCCGTTTGGACTACCGCCACCTTCGTATCTACGGCGTTGAGCTGAAGCGAATCTTGCAGATAGGAATTCCGGCGGGCATCCAGGGCATGGTGTTCTCTTTCAGCAACATCTTCGTACAGTCAGCTATCAACAGCTACGGCTCATCGGCAATGGCTGGTGCGTCAGCTTCTCAAATCTTCGATGCTTACTGCTACTTCCTCCTGAATGCCTTCAGCGGAGCCTGCGTGACGTTCATGGGACAGAACTACGGTGCCGGAAAGGTCGACAGATGCAAGCGGATATTCCGCATCTGCCTTATCTGCGGTGCCGCTGCGACGCTCATCGGCAATATGATACTGTTCTTCGGCGACGACTTTTTCCTCCGTTTCTTCACTACGGATGCGGAGGTTGCCCATTTCGCCAAGCTTCGTATTGCTGTCACGATGACAACTCAGTGGATTGCGGCGTTCTACGAAATACCGGCGTCAGCTATGCGTGGACTCGGCTATTCGCTACAGCCGGCGCTCATGACGGTGTTCGGTACGTGTGTCTTCCGTTTGATTTGGATTTTCACCATTCACCCGATATGGCCCGGTTTTGAGCAGTTGATGGTCATCTATCCTGCTTCGTGGCTACTCACCGACTTCATCGTCTTCCCCGCCTACTTGTATATCAGCCACAAGGCATTCATGTTCGTGCTCGAGGATTAGTGGCTTCTCCCGTCCCTCCAAATGTCGGATGAATATAAAAACACAAGAAGGGACAATCACTTGCCCCTTCTTGCTGAATTTCAAAATTAGTGTTCCAAAAAATCTAAAAACAATCTTTAATTACCAAAACCTATCTAATAACCAATTTCTTTCCGTTATGTATGTAGATACCTCTTTGTGTAGGCTCTCCGTTAAGACGTATTCCCGAGATGGTGTACCATACCTTCGATGGCTCCGTCTGGCTCTGCGTGCTCACTCTCTCAATGCCCGTCGTCGAGCTGTTGACGTTGCCGTAGAGTCCGGAGATGGTGTAGTAGTTGCCGTTCTTAAACTCGAAGTCGGCTGTCTTGTTGGCGTCGCTGCCTCCGTTGAAGATAATCTTGCTCACAGTCTTTGAGCCGTTGTACTTCCAGAGGTAGACGGTGTTGCCGTTCTTCTCGTTCTTTCCGGCTACTGTAACATCTGCCGAAGAGCCCGGCCATGTACTGTAGACGTTGACACTGCCGTCCCATGCCCATACATTGATTGTGGAAGGCCAGTTCGACGGTTTCTCAAAGTAAGCGTAATACTTGGCGTCAGTCACCGGCTTGGCGCACGATGGCAACGTCACTGCATCGTCGGCCTGTTTGTCAACATCCTTTATTGAGGTTATGTCGAGACCGTTCGAAACATACATCTTATAGTTCTCGCCCTCCACGGCAAGCTGATATCCCGTTGTGTTGGCAGTCGTTGTGCCCAGGCAAAGGAGGATGTTGCCCTTCGTTCCCTTGACGACGACGCTGTAGCCGTTGGTCTCTCCGGTTGAGGAAACTACCGGACTGGTGTTGGTAACGCCTGCAATCTTGCGTGCGAGAATCATTTTCTCAATCGGTTTCTTGTACGATTTCCAGTGGGAGAGGAACACGCACGGCGTTCCCGGCATGGTTAGGATGTATGCGTTGGCAGCCTCGATGTTCTTCTTCAGCATCTGCGAGCCGTCGCGGTTGGTGTCGTGGTTGTCGGTGAACGTCACGGCGTACTGGCTGTAGCCGCTTCCGATGAGGCTCTGTGTGGTGTACGACTTGAGGAGATTCCAGCTGTCGTTGTTGAATGCGTTGTTAATGAGCCACTTGAGCTGGAAGTCGAATGCGGCTGAAGTCTTGCCGGTGTTGTTTATCCACTTCTGAAGTCCGGCGAGACCGTCCGACATCCAGTATTCGCCAACGCTGTAAGTCGGCTTCGCGTCCTCGTTGTACAGCTTGGTGTACTTAGGGTCGTAGCCGCCCGTCATGTCGTAGCGGAAACCTGAATAACCCATCTCTTCAAGCAGGAAGTGGAGGTATAGCTTTACGTTCTTCTGCACGTTGGCGCTCGTGTGGTCCAAGTCGCGGCAACCGTTGAAGTCGATACCGGTGTCGTTGGCGCCCGTTACGTTGTAGCCGGCTGCCTTTGTCTTGCCGTTGTCATCATTGTTGCAGATGTCGGCGAGGCTCCATGTCATCGTGCCGTGGCCCGCCCACGTCTCCGTAGGGAAGTCGCACCAGTTGGTGTTGCCGTTTTTGTGGTTGATGACGACGTCGGCTATGGTGCCGATACCTTTGCTCTTGAACGTGCTAATCATATTCTTGAGCTCACTGGCTGTACCGAATGCGCTCTTCTGGTCGAACCACCAGATATCGGCATAGCCCATCTGATTGGTGAGGCTGTTGCAATAGCCGCTCTGCGGTACCCAAACCAGATTATAGTATTTCGAAAGCTCGTCAGCCTTGGAGGTGAGGTTGGTCCACTGCGTATCGTTGTAGCTGTCCCAGTAGAATGCCTGGAGCATTACGCCGCTATAGTTGTCGGGCCATCCGGCAGCCTGAACAGTGAGTGCTGATGATGCGAAAACGGTTGCAAAAAATGTTAGAAGTTTCTTCATTGTTATTGTTTATTAGGTCCTTCCGTCAATGTCGTTGCAGGCGGAATGTATATCTGGAGTTATATCCTTAATATCAGTTGGTTATTGTATTTGATTGCAAAGTTATCAATTTACTTTTATCGTTGTCCTTTTCCCCTTTCTTTTTTGATTTCATTGATGTGCAAACGGTTGCACTAATGAGCTCAATAAGGGACTTGAAAGGAAACGTCAATCATTTCTTTATTGCCCACACAATGCTCTTTCTGCTATGCCCCCATTTGAGATTACAGAAATATTTACCAACTCTTGGCTTCCTTCCTACCTACGGGTCTCTGCTTCCTTGCAATCGACCGGAAAGATGGAATGTACGGTTCGCAGTTGCAAACTCACGAAAAATTTATTAATTAGAAATGTTTTTGGTCAAAAAAGTGAAAATAATTTTTCAACCGAGAACAGTCGTCTTGTTGTTTGCGCACATGCTGAAAAGTAGAGTCGCAATTTAAAGTTCTATGGGTTCTGAGTCTTATTATGGTCTTCAATACTGGTTGATGTAAAATTATCCCTATTTTATCCCTTGTAGGGATGAGATTGGCGGCGATATGCGGTGAGGGGTGATGATAAACTTTGATAAAGGGTTGATTATCAATAATAAAAGGAGAGCGGTGCCTCACGGCATGACTCCCCTGCAAACTTAAACAACCAATAAAAGAAATAGATTGTGCGTATTATGGAATGGCATTGGCATTTGGACGAACCAAATGCCGGATGCCATACTGACTGTCATGAAATATACAGTTGTCTGATATTGAAAAAACAGTTATCTGTTATCGAATGAACAGGAGCTCGCGGTACTTAGGCAGTGTCCAGAGCTCATCGGCGACAACGAGCTCGAGCTTGTCGATGTGGTAACGAATCTGGTCGAGCTTAGGTTCAACGGTATCGTGGTATGCGATTGCCTTTTGGCGCGCATCCTCAATCTTGTTTGCTACCTTGCGTGCGTTGATGAGGTCGTCGACACCTTTCTCGATGATTTCGGTGCGCTCAGCGATTTCCTTGATAATCTTGATGTTGCGCTCGGCGAGCTTTGTCGCTTCGTCGCGGCCGAAGATTGAAATCATGTTCTGAACGTTCTTGGCGAGCTGGCTCTGGTAGTGGGTAGCGACAGGGATGATATGGTTCATCGATAGGTCGCCGAAGACACGTGCCTCAATCTGAATCTTCTTCGTATAAGTCTCCCATTTAACCTCGTTACGTGCCTGGAGCTCGTGATGGTTCATGACCTTCTCAGACTCGAACATCTTTATGCTCGACTCGTCGAGATAACGGTCGAAGATAACCGGGCAAGACTTCTCGACGTCGAGTCCACGCTTCTCAGCTTCTGCAACCCATTCGTCAGAATAGCCGTTGCCATCGAAGTGGATTGGCGCGCAAGTCTTGATGTCGTCGCGGACGACTTCGAGGATAGCCTCGAACTTTTCCTTTCCACCTGCGATGAGAGCGTCAACACGCTTCTTGAAATCAGTGAGAGCCTCGGCAACAGCTGTGTTCAGAACAATCTGAGCACTTGCGCAGTTAGCCTCAGAGCCTACAGCACGGAACTCGAAGCGGTTTCCTGTGAATGCGAATGGGCTCGTACGGTTACGGTCGGTGTTATCACGCATGATGTCAGGGATTTCCGGAATATCAATCTGTACACCTTCCTTACCCTTTATGACAAGAGCGTCCTTGTCGGATTTCAAGATGTGCTCGAGTACGTCAGAGACGGTCTTGCCGAGGAAAGAAGAGATGATAGCTGGTGGTGCCTCGTTTGCGCCCAGACGATGAGCGTTGCCTGCGTCCATGATAGAAGCCTTGAGAAGTCCGTTGTGGCGGTAAACACCCATCAGAGTCTCGACGATGAAGACAACGAAGCGGAGGTTGTCCTTCGGCGTCTTGCCTGGTCCGTGAAGCAGGATGCCTGTGTCGGTAGCAAGACTCCAGTTGTTGTGCTTACCAGAACCGTTGATGCCATCGAATGGCTTCTCGTGAAGCAGAACCTCGAAGCCGTGCTTGTGGGCAACACGCTTCATGAGTGACATGAGCAGCATGTTGTGGTCGACGGCGAGGTTGGTCTCTTCGAAGATAGGAGCGCACTCAAACTGGTTTGGCGCAACCTCGTTGTGACGAGTCTTAACAGGAATTCCAAGCTCAAGAGCCTGAATCTCCAAATCCTTCATGAATGCCTGTACACGCTCAGGGATTGTAGCGAAGTAGTGGTCGTCCATCTGCTGATCCTTTGCTGAAGAGTGTCCCATAAGTGTGCGGCCTGTGAGACGGAGGTCTGGACGAGCTGCATAGAGGGCAGAGTCGACGAGGAAGTACTCCTGCTCCCAGCCGAGGTTGGAAATTACTTTCTTTACATCAGGATAGAAATAGTGGCATACGTTTGTTGCAGCAACGTTGACGGCGTGGAGCGCACGCAGCAGCGGAGCCTTGTAGTCGAGTGCCTCACCGGTGTACGAAATGAATATTGTAGGGATACAAAGAGTGTCGTCGATGATGAAGACAGGTGATGTCGGATCCCATGCAGAATAGCCTCGGGCCTCGAAAGTTGAGCGGATACCACCTGAGGGGAATGAGCTGGCGTCCGGCTCCTGCTGAACGAGCAGCTTGCCTGAGAACTCCTCAATCATACCGCCCTTGCCATCGTGCTCGATGAAAGCATCGTGCTTCTCGGCAGTGCCTTCAGTCAGAGGCTGGAACCAGTGTGTATAGTGAGTTACGCCATTTTCGTCGGCCCACTGCTTCATACCCTTTGCCACCTCGTCAGCGATAGAACGGTCGAGCTGTGCACCATTGTCGATAACATCGATGAGTTTCTCATAGATGTTGGCTGGAAGATATTTGTACATCTTCTGGCGGTTGAAAACTTTCTTCCCGAAGAACTCTGACGGGCGTTCGGTCGGAGTGATTACCTCTACAGGCCTCTTCTTGGAGGCGTCAGCTACTGCTTGAAATCTAAGATTTTCCATATTTTGTTGTTAAAGTTTTGTTGTGTTATGGGGGCTGCGGCAGCGCCGCAGCAAACTGAACGTTCCTTGCTTGCTAAAAAGTTACTTGCCGAGCCACTTCTTGATGCGGGCCATTGCCTCGATGCAATCGTCGCGGTCGCCGAATGAAGTGAGGCGGACGAAACCCTCTCCGGAAGGTCCGAAGCCAACACCTGGTGTGCATACGATTTCGGCTCCATAGAGAAGTTCCTCGAAGAACTTCCACGATGGTGTATTGCCCGGCGTCTTCACCCACAGATAAGGAGCGTCGGTGCCACCGTAAACAGTGAAGCCAAGGTCGGTAAGGGCATCGTGCATGATTTTAGCATTCTGCAT
Organism: uncultured Prevotella sp.; assembly: GCA_900314455.1. Lineage (GTDB taxonomy): Bacteria > Bacteroidota > Bacteroidia > Bacteroidales > Bacteroidaceae > Prevotella. The sequence continues at coordinate 40,894 of OMVI01000055.1, read as the reverse complement.
ATAATAGTTTATTGTCGCACGAGTCTGCTCTTTACCTTCCGGCGTATATATTGCCTCAGCTGCACGTTGAGAAATGTAACTTGTACCGTTGAACTTCGTCGACTGTCGGCGGAGCCAGAACTGGTTGAGCGGAAGACGCTCGCCGTCTATTGTTGACGCTGTCAGTTCCTTTGGAACGACCGTGTATCCGCAGCGCACACCAGTGAAGCCTGCTGTCTTTGAATAGCTGTGGAACTCAATAGCTACCTTTCGGGCGCGCCGTATCTCATAGATAGAGTGGGGGATATCTTCGTCCTGAATGTAAGCCTCGTAGGCTGCATCGTAGAAGATGACCGAGTCGTTGTGTATGGCGTAGTTGACCCACTTGCGCAGTTCCTCTTTCGAGATGACCATTCCGGTAGGGTTGTTCGGGTAGCACAAGTAAATCATGTCTACACGGTGGTCAGGTATCTGAGGTACAAACCCGTTGCCCTCGTTGCATGGCATGTATGTGACATTGCTCCATTTACCGTTCTCGAAAACACCGGCGCGACCGTTCATGACGTTCGAGTCGACGTAGACAGGGTATATCGGGTCGGTTACTGCCATTGAGTTGTCCCAGCGGAGAAGCTCACCGATGTTACCGGTGTCAGGCTTTGCGCCGTCGTTTACGAATATCTCATCAGGGTCGATGTGCACGCCACGCGGCAGGAAGTCGTTCTTTACGATAGCCTCGCGCAGCCACAGATATCCCTGCTCCGGTCCGTAGCCATGGAATGTCTCCTTGTGAGCCATGTCATCTACAGCCTTGTGCATAGCCTCGATTACAGCCGGACAAAGAGGCTGCGTAACGTCTCCGATGCCGAGGCTGATGACCTTAGCCTTCGGCCGTGTCGTCTTGAAGGCGTTTACCTTCTTGGCGATGTCGGCGAAGAGGTAATTCTTCTGGAGCTTGAGTAAATGTTCGTTTATTAATGCCATAGTTTCCTTTTATTGTTTATGTTGTTATAAGTGTTGTTAAGCGATTATGGACGGGGATGGGCGATGATAAGCGGTGATAAGATAAACCTAATTGTGGATGCTTAATCTGGTAGGGCGATGGTGCCTTCGAAGGCGAATGCGGCAGGACCGGTCATGTAGATGTGGTTGTCCTCACGCCATTCTATCGTCAGCGTACCGCCGTCCATCACTATCGCTACAGGCTTGCTGCGTTTTGCTCGCCCTGTCGTTATCGCTGCAACAGCCGTCGCACAGGCTCCGGTGCCGCACGCCATCGTAATGCCGCTGCCTCTTTCCCAAACCCTTGTGCGGAATTTGTTCTTGCCTTGAGGTACGGCATACTCTATATTACAACGCTGGGGGAACGCCTTGTCATGTTCAAGCGCACTTCCTCCAGCGGTCAGTTCTTCAGTTGTCGGTACATTTTCAGGGAACAGAACGAAATGTGGGTTCCCCATGGAGACGAAAGTTCCGTCGTGTCTTGAGCCGTCATATTGCTCGGGAACCTCAAGTCGTGGTTCCAGCATGTCGACGGTAACCGATTCTACCTTTGTGTTGTCCTTTGGGCTAATATGTAGATTGAGTGTCTTTATGCCGCTGTTCGTTTCGAGCCGGATAACGTTCTTGCGCGTCATGCCTTTCTCGTAGAGGTACTTACCTATGCAGCGGCTGGCGTTCCCGCACATCATTGCCTCCGAACCGTCGGCGTTGAAGATTCGCATCCTGTAGTCGGCATCGCCGGTCGTCGGTCGGCAGATGAGCACCAGTCCGTCGCTTCCGATTCCGAAGTGCGGCTTGCTCCATTCTATGCTTGCCTTTGCCGGGTCGGGTATATTATATAATAATGTATTGACATATATATAATCATTTCCGGCTCCATGCATTTTTGTAAAAGCTACGGTATTTGCCATATTGATGTCTTTTAATCGGGAACTATTTCTTTTTGTTTGATTTCAAGTGCAAAGATACAGCTATTTGTTCATAAAAGAGCTAAAAAACTACATAAATCTTCATCTTTTTTACAATAAGTAACATTTTGATACTTTTTAAACACTTTTGTTTACTTATTGAAACAAAATCGTATTGTTAACCTATCAATATGATATTAAACCTTATTTTCTACTAACAAAAAGTCTATTATTTAAGTGTTTAGTTGACTATTTGTATTAATTTTGCACCGTAAACTTAACAAAACGTTACATGAGAATTGAATTTCAGTACAGTATTAACATTTTAAAGAGAGAGAGGTAAACATGAAGAAGATTGAAGCAATTATCCGAAAGACCAAGTTTGAGGATGTCAAGGAAGCTCTCCTTCGTGCCGACATCGAGTGGTTTTCCTACTACGACGTCCGTGGCGAGGGCAAGACGCGCCAGGCACGTATTTACCGCGGCGTTATGTACGACACAAGTTCCATCGAGCGTATGATGTTGAATATTGTCGTGCGGGACAAGAATGTCGAGAAGACCGTTGCCGCAATCGAGCAGGCCGCTAAGACCGGCGAGATTGGTGACGGACGTATTTTCATCTTACCGGTTGACGACACAATCCGTATCCGTACCGGCGAGCGTGGCGACATAGCACTTTATAATGCCGAGCAGGAGAAATAACCGATTCGTTCCTGTACATTATCAATCGCAAAAACGCAGGATAACAAATTATAGAGTTAGGGTAACAATTACACAAACACAATTCTTTAAAATTTAAATGGCTATGACAATACAAGATTTAGGAATATCATTGGATACCGTATGGTTGCTGCTTGCTGCAATGCTGGTATTCTTCATGCAACCGGGCTTTGCCCTTTGTGAGGCAGGTTTTACACGTCGTAAGAACACCGCCAACATCCTTTTCAAGAACTTTGTCGACTTCATGTTAGGTTCAGTGCTGTTCTGGTTTGTCGGTTTCGGCATCATGTACGGCTCTGACGGTCAGGGTTTCATGGGTATGCCTAACTTCGGCGACCTGTCGTGGTACCACAACGCCAACGGACTTCCTACCGAAGGCGAGCTTATTTTCCAGACCGTGTTCTGCGCAACGAGTGCCACCATCGTCTCCGGTGCTATGGCCGAGCGCACCAAGTTCTCGATGTATTGCGTCTATTCGTTCTTCATCTCCCTGCTCATCTACCCGATTGAGGCCCACTGGTCTTGGGGTGGCGGTTGGCTGAACGCAGCCGACGGCAACTTCATGGCAACCGTATTCGGAACAAGTTTCCACGACTTCGCAGGCTCAGCAGTTGTCCACTCTGTCGGTGGTGTACTCGCCTTCCTCGGTGCTATCGCCCTTGGTCCACGTCTCGGAAAGTATGATAAGGACGGCAAGAGCCGTGCCATCCCGGGTCACAGTCTTGCAATGGCATCCCTTGGCGTATTCATCCTTTGGATGGGATGGTTCGGATTCAACCCCGGTTCAACACAGGCAGCATCAGGACTTGCAAACCGCATGGCCATCTCACACGTATTTCTGACCACCAACCTTGCAGCAGTCTGCGGCGGTTTGGGTACAATGTTCTTCACATGGATTAAGTACGGCAAGCCGTCTTTCTCACTGACACTTAACGGAATCCTTGCCGGACTCGTCGGAATCACAGCCGGTTGCGATATGGTTAGCCCAGCCGGAGCAGTTGCAATAGGACTTATCTGCGGTATCGTTCTGCCGATAGCCGTAACGTTCATCGACCAGAAGCTCCACATTGACGACCCTGTTGGTGCAAGCTCTGTCCACGGTGTCTGCGGTATCCTTGGCACATTGCTCACCGGAGTCTTCAGCGTTTCAGAGGGATGCCTCTACGGACACGGCTTCGCCTTCCTCGGAGCACAGTTCTTCGGAATAATCGTTATCGACGCATGGGCAGCCGTTTGCGGTATAATCCTCTTCTGGACAATCAAGAAGACAGCAGGTCTGCGTGTTGACAAGCGTATTGAGGAAGAAGGACTCGATATCTACGAGCACGGAGAGAGCTGCTACACAGCATAATACTTAACACCCACCCCCTTGCCCCCCCGTTGGGGGAGGGGGATGGACGGCGGGTTAAACGCTGTTCGTTCATTTATAAGAGAATTATATGAATTGAGCAGTACATATATTATTAACTACAACACAAACACAAATAAAATCCCACTACCTTTAGGTTGAAGGCTCTATAAAAGAACATTTAATCTCCCCTCCGGCACGGGAGGGGAATAAGGGGCGGGTTTCTCGCTTATGAAAAAGATTACATTAGCACTAGCAGCCATGGCGCTTCTGTCGGTGACGGGAGCCAAGGCACAGGACAAGATAGAGGGAACAATTGGCGCAGACATTGTCAGCCGTTACTATTGGCGTGGCCAGGCACTTGGCGACGCCGCCATCCAGCCAACGCTGGGACTTTCGTGGAAAGGACTCTCGCTGACGGCATGGGGCAGTTACGGTTTCGTCGACAAGGACGATACGAAGGAGTTCGACCTCACGCTGGCTTACACAACAGGCGGTTTCCACGTTGGAGTGACCGATTACTTCTTCGATAGAGGTACAACGTTCGACGGCACACCTGTAGAGGACGCAAAGTACTTCAAGTACGGCGCGCATAGTACAACGCATGTCTGGGAAGCCAACATAGGCTACGACTTCGGCTTCCTCGCCCTCAACTGGTATACGAACATCGGTGGAAACGATGGCTTCAACAAGGATGGCGACCGCGCCTACAGTTCTTACGTTGAGGCTAGTGTACCGTTCAAGCTCGCCGGACTCGAGTGGAACGCAGCCATTGGCGCTGTTCCTTACCGCACGTCTTTCTATTCTGAGGCTAACGGCTTTGCTGTTACAAACGTCTCCGTGCGTGCTACAAAGGACATAGAGATAACCAAGAAGTTCTCCGTCCCTGTCTTCGCGCAGGTCGCTGCCAACCCAAGCAACGAGAAAGCTTACTTCCTCGTGGGCTTCACGTTGCAACCTTAGGAAGATGGAAAGTTATTTGGCTTCTCTCGCAAAGCATAGTTATAATGCGCAGGAGTTTAGCATTGTGTCTAAACATCCCTCCCATTCGGGAGGGCTTGGACAGGCTGCTTGTCCTTTATTTTCTTTTCTCATTTCCTTTTCTTTTGTCTCTGCAACCCACTGATTATCAACACGCTCGCAAGAGGGTAGCTTAGGGCTTGCGAAAGCTTAGGTTTTGGGCAATAAAAAATGACCTTTTGAGATGTAAAAGTTTATCTTTTGCAACCCAAAAGGTCATCTATTGATTTTGTGTAAAGTATTTTCTTGCTTTTGACTTATCCTACAATGAAATCGTAGTCAGCGTCGAAGGCTTTCGGATGACTGCCTTGTAGAACAACGTTTAGCAGCAGGTTGGCTACAATCTCGTTCTGTGTGAGCTTTACCGAAGGCTCTATCTTGACCTCCTTGCCAAGCAACACTTTCCATGGACCTTTGAATCCGCTGTCGTCGGCGCCAAAGAAGACCTCCTTGGTATCAGGGTCTTTCATCATCTGATACCTTATCTGCTTCTTCGAGTTCACCGGCTCAATCTCCAAAAGCATATCGTAAGCATGCTGGAACTGCTTGCGCTGGTGCCTTCCGTTAGGAAACATCAGTCCTATCTCTGGGTAGATTTCGTCGAAATCGTAGGCTTGGAAATATTGTTTGACTTTCATATACTTAGAATTTTGCCATTTTTATGGCTGTTACTGCACACTCGTCGCCCTTGTTGCCGTATTTTCCTCCTGCGCGGTCGAGTGCCTGCTGGTGGTCGAGAGTTGTCAGAAGACCATATATTACAGGAATGTTCTGAACGGCGTTGAGGTACGAAATGCCTTGCGTTACGCCCTGGCAGATATAGTCGAAGTGAGGTGTCTCTCCCTTGATGACGCTTCCGAGGATTATGATTGCGTCGAAACCGTCGTTCTTGCACATCTGCTGAGCACCGTAGACGAGCTCGAAACTGCCTGGAACGGTCTTTACATGTATGTTCTCCGGTATTGCACCGTGTTTCTCCAGAGTCTTTACTGCACCTTCGAGGAGCGCCCCTGTGACGTCGTGGTTCCACTCTGCAACGACAATTCCGAAGCACATGTTACTCGCATCGGGCACGCTGTCGAAGTCGTAGTCTGACAAATTGTGAAGAGCTGTTGCCATTTTACTTAGCCGTACGTTCTATGTATTTGTCAATATCCTGATATACTGCGCTCTTGACGTACTTTTTCTTGATATCGGTGTAGAGCTTGTTAGCCTCGTCCTTCTTGCCTTGCTTCTCGAGAATGACGCCTGCCTTGCGCAGAGCAAGTGGTGCAACGCTGTTGCTGGTGTTGTCGGCAGCTTCGTCGTCCGCCATGTCAGCAGCCTTCTTGAAGCTCTTTACGGCGTCATCGAGCTGGTTGTTGTTGGCGTAGATGTCACCGAGAGCCATCTGTGAGGCCGGGCTGATAATCATGTCGTCAGATGTATCGAATTCCTTGACATACTTGAGCGCGTTCTTCCAGTCTGGCTTCTGCAAGTGAGCGTAGCAGAGTCCGGCATAGAGGTTAGCGAGGTTGCCGGCGTCAGTGCTGCTGTAGTTGCTGGCGATAGAGATGAAACCCTTGTAGTTGGCACCGTCGCCCTTGAGCGCTTTGTCCAGGTCGCCCATCTGCATGTACTGCTCGCCGCGTGCAAGCTGTGTGCTTGCCTCTTCCTGCTCCGGCTTGAATACGTAATTGTAGTAAAGGATAGAGCCTGCCACGATAACTACGATGGCTACTACGACTCCGATGATTGCCTTCTTGTACTTCAGGAAGAAGGCTTCCGACTGATTGAGGGCCTCGTCCATTGTGCCCTGTTCTTTCTTATTTGCCATTATTTCTTGTTGTTTTATTTTCTATAAATAAAGACATAATCTATTTAGCGTGGCAAAATTACGGAAATTATCCCACATATTGAAATTTATCCGAAACTTTTTTGTTTTTCCACATTAAATATTATTACAACTGCATTATTGAACCATATTAAATCCGGAAAAACTTGAGATAATATTTTGAATTGTCTTCCTTTTAGTGTAACTTTGTCAACTAAATCAACAAGACATTATTGAAAATATGACACATACCTTCAAGGCATCTTCTTTATTCCACCGACTATTAGCCACTGTCCTCTTCTTCGTTACGACTGTAGGTGTCTCTGCTCAAGATGCTGATTTGACGTATGTGCCAAGACTTCAGACCCTCGGCAAGCAACTCCTCGGAAACCGCCAGGGAAGTATCGTTGCCATACGGCCGTCGACGGGCGAGGTGCTGTGCATGGTCAGCAATACGCTTAAGGGCGATAACTTCAACCGTGCGGTGTCAGCAACCTATCCTCCGGGCTCTACCATCAAGACCGCACAGGCTCTGACGCTGTTTACGGAGGGCATAATCAACAGGAACACGCAGGTGAAGTGCAACCGCGGATTTATGATGGGAGGAACCCATGTGGGCTGCCATGCCCACAAATCGCCCCTTGCGACGACGCAGGCACTTGCCCAATCGTGCAACTCGTGGTTCATAACCAATTTCATCCGCATGATTTCCAACACCACGAAGTATGGCTCACGCAGTCACGCCGTCGATGTGTGGCATGAATATATGAACAGTTACGGCCTCGGGGAGAAGCTCGGCATCGACGTACCGGGTGAGGCGCACGGCATCATTCCCGACTCGGCGTACATCAACCGCAAGTATCCTGAGTTCTGGAACGCCCGCACCATCGGCTATATCGGGATGGGGCAGGGGCTCATCACCGTCACTCCGTTGCAGCTTTGCAACCTCGCCGCCTGCATCGCCAACCGTGGTTGGTGGATGACACCGTACGTTCACCGTTCTACTGCCGGAGCCAATCCAGAGCGGTACATAACTCCGCACATCGCACTTGCTTCTCCGGACGCTTTCGAAGTGGTCGTTGAGGGCATGCGTGGCTGCGTCACAGGTGGTACGGCGAAGAACATAAACGACCCGGACATTTCGATTTGCGGAAAGACGGGGACGGCGCAGAACAGTGGCAAGGACCATTCAGCCTTTATCGCCTTCGCCCCGATGAACAATCCGCAGATTGCCGTTTGCGTCTATATCGAGAACGGAGGCGACGGCAATGCCACAGCGGCGCCGATTGCAGCGAAAATCATCCGTTCCTATCTTTTACCGCAAGGACACCGTAAAGGTGCTGTTAGGAAACCATCACGTACAACTTCGAAATCTACACATAACACAGTTTCCAAACCACGGAAATAATAAAATGCACTGATTATGAGGAAATTATTACTGACTTTCGCATGCCTTCTTGCTGTTTAATCATTTAAACGAAAAAGCAGGGACACCCTTTGGCGGATGTTCCTGCTTTTCTGTTATTCTGATTTGATGTCTATTCGACCTTTGACTTACTCGAATGGATTCTCAGTTGGGTAAGGCAGAGACTTCGGGTGGTTGTACTCGATGTCCTTGATGCCCAGATAGCGGAATACATCAAACAGTACGCGGCCAACGTGAGAGAAAGCAACAGCGCCGTGGTGCGGGTAGTGCTTCTCGATGAGGACGTGACGATAGAAGCGTCCCATCTCCGGAATGGCGAAGATACCTATGCCACCGAACGAGCGTGTCGGTACGTCGAGGATTTCGCCCTCTGCGATATAAGAGCGCAACTGCCCCTCGCTGTCGCATTGCAGACGATAGAACGTAATCTGACTTGGTGCGATGTCGCCCTCAAGAGTTCCACGTGTGAAGTCAGGCTCACCGCCGTTCTCAAGCAGACGGTTCTGTATGAGCTGGTATTTGACGGCACGGTTGGCGCACATCTTGCAGCTCGGAGTGTTTCCGCAGTGGAAGCCCATGAATGTATCGGTGATGTCGTACTTGTTGCCGTACTTCTTTGTGATGTCCTCGTCGTAGATATAGCGTGGCGTAGAGTTGTTGATGTCGAGCAGGGTGACAGTGTCGCCCGAAGCGCAGATGCCGATATACTCCGAGAGAGCACCGTAGATGTCGACCTCGCAGCCTACCGGAATGCCACGGCTGCACAGACGGCTGTTGACGTAACATGGCTCGAAGCCGAACTCCTTAGGGAATGCCGGCCAGCACTTGTCGGCGAATGCGACGTACTTACGGCTGCCCTTGTGCGCCTCTGCCCAGTCGAGGAGCGTCAGTTCGAACTGTGCCATGCGCGGAAGGAGCTGCTCGTAGTAGCGGCCTTCGCCCATTTCCTTACGCATATCCTCGCAAACACCAGGTATACGCTTGTCGTCCTTGTGCTCACGATAGCTTACGAGAAGGTCGAGCTCAGAGTTCTCCTCAACCTCGACGCCGAGCTCATAGAGTCCCTTGATAGGAGCGTTGCAGGCGAAGAAGTCCTGTGGACGTGGTCCGAAGGTGATTATCTTCAGTCCCTTCAGTCCGAGGATGACTCTTGCGACAGGTACGAAGTCGGCTATCATCTTAGCGATGTCATCGGCACGGCCTACAGGATACTTTGGGATATATCCCTTCAGGTGGCGCATTCCGAGGTTGTATGAGCAGTTGAGCATACCGCAATAGGCATCGCCACGACCGTTTATCATGTCGCCGTCGCCCTCTGCTGCTGCAACGAACATGCAAGGACCGTCGAACTTCTCTGCTATAAGAGTCTCAGGAGTTTCCGGACCGAAGTTGCCAAGGAAGACAACGAGAGCGTTGCAGCCTGCTGAGCGTACCTCGTCGAGTGCCTTCAGCATGTCAGCATCATTCTCGACAGTTGTCTGGCAGTCGAAAATATCGCCTTTATATTCCTTTACTATGTTCTCGCGACGTTGCGTTGAGAGTTTGATAGGGAAACAGTCACGGCTCACGGCAATAATACCGAGCTTGACCTCTGGGATGTTAGAGCTTTTAATTTTCATAAGATTTTTGTATTTAAGATTAATTTTCAGTTTACTTTAGTTTCATGGCTACCTTGCCGTCACGCTGTATCCGCATCTCGACGACGTAGGACGATGTGGCATCAGGTATTCCGACGGTGGCGTCAAGGTACACGCTGGATGCGTCGGCGTTGTCGACATCAATGTCGCGTATTATCGATTTCTGGAGCATTCCCTGCGGCATGAACCTCTCGAACTCCGACTTGAGGAATTCGTGCGAGTATATCTGTACGCCGTCGTAGAGAAGTGTCACGCGGGCACGGGTGTCGAGGTAGATATTGTCAACTTCTATGCCGACGTCGTTGTAGTCGGTCTTTACAACCTTGTCGGATGTCGGTTCAATCTTGACACGTAGCTCCCAGCGGCTTCCGCCCGCATTGAACAGCGTGTCGGTCTCCACCGTCCGGAACACGTTCATGGCGTACGGGCGGTAGACGTCGAACTGCGCTTTCAGCGAGACATCGCCGTTGTTGACGAGTTTGACCTCCTCACCCATGTCGTTGACGAACTTGAACAGGTGCGGAGCCTGTTTCGTTATGAGGTAGTGGTTCAGCTGGCTGCCCTTGATGTAAAGGCTGTCGCCATAAATCCAGAACTTAGCCGGCTGGCTTGAGGAGTCGGGATAGAAGATACTGTCGCCCTTAGCCATAAAGACGGCGTTGTCGTTCTCATCGTCACTCCAGATGCCTTGCAGCATGCTCTTTGCCTGGCGGTCCTCGTTGGCTGAGGTGTCACCGCCGCGACGGCATCCTGCCATCGTGGCGAGGAGGATAGTTGATAATAATATAATATGTAACTTGTTCACTTCCTGTGAATGTAAGGTTGCCCCTTTATTCGAACACCACGGCGTCAGCAAGGGCTACACCGCGCTTCATGTCTTTTTCCGAGCGGACGACATCCTTGCCGTCTATAGGCCACGTGATGCCGATTGTCGGGTCGTCCCAGCGTATGCTGGCCTCGCTCTGCGGAGCATAGACGTTGTCGACTTTGTAGGTGAATATTGCCTCCGGGCTGAGAACGAGGAAGCCGTGTGCAAAGCCGCGAGGAATGAAGAACTGCCGCTTGTTCTCGCCGGAGAGCTCTACCATGACGTACTTGCCGAATGTAGGGCTCGACTTGCGCAAGTCCACTGCAACGTCAACAACTGTTCCGCTGATGACGCGGACAAGCTTTGCCTGCGAGAACTCGCCCTTCTGATAGTGCAAACCACGCAGGACACCGTATGAACTCTTCGATTCGTTGTCCTGGATGAACTCTACGTGACGACCAATATGCTCGTCGAAATCGGCTTGACGCCATGACTCGAAGAAGTAGCCGCGGTTGTCATTGAAGACCTTTGGCTCAAGAATCCACACTCCGTCGATGTCTGTCTTTTTGTATTCCATAATGTATGTTCGGTTTTGATTGCAAAGATAACACAATCCCAACAGACTACAAAATAATTAAGATATTTTATTTCGTCCGACAAGACGTCAGCCCTGTTCATGTAAAGATTTAAAGGTACGGTATCAAAGTGTTTGATATACGTGCATTTAGGTTTATAATTCTATTTTTTATTTAAGAAAAATGTTCTTTTATGTTTGCAAGTGTCAGAATAAAGTATTACATTTGCACGTTGAAAAATAGCTTAACGAAAATCAGTGATACGACTAGCACGACATATTGAAACGCTGCTGCTTGGCAACGAGTGTGTACAGGTTCCGAATCTTGGCGGGTTCGTAGCCCACCACATGACGGCGCGTTACGACAGCGACGAGGGCATTTTCCTGCCTCCGTTGCGTACGCTTGGGTTCAATCCCCAGCTGAAGATGAACGATTCGCTGCTTGTGGAGTCGTATGCTGAGGCTTATGACTTAAGCTATAGCGAGGCTAAGGGCGTCGTCGAGGATGAAGTCGCTGAGATTACGGACATCCTTGACAATACCGGCAGTTATGAGCTTAACAATCTCGGAAGGTTGTTCTACGACGGTGAGCGCAAGCTGAATTTTGAGCCTTGCGAGTCCGGAATACTGACGCCGGAGTTCTATGCTCTGAGTTCATTCGACATGCCGCAGTTGTCAGCCACTGCCTCCGACGATACTGATGCTTCGTCTGAAAGCCGCAAGCCGCGTATCATTTACCTCGGAAGCGAGTACGGACAGCGCACGTTGAACATAAGTCTAAAGGCAATACGCAATATCAGCGTCGCCGCAGTTCTGGTGGCTTCGGTGTTCCTTGTTGCCTTGCCTGTGAGCCGTGGTAGCAGTAATCTGCCTACTGGAAACATCGAAAGCGGGTTCTACGAGATGTTCAATCCGTCGCATTCGGGCAATAAGCCGGTTCCGACGGCAAAGTTGCAGACGGCACGGAATGCCAGTCCGCAGAAGCAGCAGGTTGCTGCTCCTAAGCCGACGGTTGCGGTTAAGCCGACAGCTGATACTCAGAAGGCGGCTAGCTATTGGAGTATCGTGATGTGCGCAGGAGTCCCCGAGACTAACGCTGAGGAACTTGTAGAGAAGATTAAGGCATCCGGTCGTGGTGATGCGTTCGTTTATAAGGATAGTAATGTAAAGGTTCTGTACGGCAAGTATTCTTCAAAGGAGGATGCTCTGACTGCGCTGAGAGGCTTGCGGTCGGAGAAATACTTTGCTGACGGATGGCTTTTGGAAGTTGACAACAAGTAATGAAACGCGTGAAATGTCCGCAATGCGGAAATCCCATAACATTTGATGAGCACGACTTTGTGGCAGGTCAGAAGGTCATGTTCGTATGCGAAGAGTGCGGACGGAAGTTTGGTATACGCTTCGGACTGTCAAAGCTGAAGGATAATCCTACTGACGCTGAGGAGGAAACACGGGCCGGAAACGCACCGTACGGCTACATAACGGCCATAGAAAATCACTATTCCTTTCGGCAGCAGATACCTTTGCAGCTTGGTGACAATGTCATCGGGCGCCGCATGAGGGGCAATAACATCAACTGTCCGATAGATACCGGTGACTTGACGATGGACTTGAGCCACTGCGTGATAAATGTCAGCAAGTGCAAGGACGGTGGTTTGCGCTACGTGCTCCGCGACGGACCGAGCAACACAGGTACCTTTGTCAACAGTCAGCGTATGGGTCGTCAGGAGCGGAGAGATATCGAGCCAGGCACGGCTGTCAACATCGGCGCTACGACCGTCATACTTGATGATGGCTCGGAGGATTGAGTTGTTGAGGCTATTGGGAGTTACCCAGGCGTATAGAATTGTCTTTGGTAGTTTTTTGTTTTTGCATTAAAGGGATAACAATGAGAATACTGATGATTTTTCTTCTTATGTTTTCGGCTTTACAGTCAGCGATGGCTCAGAAGCGAGGTGTTATCGTTAATATGGAAACAGGCGTGCCGATACGTGATGCGAAGATATATACGAATACAAATAAGACTTTTACCACCGACTGGCGTGGGCAGTATTCCATTAAGGATTATTTCACTAGTGCGACGATAACCCACCAGAATTATCTTAGTCTTACATTGAATCTGTATGAGATGGGCGATACCATTGAGTTGCTTCCGCGTTTCAACACCCTTGAGGAGGTTGTCGTCTATGGTAGCAAGCCAATGACTTTCGACGTGAAACGTGCCACCCATGATGCCCGCGACTACTATACCCCGAATGTCGGAGGCTTCTCGTTCGATTTCTTCTCGTTGTTCCATAAGCGTAGAGGACTGAGCAGTAAGGAGAAGGAAAAGCACGACGAAATCATCAGAACATACTAAATAAAAAACGAAACATGCCCGGCATTGATTTTGCCAGGCATGTCTCGTTTTGCATTATCTGAAAATTAATAATTGTCGGAGTCGTCATCGGCAACGTCGGCAGCCTGAAGGTCGAGGTCTTCCGGTGTCGTGTCGATAGTCGTACGATAGCTCTCCTCTGTCAGCTTGTCATCGTCGAACTCGTCGCCGTCCTCATCCTCGTCGTCGTTGTAATCGTCCTTGATATCCGGCAGGTCCTCGTCGTTCTCCTCGGCTTCCTCTAAGCGGCGCTTCTCCTCGTCTTCGGCGTCAGGGTCGAACACGGTGTGGACGCGCTCTACGCGTGGCTTTGTCTTGGCGAAGATAGCTTCTGTCCATGTGCCCTTAGGTATTTCGAGTACTTCATAGCCGTCGGCGACTTTCTTGTCGTACATTCCGCCTTTCTTCTTGAGCATCGATGAGGGTAGGGTAGTAGTCGAAATGTCGAACCCGCTCTCAATGATGTCCTGTATGCTTTGCGACAAACTCTCCCAGCCACCGCCGAAGTTGCGCTCGATTACTTCGAGAAGCTTGGCTGCCGTGATGTGTGTTATATTCTCGTATGTCAGGTCGGTGACCCTTGTTATTGGTTTTTTCTTGATGGCTATGCGCTTCTTGTTTGAGCTGCTGGTCTTTACCAAAGCCGTCTTAAAGCCGCGTGCCTCATATTTCTTGAGAACTTCAGGCTTGTCGACCTTTACGTCCTCAAGGTCGAACGCCGTCTTTATAATCTCGCGGTAATGGTCCTCATTATCGCGGAAGTCGCTCTCCCGGGCTGCGGCATCCCACATCCTGAGTACGTCGCTCTCCTGTATGTCCCAGACGTTGCTCTTATTTAATGTCTTCAGTGTCAGTGCTTTCTTGTTGTTTGATTTCATAACGATTATTTGAATTCAGTCATATTAATCAGCCTCCCTTGCGGAAGACGCGGTGCAAAAGTAAGTACTTTATATAAATTCAGCAAACTTTTCAAGAAAAAAACTTTGCTATATCCTCAAATATTTGTATTTTTGTACGTTGAAAAAAGTACCATCCTACTTAATAATGTGGAAACAACAAAAACAAAATAAAACATCAATATGAAATTCAATCTATCAAGTACTGCTCTCAGCAGTCGTCTGCTTACCCTGTCAAAGGTACCCAGCTCCAGAAACACTATGCTTATTCTCGACTGTTTCCGCTTTGGAGTGCACAACAGCCAGTTGACAATTACGGCGTCGGATAATGAAAATTCCATGTGGACGACGCTGAATCTTGATGAGTGCGACGGCGAAGGCGACTTCTGTGTTTCAAGTAAGAACATCCTGAACGCAATGCGTGAGCTGCCGGAGCAGCCGTTAAGCATGAACGTAAACTTCGATGAGATGAAGATTTACATAGAGTACCAGAACGGTAACTATGATTTCCCAATCCAGAGCGCTGAGGAATGGCCGCAGAGACAGGCTCTTGATGATAACGCTGTTACTATTACCATTGGCGCAGGAGAGCTTCTCGACTGTATTTCACGCTCTTTGTTCGCTACGGCACAGGAAGAGCTGCGTCCGGTAATGAACGGTATCTACTTCGACTTGACGCCCGATTGCCTTGCCATTGTTGCAAGTGACGGTCACAAACTGGTAAGAAACCAGAACTTCAGCATAAAGAGCGAGACTCCGGCTTCGTTCATCCTGCCTAAGAAACCTGCAACTCTGCTTAAGAATGTGCTCAGCCATGACGGTGCTGACGTCGTTATCCGCTTTGACGGCCGTGCATCCGAGATTAACTATGGCGACGGGGCTTTGTATTGTAGACTTATCGAGGGACGTTATCCTAATTACAACAGTGTAATTCCGAAGGATAATCCTAACCTGCTTACTGTCGACAGAAAGATTCTCCTTGCAGCAGTTCGCCGTATGCTTCCGTTCGCCAGCGATACCTCGGAGCTTATCCGCTTCCACATCGAAAGTGGCAAACTCGAGCTCTCGGCTGAAGATATTGACTTCGCTACAAGCGCCAAGGAAAGCATTATCTGCGATTATTCAGGCTCTCCAATGGACATCGGCTTCAAGGGAAGCAGCATCGTTGAGGTCCTTTCAAACCTCGAAAGCGACAATGTTATCATTCAGCTTGCCGACCCGTCACGCCCTGGTATCATCGTACCGGACGAACAGCCAGAGAACGAGAACATTCTCATGCTCGCCATGCCAATGCTTCTCGAAAACTAATACGGTTACTGAATTAAATCATGGAACTGAACCTTACAAAGCCCCTGATAGTCTTCGACCTGGAGACTACGGGGCTTGATCTTGTAAAAGACCGCATCATTCAGATTTCTTATATCAAGGTTTCGCCTGACAAAACCGAGAAACGCGAGTCGCTGTTCATAAACCCTGAAAGACCGATACCTGTCGAGGTGGAGAAGCTGACGGGCATAACGAACGACATGGTGAAAGATGCTCCGACCTTCAAGCAGAAGGCCGCGGAACTCAATAAGGAGTTCTCGGGATGCGATTTCTGCGGATACAACTCCAATCGCTTCGATATTCCGATGCTTTCTGAGGAGTTTCTGCGTGCAGGAATAAACTTCGACTTCGACAAATGCCGCCTCATTGACGCACAGGCGATATTCATGCGTCAGGAGAAGCGTACCCTTGCGGCTGCTTATAAGTTCTACACGGGACATCGCATGGAGGACGACTTCCGCGCTCATCGTGCCGACCAGGACACTGAGGCTACGTATTGCGTGCTGAAGGGAGAGCTCGATATGTATGCGCCGGGTCATCTTGACGACCCTGACCGCACACCGCTCCACAACGATATGGATGAGCTTGCGGAATTCTCAAAGCACAACGACAATGTCGACTTTGCCGGACGCATCGTCTGGAAAGATGTTCTTGACAAGGACGGCAACCCCGTTCTCGACGAGAAAGGAAAGCCGAAGCGCCACGAAGTGTTCAACTTTGGCAAGCATAAGGGCAAAGACGTGCAGGAAGTGTTGCGTCGCGACCCCGGATATTATGCTTGGATAGAGCAGAGCGACTTCACGCTTAACACCAAACAGGTACTTACACGCATTAAGTTGCGCGATATGAAGATGAACCAAAACCACTAAAACGTAACATGCTAAAGGGTAAGAAGATTGTCTTAGGAATAACGGGCAGCATTGCTGCGTACAAGTCTTGTCTCATAATACGCGGTCTCATAAAGCGCGGTGCGGAAGTTCAGGTGGTCATAACGCCGGCGGGCAAGGAATTCATTACGCCCATTACGCTTAGCGCTCTGACTCATAAGCCGGTCATAAGCGAGTTCTTCTCGCAGCGTGACGGTACGTGGCACTCGCATGTCGACATGGGCTTGTGGGCTGACGCGATGCTTATAGCGCCATGCACGGCAAGCACTCTTGGCAAAATGGCTAACGGAGTTGCCGACAATATGTTGGTGACGACCTATCTTTCTATGAAGGCTCCCGTGTTCATAGCTCCAGCAATGGACTTGGATATGTATCGCCATCCGTCGACGCAGCATAATCTTGAAACCCTTAAAGGTTACGGAAATCATATCATTGAGCCAGAAAGCGGCTTCCTGGCATCGGGCCTTGAAGGCAAGGGACGCTTGGAGGAGCCGGACGTTATAGTCGATACTCTTGATAAGTTCTTCGATGCTGAAAGTGCTGAGGCTGATAAGACGAGTGAGGAAACGGGCATGTCACTGGCTGGAAAGAAGATTCTTATAACTGCCGGACCTACCTACGAGAAGATAGACCCGGTACGTTTCATCGGCAATTACTCAAGCGGAAAGATGGGATTTGCGCTTGCTGAGGAATGCCGGAAGCGTGGCGCAAGTGTCACATTGATTTCCGGTCCTGTTGCCTTGGATACCCCGGATGGTGTCAATCGCATCAATGTCGATTCGTGTGCAGAAATGTACGATGAGGCTTCAAGACTATTCCCTGAATACGACGTGGCAATCCTAAGTGCCGCAGTTGCCGACTTCCGGCCGGAGACGGTTTCGGAAACCAAAATCAAGCGTGGTAAGGACGGTTTGACATTGAAGTTGAAACCGACCCACGACATTGCCGGAGCGTTGGGCAAAATGAAGACAAGTAAACAGCGGATTATAGCCTTCGCCCTTGAAACTAACAACGAAGAGCAGAACGCTAAAGCAAAACTTGAAAAGAAAAATGCTGATTTCATAGTTCTGAACTCAACCCAAATACCGGGTACAACGTTCCGTAGCGATGATAATCAGGTTGCTATTATATCACGGACAGCGAAGCATGTGTACCCCAAGAAGCCCAAATCGGAGGTCGCTGTTGATATAATTAATGAATTGGAAGATATATTATGATATTCAATAGGTACATGAAGATTTTCCGGAGAGCGTCAACCAGTCCGTTTAGGTGGCTTGGCAAGGGTGTCGTTTGCAGTCTTGCACTTTCTCTTGCTTTGTCTTTTGTGCCTTGTAATAAAGCTAATGCACAGGAATTGCAGGCTAGGGTGACCATCAATCACAACCAGATACAAGGCACCGATGCATCAATCTTCGAGAATTTGCAGCAGACTCTCGAGCAGTTTATCAATGAACGGCAATGGACAAACTTGCATTTCCAGAAGAACGAGCGCATACAGTGCAACTTCAACATTACCGTGACAAAGTACGACCAGGCATCGAATCTGTTCACGTGCAATGCCCTCATTCAGGCGAACCGTCCTGTTTACAATTCCGCTTACACGTCAACACTGTATAATAACACCGACCAAGACTTCAATTTCGAGTTCGCTCAGTTCGACCAACTCGAGTTTAACGACGAGACGGTCGACAACCAGTTGACGGCGTTAATCGCTTATTACGCATATTTAATAATAGGCATGGACCTCGATTCTTTCGCTCCGATGGGCGGTGAAGACGTACTTCAGCTTTGCATGAACCTTACGAACAATGCACAGAATCTGAACTTCACCGGCTGGAAGTCATTCGACAACGACCGCAACCGCTTTGCAATCATCAACGACTATCTCGACGGAGCGATGAAGCCTTTCCGTCAGTTGCAGTACGACTACTATCGTACGGGACTTGACGAAATGGCCAACAATGCCGACAGGGGCCGTACCAACATTACGACAGCTCTCGAAAACGACCTCAAGAAGTGCCATGAGGACCGTCCGATGAGCCTTCTTCCGCAAATATGGACTGACTACAAGAAGGACGAACTTGCCAATATATATAAAGGTAAGGGAACTCAGAAGGAGAAGGAGAGCGTCTACGAGATACTCTTTGGTATCAATGCCAGTCAGAATGCTTCGTGGGATAAAATCAAGGAATAAATGTTACGACATCTATATATTAAGAATTACGCACTCATCGACCTGCTTGACATAGACTTTCCGCAAGGTTTCTCGGTCATAACGGGAGAGACCGGTGCCGGAAAGAGCATCGTCCTTGGCGCCATCGGTCTGCTTCTCGGCAACCGTGCAGACTCCAAGTCGATTAAGCCGGGCGAGAAGAAATGCGTTATCGAGGCTCATTTCGACATCAGCAAGTTCAATCTTGATGCCTTCTTCACAGAGAATGACATCGACAACGACCCTTCCGATTGCATAATTCGCCGTGAAGTGAACGCCTCCGGTAAGTCGCGAGCGTTCATAAACGATACCCCCGCTTCGCTGCAAATGCTCCGTCAGTTGGGCGAAAGGCTCGTCGATATTCATTCGCAGCATCAGAATTTGCTCCTTCAAAAGGAGGATTTCCAACTTGATGTCGTCGATATCATAGCCGGCGATGATAAGGAGCGTAACGCATACGCTAAGGCTTTCAACGATTATAAGAAGGCTGACAAGGAACTGAAGGAACTCCGTGAGCAAATAGCTTCAGCCAAACAGAATGAGGATTTCCTTCGTTTCCAGTTTACGGAATTGGACAATGCGAGGCTGTCGGATGGCCTTCAAGAAGAACTTGAGCAAGAAAGTGCTGCTCTTACTCATTCTGAGGATATTAAGTCAGGTCTCTTTCATGCCGACAATCTTCTTAATGGCGACACCAACGGTATTGTCGAAGCGACCGGAACGGCTGCTGAGGCGCTTCATTCTATAGAGAAAGTTTATCCCAAAGTGAGCGAGTTGGCATCGCGTCTGGACTCTGCGAAGATTGAACTCGAGGACATTGCCTCTGACGTTAGTGCTGATGCCGCCGACATAGACTTTGACCCGACACGCCTGGACACCATAAACGCAAAACTTGACACAATATACTCGCTTGAGCAAAAGCATCATGTCAAGACGGTGGAGGAATTAATCTCTATCCGTGATGATATTGAGAAGCAACTCGAGGGCATTGATGACAGCGACACACAGACTGCCGAACTCGAGCAGCGAGTTGCCGAAACGGAAAAGGAAAGCAGAAAGAAAGCTGAGAAGTTGACGGTTTTGCGCAAGAAAGCAGCTGCGAAAGTCGAGAAGGATATGAAGTCAAGGCTCGAAGCGTTGGGCATGCCCAATGTCCGTTTTGAGGTGAAAGTCGACAAGAAAGAGCTGTCTGCCGATGGCGCCGACAAGGTGCAGTTCCTCTTCTCGGCAAACAAGAGCATGACCCTCCGTCCTGTTTCGGAAGTCGCATCGGGCGGTGAGATTGCCCGTGTTATGCTTTCCCTGAAGGCGATGATAAGTGGTGCCGTTAACCTGCCGACCATCATTTTCGATGAGATAGATACCGGTGTAAGTGGTGCCATTGCAAGTAAGATGGCTCAGGTGATGCGCCAAATGGCTGCGTCGGGGCGTCAGGTGATTTCCATCACCCATCTTCCGCAGATTGCTGCTATGGGAACAGCACACTACAAGGTGGAGAAACGAGAGACCGAAAGTGGCACTACAAGCGTCATGCGTCAATTATCTAATGAAGAACGTGTTACAGAAATTGCTTCAATGCTTTCAGGAGACAATATAACCGACGCTGCATTGCAGAACGCACGGGTATTGTTGGGTGAAGATTAAGGGCTACAATATTATAATGTAAAAAATGAAAAAGAAACTGTTTATTATATTATCATTGATTGTGCCGCTTGTTTCCATGTCGGTACAGGCACAACCATCAGCTGCTAAACAGAAGCTGCTGAAGTTGAAGACTTACAAGACGGGAGGCGAACTGCTTTCGTCTTCTTACGCCTGCATTATCGACAAGGACGGCACAACGCTAAGTGCATGGACTCCGTTTGTCGGTGCCGACAGTGCCGTTGTCACTGATGCGTCGGGCCGCAGCTACCGTGTTGCGAAGATTATCGGTGCCAACGAGCTTTATAACATTGCAAGGTTCGAAGTCAGCGGAGTCCCGGCAACGTTGCAGATAGCACTTGCCAAGTCTGCGCCGTCTGCTTCATCGTCCCTTTGGGTCATGACCGACAGCCCCGTCAAGACGACATTGTTGCGTACGGAGAAGTTCATGGAGAAGTACAACTTCTATGTCCTCAACACCAATTCGACCCTGAACGCCGACAAGACAACATATCCCGACGGTTCTCCCGTGGTAACCGACAAGGGCGAACTGGTTGGTATGTATAATAACGGAGTAAGTGTTCTGAGCGCTACGGACTACAATTATGGCAAGGAGTTGCAGCCGAATGCCTTTTCCGGCAAAGACCCGACGCTGCGCCAGACGTCAATCCGCAAAGCCCTGCCTAATGACTACAAGAGTGCGCAGGTTGCTCTGATGATGCTCGCCGATGGTCGTAAGTCAGACTTTATGGATGCCGCACGCGATTTCATAAAGATGTTCCCGAAACAGAATGACGGTTATTCATCCCTGGCCAACAGTTATCTTTCAGACGGAAACGTTGCCGAGGCTGACAAACTTTTGCAGCAGGCTATAGCTAATGCAACCGACAAGGGTGAGGCTCACTACAACTACTCCCGTGCCATTTGGCAGAAGGTGGCTATGCAGCCGGAACCTCCTTACGGCGACTGGACATTCGACAAGGCTATGACGGAGGCCGATGCCGCTTACAAGATAGACCCGCAGCCAGCTTATGACGAGATGAAGGCGAAGATTGACTACGGTAAAGGCAATTATCAAGCAGCTTATGATAAGTTCATTGGCCTTACGAAGACATCGTTGCGAAATCCAGAATTGTATCTTGAAGCAGCACAGAGTAAGGAACATCTCAATGCTCCTGATGCAGAGATACTGTCACTTCTCGACAGTGCAGTAGCCGTTTGCGATACCCCTTATACTTCTATTGCCGCCCCGTTCTTCTATGCCCGT
Organism: uncultured Prevotella sp.; assembly: GCA_900314455.1. Taxonomy (GTDB): domain Bacteria; phylum Bacteroidota; class Bacteroidia; order Bacteroidales; family Bacteroidaceae; genus Prevotella. The sequence goes on along the minus strand of OMVI01000055.1, from coordinate 19,056 downwards.
GGCAACCAATATGCAAAGATGGGACGCTATCGTGACGCAACATTCGACTTGTATCGTTACGAATTACTCTCGAACAGTATCCAGTCGGTCGACTTCTACTACAATCGTGAGCAGATGGAGATGAAGGCCCGCCTTTACAAGTATGCCATCGACGACATCAACCGTGCTCTTCTCTTGGACACCAAGAACGCTATGCTATGGTGTGAGAAGGCAAATGTCCACATGCGTGTCAACCAACTCGACGATGCCTTACGCTCTGCCGATGAGGCTCTGAAGCTTGACGACTCGGCTTCGGCTGCCTATATAATAAAAGGTATAGTACAATGTGAGAAAGGCAACAAGACCGACGGACTTGCCAATCTTGAAAAAGCCAAGACACTCGGCGATACTCAGGCTGACACATTTATAAAGAAGTACAAGTAAAGGCCTTGCTTCCATACAACTCATTAATTTCCCAATATAAAGTCAAATGACCCCACCAAGTATTATAACACGACTTTTCAAGAGTGAGCGGCGCGACGTTGCACTGGTTCTTTCCAGTGGTGGGGCACGCGGCTTGGCACATATCGGTGCCATAGAATCGCTTGAAGAGCATGGCTTCAAAATCCGTTCTGTAGCCGGAACCTCGTTCGGAGCTATTGTCGCAGGTATGTATGCGATGGGGCATCTTGATGATTACAAGGAATGGATGAGGAAAATCGACAAGCAGAGAATAAAGGAACTGACCGATTATTCCCTGTCTTTGTCGTACTTTGTAAAGGGCGAGCGCATCATTGAAGAGCTTAAGACAATCGCCCCCGACTGCAATATCGAGGACTTGCCAATACCTTTTGCCTGCGTTGCTACCGACTGGAAGACTGGCAAGGAAGTCGTCTTCCGCAGCGGTAGTGTATGGAATGCTATCCGTGCATCTATCTCCGTGCCCGGCTTTTTCGCTCCTGTTGAGGAAGATGGCCGCATCCTTATCGACGGCGGAATTACCAATCCGCTGCCCCTTGACCGTGTGGAGCGAACGAAGAACGACTTGCTCGTTGGCGTGAATGTCAGCGGTCATGATTACAGGAGTATCTGGGAACGGCATGAAGCTGCAAAACTAAGGAAAATCAGAAACTCCAAGGCATTGCAGTTTCTCAGCCGTCTTATTCCTGGGGTCAAGGAATACGGCATGAACTACTTCACGCTCCTTGACCGTACTATGTCGATATCGATTTCGCAGAACGCCCGCCGCTCCATCGAAATCAACCATCCCGACATCATTGTAGACATTCCGATGCGTCGGTATGGTGGTGGTGACTATGACAAATATGAGCGTATAAGCGCCGTCGGTCACCGTCACATGGACAAGCAGATAGAAAAGTTCCTGAAGCGGAAGCGCTTCTAGTTTCGAGTTTATTTGCTTTTTATCTCTTCAACCTCAGTATTCGGAACTTCGTGTTCACGCAGAAGCTGGTCCAGCGACTTGAAAGTGTAAGCCGCCTTATCCTTGACGTATGTGCGCTGGAAACGCTCACGAAGTTCCATAAGTTTCTCCGTAGCCTCGCTTAGCGTATCAGCAGTAATGCGGTTAGCCATCTTCTCGGCATTTGCAGGTGTAAATGCGAAGTGGCGGATAAGCATTTGTGCGAAGTTCTTGCGCTGAATATCAGTTACTTGTTGCAACTGGGCGTTAAGCTGGTTCTTCGGTTTGTATATATGGAACAGCAGGACGTCGGGCTCACCACCACGCTGTCCGTTGTTGTATTTCTTCTCGTAGTCGAAGTAGCAGTCGCAATATCCCTTCTCAGCCAACTCCTTTAGCTCCGTCTTCGCAGGCTCAAGAACCCTGCGGCAGAAGTCCGAGAACTTCTTATAGTTATTCTCAAGACGAAGCATTTTCCTGAATTCCAATGTCTTAATCGAAGCAAATCCCTTATCGAGCCACGACTCCAGGAACATGTAAATGCGTTGTGTGTAGCGGTTCTTGCATGCGAATACGATTTGCTTTCCAAGCTTATGGTATCCGAAATCGAGCGAGACAAGCCTTTCGGCAACGCCCCTGTCAAGTTTCAGAATTGCATATTTATTATATGTATGGTCATCGGGGATGTACACATCACACAGGTTCGTCGCCTTTGTATACTTACGTCCTTCGGCTGTCTTGTACGGAATCTCGATAGGAATGGAAGCCAGCATCTTCAGCGAAGTACGCAGTTGAGGGTAGTGGTTGGGGTCGACGCCAAGCTCTTTGAAAGGCAACTTGACCGGCAGACGTCCGTCTTTGTCGAGCTCGTCGGTACGGAACAAATCCAGCTCGCGCGTCCGCTTGTTGTTCAGAAGTCCGTGGAGGATGCTTTGCAGATTTTCCACCACGCTCACCAGAATGCGAACCTGTATCAGCGAGTAGTCATGACGCATCATCGTTACAGCTATAGGCTGCAACAACCACGTTTCTTCCTCAATAGGGATGAGGTCTGTCGAGAGTCCCCTCTTTACAGGTTTCTTCTGCGCCTTGGCACCGCGCTTCTTTGGTTTTGCCGCCGTTGCCGTGGCTTTAGTACTGCTTTTTGCTTCCTCTGATTTTCTCATTACTACGGTTTCCGTTTTATTTGGTCACAAAGGTAATAATAAAAATCGTGCTGACAAAGCTTTTGCGACAGAAATTCTTTATTTTGTCGCAGTTGCGTTTGGCATAATTTTTGTACCTTTGCACACTGTATTATAATTAATTATGTATCATTACGTGCCCCAATGCGGGTAGTTATTGAAAGTCAAAGGAAATGGATAACAAAGTAAAGGAGATACCTGTACTTCTGCTCACAGGTTATCTGGGCAGTGGAAAGACAACCCTCGTAAACAGAATACTCAGCAACGAGCGCGGCATAAAGTTTGCCGTCATCGTCAACGATATAGGCGAAGTCAACATCGACGAGAGCCTTATAGCCGAAGGTGGCATCGTAGGCAAAGGCGACGACAGCCTTGTTCCTCTGTCGAACGGCTGTATCTGTTGTACTCTGAAGATGGATTTGGTGCAGCAGTTGAGTGATATCGCAGAGAGCGGAAAGTTCGATTACATTGTCATTGAGGCAAGTGGAATATGCGAGCCGGCGCCAATAGCACAGACAATATCGGCTTATGCGCAGCTCTATCCGCAGTTGGCTAAGACCGCAAAGGCAAAGCTCGACAACATCGTGACTGTCGTTGACGCTATGCGTATGCGCGATGAGTTCAACAAGGGCAATGACTTGCTTAAGGACAACATCGAGGAAGACGACCTCGAAAGCCTCGTTATCCAGCAGGTTGAGTTCTGTAATACCATCCTTCTGAACAAGGCCTCGGAGGTCAGCCCTAAGGATTTGCGCATGGTCAAGGAGATTATCCGCCACATACAGCCAGAGGCTGAAATCATAGAGTGCGACTATGGCAAAGTCGATTTGGACCGTCTGCTCAACACCGGTAAGTTCGACTTTGACAAAGTGGCAACTTCCGCAGCATGGGTGGCAGCTATGGAAGGTGACGACGACAACGACTCGCTTGAGAACGAAGAGTCCGGCGAGGCACTGGAGTATGGCATCCAGACATTCGTATGGAAGGAGCGCCGCCCGTTGGATTTAAGTAAGTTCGACGAGTTTGTCGCCTCTGCCTGGCCTAAGAGCGTTATCCGTTGTAAGGGAATATGCTATTTTGAGGACGAGATGCAGACCTGCTACGTCTTCGAGCAGGCTGGTAAGCAGGTCGGTCTTCGCAACGCCGGTCGCTGGTACGCCACAATGCCGAAGGATGAGTTGAAGACTTTCCTTGAGGAAAACCCTGGAGTAAAGCGCGATTGGGATGAGAAGTACGGCGACCGCATGCAGAAACTCGTGTTCATCGGTCGCAACATGGACAAGAAAGCCATCACCGACGAGCTCGCTAAGTGCGTCTATGAAGAGTAATATATAATATGTATAGACGGCGGATATAAAATTTTTGTGGAATTATAGATTAGTATTGGAAACGGCAAAGAGAACTTTTTATATGTTTTTCTTTGCCGTTTCGCTTGTTTGTATTAACTTTGCATCAGTCACAATTTCCAACCAAGACTAAACGAAAATTATAATGGGAAAATTAATTGTCAACTCGTACGAAGAATTCGCAGCCCACAAGGGTGAGCAGATAGGTGTCTCAGACTGGGTCACGATAGACCAGGACATGATAAACAAGTTTGCCGACGCAACCCTCGACCATCAGTGGATACACACTGACCCGGAACGTTGCAAGAAGGAAAGTCCTTACCATCAGACCATTGCACACGGCTACTTGCAGCTTTCTCTGCTCCCTTATCTGTGGCAGGAGATTATCCAGGTCAACAATGTCGAGATGCTTGTCAACTACGGAATGGACCAGATGAAGTTCGGACAGCCTGTCCTTTCGGGCGGCCGCGTTCGCCTTGTCGCTTCGCTCTACGACATCGAGAACCTCCGCGGCATCTGCAAGGCACAGATAAAGTTCCAGCTCATGGTTGAGAACGAGCGCAAGTTCGCACTCAAAGGCATTGCGACATTCCTCTACTATTTCAAGAAGGAGCAGGCTTAAGCAGACAAGTCTGCTGACAGACTGACTTTATCAACTATTCTTTCAAGGAGGCTATTATGGAAAACAAGCAAGATAAATTGGCAACCGACAATATCGGATACGTTGTCAGTATGGCTAAGCAGTATGCCGGCAGGGGAGTCGCTATGGACGACCTCGTCAGCGAAGGCAGCATGGCAATGGTCGAGGCAGCCCGCAAGTTCGATGCTTCGCGTGGCAAGCGCTTTGTCAGCTATGCCGCACCGTTCATCCGCCGTGCCATGGAACATGCCATTGAAGAACAGGCAGGCTTGTACCGTGTGCCGCGTTCCGAGGCTAACCGTGAGACGAAGAAGCGCAAGATGCCGGTGTCCGTTGACGAACCGATACCGCTAGGTTCTACCAACGGCTTCAACCTGCTGAGTGTCCTCGTCAACAGAAACGTCCGCCAGGCCGACGATGTCTTGCAGACGAGTGAGACAGAGGACGGGCTGAAGGGATTGCTCGGTGCCCTTGACGACCGTGAGAAAGAAGTCGTCAAACGCTTCTACGGCCTTGGCACTTCGTCATACACTATGGCCGAGATTGCCGACAGCATGGGACTGAAGCGCGAGCGTGTACGTCAGATACGCGACAAGGCAGTGCGCAAGCTCCGCAAGGCTTACCGCCACGGCGTCCATCAAAGTTAAAAAGCGTTCTTTTATTTTGCGGTGTGCCATGTTTGCAGTACCTTTGCACCCGTAATTACAACTTTTATTTTATGACACCAGTTATCGCATTCATTATTTTTCTTGCCGTAGCTCTCGTGGGCTGGGGCTTTGTTGAACTTCGCAACAAGTCGTTCCATTTCACTCACTCTAAGGAAGAGCAGCACGGATGGGACGAAATCAACGAGGCATACGAGGAGAACGGAGAGAAAGAGCTCAACCTTCACGACCTTCTTCAGCGTAACAGCACGAAGGGCTACAGTGCCGTCGACTGATTATGAGGTATCTCATCATTAGCGACATACACGGCAGTCTGCCCCGTCTTGAGCGTGCGCTGAAGTACTACGAGCGTGGTAACTTCGACATGCTCCTTATCCTGGGCGACATACTCAACTACGGACCGCGCAACAGTATCCCTGAAGGCATCGACGCCAAGGGTATCGTTGCCAGGCTTAATCCTCTCGCCAAGGATATCGTTGCCATACGTGGCAACTGCGACGCGGAGGTCGACCAGATGCTGCTTGAGTTCCCGATAATGTCCACTTACACATTGCTTGTGGACGAAGGACGCCGCATCATCCTCACCCACGGACATGTCTACGCTCCGGGGAATATGCCACCGGGACATTTCGATGCTGTCTTTTACGGTCATACCCACCTCTGGAAGCTTGAGAAGGAGAATGATACGCTGATTTGCAACACGGGCAGCATTACCTTCCCAAAGGGCGGAAACCCTCCGACCCTTGCAACTCTTGAAGACGGACTCGTTACCGTCCGCACCCTTCCCGATGATGAACATCCCGAAGGCACTGTGTTGAAGGAAATGGAAATCTGATGGGTTTCCATTTTGTGTTTATACCAATTGTCAATTCTAACTATTTCAACTTTATCATAACTTTAAAACTATATGGACTGGAAAAAACTACAGAACGGCTCTGACATACGTGGCGTAGCCCTTGAGGGTGTTGCCGGTGAGAACGTCAACCTTACTCCAGAGGCTTCTCAAGTCATTTCTAAGGCTTTCGTAGGATGGCTCCGCAATAAAACGGGAGAGCAGCAAATATCCATCGCCGTAGGCAGAGACTGTCGTCTGTCGGGTCCTGCTCTCAGCCGTGCCGTCATCGACGGCGCAACGTCTGTGGGCGCAACGGTGTATGACTGCGGTCTTGCTTCGACTCCGGCAATGTTCATGACAACCGTCGATGATGACAATCCGGTGACAGGGGCAATAATGATAACCGCCAGCCATCTGCCTTTCAACCGCAACGGACTCAAGTTCTTCACTAAGGACGGTGGACTTGAGAAGAGTGACATTGCAGACATTCTCGACCTTGCTGCCAACGACAATCTGCCGAAAGAAGAGGGCGGCGGAAGCGTTCAGGCAGTTGATTTTATGAGTAAGTATAAAAGCCATTTAATCAACTATATACGCCATGGCGTTAAAGCTGAAGACTATGACAAGCCATTGTCGGGCATGCACATCATTGTTGATGCAGGCAACGGCAACGGCGGCTTTTTCGTCGACATCCTGAATGCTCTCGGTGCTGACACGGCAGGCAGCCAGTTCATCAATCCAGACGGACATTTCCCCAACCATATTCCTAATCCTGAGGACAAGAAGGCAATGAAGTCCATCTGCGACGCGGTCGTGAAGAGTCATGCCGACTTAGGCGTTATCTTCGATACCGATGTCGACCGCTCAGCAGTTGTCGACAGGCACGGCGACGCCATCAACCGTAACTCGCTCATCGCGCTTATCTCAGCCATCATCCTTCGTGAGCATCCGCGAAGCACCGTCGTCACCGACAGCGTCACATCTGACGGCTTGGCGGAATTCATTAAGTCGCAGGGTGGTGTTCATCATCGTTTCAAGCGAGGTTACAAGAATGTCATTGATGAGGGCATACGCATCAACAAGGATGGCGGCAACTGCTGGCTGGCAATCGAGACGTCGGGACATTGCGCTCTCCGCGAGAACTATTTCCTTGACGATGGCGCATATCTCGTAGCTAAGCTTATCGTCGATGCAGCTCGACTTCGCAGTGACGGTAAGGAGTTGCAAGACCTGATATCGTCTCTCCGCCAACCGGTTGAGAGTACGGAGATACGCTTCCACATCTCTGCCGACGACGTTCAAGGCTATGGTCAGCAGGTTCTCGATGCTGTGTCATTGGCTTCCAAGGATGTTGAAGGTTGGGAAATCGTCTCGCCAAACTATGAAGGCATCCGCGTGAGTTGCAAGAATGCTGACGAGCGTGGCTGGTTCCTGCTTCGCAAGAGTTTGCACGACCCGGTCCTTCCGCTCAACATCGAGTCGGATGTCAAGGGTGGGGTAGAGCGCATTTGGCAGAAGATTGACGATTTGTTGAAGCCTTTCGATGAACTTGTAAAGCAATAGCTAAGTTTGGCCCATCCGACATTTAGAGTGATTACTTATACTTCAGCAATAACCTCGAGAGGTTAAACTGTCGGTAAGCCCCACATAAGCGATAAAAAATCCGCATTTGCTCAATAGCTGAACAAATGCGGATATTTTGTTTTATGAATTAATTATATTATTCTGTCGGAGCTGTCTCGGCCTTTGGAGCCTCGGTAGCTGCCGGCTTTTCCGTTGTCGGCTCTGTCTTTGGCTCTGTCTCAGTCGGTTCAGTCTCAGTCGGTTCTTTGGTCTCACTTTCGTCAACAGAAGACTTTGACGTTGTCGACGCCTCATGCCTTGTAGGCTTTGGAGTTACCTTTTCCGGCGTTTCCGGTATGATGTCGCTGTCGGCAATTACCGCATCGTCGGAAGCCTTAGGCGCAGCCGATGTCGTGTCGACCTTCTCCTGTGTGTCAACCGTTACACTGTCCGTAGGCACCGTTGCAGGAGAAGAAGAGTTGAAGTACCACAATGCTCCGGCAACAACAGCCAAGACAACAATCACGGCTACAAGAAGAATAATCTTAAGATTTGCCGACTTGCGCTCGTCGTCATAACGGCTTATAGGCTGCGGCTGCTTCCTGTAAGTCGGCTTCGGACGCCGCGGCGTTGCAGGCTCAGTCTTCTTAGGCTTTTCCTCATCGTCGATAGGGCGCACTACCTTCGGCTCTTCCTTCTTCGTCTGCGGTTTTTCGTTTGCAGGTTCAACTGGCTTTGCAGGTGCGGCAGTGGTCTTGAACAACTTCGGCTTTGGTTTGCGGACAGGTGCAGGACGACCGCTGAGGGCGTTGTCGGGCGACGACTGCTCGTTCTCTTCAAGCATCTCGTCACCGGCTTCAGCTACGATATTGCGAATTCTGAAGAAGTATGCCGAATGGTTGTCGTCATAGTCTGCCGTCGTCGAGCGAAGACGGTTACGCTTCTTGTCGTCAGAGCCTTCCTCACTGAAGAAGTCGCAGACGGCCTCGCCATTCATCTTCTTGCGGAGTCCCGGTGTCAGCATGCAGAAGAAATCGCCCGGCTGCAAGTCGGTTACGTGTATAATAGCCGGGTTGTCGATGTCGCCGTCGTCCTCATTGCGGCTCTCGAAGAGCAGACGGCTTTCCGACGGGCGCACATGGTACACGCCGCCATGACCGACATGGACAATCGTTATACCGCCACGGTGCAGGCACAGCATTGACAGTGAGGCTTTTACAGCCGACTGGTTGCCGTCGCCCGCCGTTGGCAGGGCTGCTGCCAGAGCGTTGTGTATCTCCTCGTCGGTCAACTCACCGTTGCCGGAGCGGTACCGCTTGAAGTATCCAGTTATCTTCCTGACTATATCTTCGCCCTTAGCACCGTGCGTACTGCTTCCGTCGAGGATAATGAACATCCGGTCGGCGGAGTCGGCTTCGCCCTTGCGTGGGTATATAATGTCTTTCTGTTCAGGCTGATGCCCTTTCTCCCAGATTGCCTGTGGCTCAAATATTTCTATTCTCATAGCTGAAAATCTGTATTTGTTTCGTTTTTGAAATACAAAAATACTGCTTTTATTTCTTTAAAAAGAATATTTCATTCCTTTTTTAATTTTTATTTATGACTATCCTCGAATGTCCTTCCAGCTGTGCTATCTAACGCTGGGACGTGCCCTGCTGCGCCCGGTCGGTCAGAATGACCGGATAAAATGTTCTTACTTTCGCCTTTGCAAGGCGAGCGGGCACCCACGAGGGACGCCCCTGCGGTGGGTGTGTAGCTGTTAGAGCATTAGCGGATATTCATCAAAATCATATAGCTCCGTGTAAGATTTTTATGCCTTGGGGATAGCTGATAATCAATGATACTTCTTCTTTGTCAGGGCCACTGTATATGGTTGAAATTGAGAAATATATTTACAGAAAAGTCATCGAGGACGTCTTGCGTTGCGAAACCTCACCTTTTGGCTTGCGAAACCTCACCTTTTGCAGCCTAAAACCTTAGCTTTTGCAAGCCCAAAGGTGCCCTTTTGCGGCGCAGCTGATAGTCAAGGAGTTACAAGGACTTTTTTATATTGCCTTTAGGTCTGCCGCCAACTGCTTGACGCTGCTGGCTCCAACGAGAACACTGGTGACACCATCCTGCTCGAGAATCCACGACAGAGCCCTTTCGGCAAGCGTCTGTCCGTGTGCCTTAGCCTCTTCGTTGTAGTTGCGAATCTTCTCAAGAAGCTCAGGAATAAGGTCGTCCTTCTTAAGCGAACCACCCTGTGCCATTCGGCTGTCAGCGGGAATTCCGTTAAGATAGCGGTCGGTGAGCTGCCGTGTACTTTAACTTTAAATCCATAGTTTGATAGTTTTGTTTGTGTTATTGGATAAATCTATTTCAATACAAAAATAGTCATTTATACCTAATATCCGCTTACTACAATGGTAAAACTAACTTTTCTTATTCGTTTTTGGAGGGATTTAACAAAGGCGTATAGGTCGAAAAAAGCCCCTGCAAGGACGTTCGAATGAATCCTTGCAGGGGCTTATATATATAATAATGTGTAAAATCCAGTTGGATTATACGAGGTACTGCGAAGAGATGCTCTCGTTGTTGACCACGCGGCGGATAGTTTCGGCGAACATATCAGCAACTGACAGTTGCTTAACCTTTGCGCAACGGTCGGTGTAAGGTATCGAGTCGGTGAAGACAATCTCCTCCAGTGCACTTGCCTGGACGCGGTCGCTAGCCGGACCAGACATGACACAGTGGCTTGCGCAAGCACGTACGCTGAGCGCTCCGGCTTCCTTCATGATGTCGGCAGCCTTCGTGATGGTACCTGCCGTGTCGACCATATCGTCAACGATGACAACGTTCATGCCCTTGACATCACCGATAATCTGCATGCTCTCGACAACGTTGGCACGTGCGCGCTTCTTGTTGCACAGCACGAGCGGGCAGTTGAGGTACTTGGCATACGTACCGGCACGCTTAGCTCCGCCGACATCCGGCGATGCGATGACGAGGTTCTTAATGTGCAGGCTCTGCAGATAAGGCAGTATGACTCCGCTTGCATAGAGGTGGTCGACAGGGACATCGAAGAAGCCCTGTATCTGGTCGGCGTGCAAGTCCATAGTGATGAGGCGGTCGATGCCTGCTGCCGACAGCATATCGGCAACGAGCTTGGCGCCAATACTTACACGCGGCTTGTCCTTACGGTCCTGTCGTGCCCATCCGAAGTAAGGGATGACGGCGATGATGTGGCGTGCCGAAGCGCGCTTTGCAGCATCAATCATGAGCAGGAGCTCCATGAGGTTGTCGGAGTTTGGGAATGTGCTCTGCACCAGGAACACGTCCTTTCCGCGGATAGACTCCTCGTATGATACGGCAAACTCACCGTCGGAGAAGTGTGTTACCAATAGGTTGCCGAGCTTTATGCCCAGTGAAGCGCAGATTTTCTCTGCAAGGTATCTCGTCTTCGTACCCGAGAATACCTGAAAAGAGTTGTTGTCACTCATTTTTGTTATATAAAATTAAGAAGTGTTGCCTTAAAGAACAATGCCGTTGACGGACCTTCGTCAGCCCGCCGCCTTGCGGAGTTTCTGGAAGTGTTGTATGATTGCCTTGTAGTCGACGTTGCTGTGTATGTCGAAGCGGTTCCACAAATCGCCGCACACTACTACGCCGCCGAAGCCGAGCTCACGAGCCAGCCGTATGTTGTCGAGTCCCATTCCGCCCAGAGCATATACCTTCTTGTCGATGAGTCCGTCGTCAGCGGCTTGCTGTAGCTCGTCGATGGTGAACGATGACTTCTCGTTGGGGAACTCTATGCAGTCGAAGACATTCTTAAGAAACACGTATTGCGCCTTCTTCTTCAACTGGGGCAGCTGGGCAATGTCCGTCGCTGTGCGGCTGAAGTGTCCGCGGTAGCCTTCGGGCAGCGGCTCTGTCGGGTCGTCGATGTGTATGCCTGCCAGTCCGTACTCGTTCTTAAGATAATAGTGCTCGTGCACCGTTATCCTACGGTAGCAATCTTCGGGCAGCAACGACAGCAACCGCTCGGCGTACATAGGACTGCTGCCGGGCTTGAAGAGGTGCAGGTTGTCCATGCCCTCGTCGAATAGCGCATCCAGTATCTTGTCTTCCTCCACGAAGAACGTGGACTTTGTCATGATTACAAGCTTCATGTCTGCTTTCTTTTCTGTTTGCAAAATTAGTAAATTATTATAAATCTTGCAATACTTTCGACATATTTTCGTAAGTTTGCAGTATGAAAACTGATAAAGAGACTTTTGCAAACATCGACAGACCGATGTATATTCTCGACGAGGAACGCCTCCGTCGTAATCTGAAACTTATAAAAGATGTGTCCGACAAGGCAGAAATCGAAATAATATTGGCTTTCAAGGCTTACGCGCTTTGGAAGACTTTCCCCATCTTCCGTGAGTATATCTCTGCCACGACGGCGAGCAGCCTCTACGAGGCGAGGCTCGGTTACGAGGAGTTTGGTGCTCCCGTCCATACCTATTCGCCTGCTTACACCGGCAAGGTGCTGCCCGACATTGCCCGCATGTCTTCGCATCTGACGTTCAACTCGCTGTCGCAGTATTCCCGTTTCCATTCGGCTGCCAAGGCTGCCAACCCCGATGTGTCGCTCGGAATACGCGTTAACCCTGAGTATAGCGAGGTTGGCACGGCACTATACAATCCCTGCGCGCCCGGAACACGTTTCGGAGTGCTTGCCGAGGATTTGCCTGCGGAACTGCCGGACGACATCGACGGATTCCATTGCCACTGCCACTGCGAGAGCGGTTCGGATGTTTTCCAGCGCACGCTGGTGCATATCGAGGATAAATTCTCGCGTTGGTTCCCTCAGCTGAAGTGGATAAACTTCGGCGGCGGGCACCTTATGACGCGCAAGGACTACGATGTCGAGCTGCTTGTCAAGATGATGCGCGACTTCCGCCGTCGCTATCCTAATCTGAAAGTCATACTTGAGCCGGGCAGCGCCTTTGCGTGGCAGACCGGTGAACTTGTGGCGCAGGTCGTCGATATAGTCGAGAATCACGGCATACGGACGGCAATTCTGAACGTCAGCTTTACCTGTCACATGCCCGATTGCCTTGAAATGCCGTACAAACCGGAGGTCCGCGGTGCCGTGATACTGCCTGAAGGCGAGGCCGCCGGGGGAAAGGAATATGTCTACCGGCTTGGTGGCTGCTCGTGCCTTTCCGGTGATTTCATGGGCGATTGGCAGTTTGACCACGAGCTGAGGGTGGGGGAGAACATCATCTTCGAGGATATGCTGCACTACACAACGGTGAAGACGAACATGTTCAATGGTGTCAGCCATCCGTCCATTGCGCTCCTCCGCCAAGGCGGTGACTTGCAGGTGCTGCGCGAATATACTTACGACGACTATAAGCATCGGATGGATTAGGAGGCCTCCCCCCGGCCCCTCCGAAGAAGGGGAGTGAAAAATTGTTTTGTGATCGTATATCTTAATAAATCTTAAATTGATATTTTGCACTAAAGAACACTTTGCTGTCTCACAGAAAATTAGTAACTTTGCACCCTGTTTGGAATAGGTATCAATTAACGAATCAAAAAACGTCGGATAGAAATGTCTAAGATTTGTCAAATCACTGGAAAGAAGGCACAGATGGGTTGCAATGTGTCTCACTCAAAGCACCACACTAAGAGGAGCTTTGACGTCAACCTGTTCAGCAAGAAATTCTACTATGTAGAAGAGGGTTGCTGGATTAACCTTAAGATCAGTGCTGCCGGTCTGCGTCTTATCAATAAGGTAGGACTCGATGCCGCTTTAAAGCAGGCTGTGAAGAAGGGCTTCGTAAATTGGAAAGATATTAAAGTTATAGGAGAATAATCGTCATGGCAAAGAAAGCAAAGGGAAACAGAGTCCAGGTCATTCTGGAGTGCACTGAGATGAAGAACAGTGGTCTTCCTGGCACAAGCCGTTACGTGACCACTAAGAACCGTAAGAATACTCCGGAGCGTTTGGAGCTTAAGAAGTACAATCCAATCCTCAAGAGAATGACGGTTCATAAGGAAATTAAGTAAGCTCGAGGCATCACGGTGCTTTAAGTTTCGATAATTGAACTTTTTAGATAAACTAAAGTAATATGGCAAAGAAAGCGGTCGCTACCCTCCATGAAGGTTCTACGGATGGTCGCGCATATTCAAAGGTTATTAAGATGGTAAAGAGTCCTAAGACCGGCGCTTACATTTTCGATGAGCGCATGGTGCCTAATGAGGCTGTTAAGGACTTCTTTAAATAAATCGGACAAATTTGTTTGTTAAATAGCAAGAGGCATGCTGAACATTTGTTTGGCATGCCTTTTTTATGTATAATGCAGGTGTAATTATTTGCCTTGAAACGTATTACCACGCAAATAATTTCTTTTTTCAGAGGATTTTCATTAACTTTGTGCCAAAATAAAAATCATTATGGCTTTATTTGGACTTTTCAATAAAAAGAAGAAGGAAACCCTCGACAAGGGACTTGAGAAAACAAAGCAGAGCGTCTTCTCAAAGTTGGCGCGCGCCGTTGCCGGCAAATCGAAGGTCGACGATGATGTCCTCGACAATCTTGAGGAAGTTCTCATCTCCTCAGACGTTGGCGTTGACACCACAATCAAGATTATCGACCGCATCGAGGAGCGTGTCGCCCGCGACAAGTACGTCTCGACAAGCGAACTGAACGGTATCCTGCGCAGTACCATTGCTGATTTGCTGACGGAGAATAACACTGGCGACAGCGAGGGATGGGACCTGCCCACCGACCACAAACCGTACGTTATCCTTGTCGTTGGTGTTAATGGTGTCGGCAAGACGACGACCATTGGCAAGCTTGCCTACCAGTTCAAGAAAGCCGGAAAGAAAGTATATCTCGGTGCAGCCGATACGTTCCGTGCCGCAGCCGTTGAGCAAATACAAATTTGGGGTGACCGTGTGGGCGTCCCGGTGGTAAAGCAGCAGATGGGATCGGACCCTGCCAGCGTCGCCTTCGATACACTCCAGAGCGCCAAGGCCAATGATGCCGATGTCGTTCTGATTGATACAGCAGGTCGTTTGCACAACAAAGTCGGCTTGATGAATGAGCTCAAGAAGATTAAGGACGTAATGAAGAAAGTCATTCCCTCGGCTCCTGACGAGGTCCTGCTTGTCCTCGACGGCAGTACCGGACAGAATGCCTTCGAGCAGGCAAAGCAGTTTGCCGCTGTCACTCAGATAACGTCGCTTGCCATAACCAAGCTCGACGGAACGGCAAAGGGCGGTGTTGTCATCGGTATCAGCGACCAGCTGAAGGTTCCGGTGAAGTATATCGGACTCGGCGAGGGCATGGAAGACCTGCAATTGTTTAATAAGGAAGAGTTTGTCGACTCGTTGTTTAAAGAGTAGGGGCTTTCCGTTTTATGAGAAAAAATTGCATTGACTTCATAACGATGGGGTGCTCCAAGAACCTCGTCGATACTACCAAACTGCTCCGTAAGTTTGAGGATGAGGGCTACCAGTGTACCCACGACTCCAAGAGACCGCAGGGCGAGATAGCCGTTATCAACACTTGTGGCTTCATAGAGAGCGCCAAGGAGGAGAGCATTAACACCATCCTGGAGTTCGCCAACCGTAAGAAGCAAGGCAAACTCGGCAAGCTCTATGTCATGGGATGTCTTTCGCAGCGTTACAAGGAGGAGCTGGAAGAGGGCATTCCGGAGGTCGACAAGTTCTACGGAAAGTTCGATTACAACGGTCTTCTCTCGGAGATAGGCCCGGCACACGCAACCGCTCAGGGCGTTGACGCCGGCGGACGAGCTGTCCGTCATACCCGTACCACACCGCACCACTATGCCTACGTGAAGATTGCGGAGGGCTGCGACCGTCATTGCGCCTATTGTGCCATACCGCTGATTACTGGCAGGCATCATAGCAGACCTATCGAGGACATCCTCGATGAGGTTCGTTCGCTTGTGGCACAGGGAGTCCGGGAGTTCCAGGTTATTGAGCAGGAGCTTACCTACTATGGTGTCGACATCTACGGAAAGACCCGCATTGCCGAGCTCATAGACAAGATGGCAGACATTAAGGGCGTGAAATGGATTCGCCTCCACTACGCATATCCGAACCAGTTCCCGCTCGAACTGCTCGACGTCATTCGTGAACACGATAATGTCTGCAAGTATCTAGACATTGCCTTGCAGCACATCAGCGACCACATGCTTACCCGCATGCACCGCCATGTCACCAAGGACGACACGCTGAAGCTCATCAGTGAGATACGGCGACGTGTCCCCGGCATCAATATCCGTACCACGCTGATGGTCGGTTTCCCAGGAGAGACAGACGAGGACTTCAACGAACTGATGGAATTCGTTCGTACTCAGCGCTTTGAACGTATGGGTGCTTTCGCCTATTCGGAGCAGGAAGGCACTTACAGTGCTTTGCATTACAAGGACGATGTACCTGAGGAAGTGAAGCAGGAGCGACTCGACCGGCTTATGGCTTTGCAGGAAACAATCAGCTCAGAGGTAGAGGCAGCGAAGGTCGGGAAGGTCATGAAGGTCATCATCGACCGTCGCGAAGGCGACTACTATGTAGGTCGCACGGAGTATTGCTCGCCCGAAGTCGACCCCGAAGTATATATCCCTGTTGCCGAGAGGCCGTTGCGCAAGGGCAACTTCTACAACGCTCTCATCACCGACAGCAGTGATTACGATTTATACGCAACTACGATAATTGACAAGAAATGAATAATAAGGAATTCATATCGCGCCTGTCGGACTCGGCAGACATGACAATGGCAGAGGCACAGCGTGTCGCCGACACTATCGTCAATGCTATGGGACGTCTGTTCGACGATGGCTCGCAGGTGCAGATACCGTCTTTCGGAACGTTTGAGGTAAAGAAGCACAAGGAGCGGATTATGGTTAATCCGGCTTCCGGACAGCGTATGCTCGTGCCGCCAAAGCTCATCCTCGGTTTCAAACCTGCCTCGGCAGTGCGCGGACAAATCAAGAAGGGAGGTGAGGCATAATGGCTCGTAACTCTATTGCTGACATAGCGGCTGCCGTGGCGCATCGCCATAACCTTGGAAAGAAGGAGTCTGCCGACATCGTTACTGAATTCTTCAAAATCATTTCGGAAGGTTTGAAGACCGACAAAATAGTAAAGGTGCGCGGTTTGGGAACCTTCAAGGTCACGTATGTCAAGGCACGCGAGAGCGTCAATGTAAATACCGGCGAGCGGGTGACAATCGAAGGCCACGACAAAGTGACTTTCGTGCCCGACGCTACGATGAAGGAGATTGTCAATAAGCCGTTCTCCCAGTTCTCAACGGTCGTCGTCAATGATGGCGTCAACTTCGATAGCATTGACATTGCGGCTGAGGCTGAAGAGCAGAAACAGGCATCCGAGGAGCAGAAGGAAGCTGATGAGGAACAGAAAGAAACTGCTGAGGAACAGACGGAAACACCTGCCGACGAAGAGGAAACGAACGTTGACGAGACGACGGATGCTCCTGAGGTTCAAGAGGATACTGTTGCTGAAGAGCCAAAGTCCACGGTTGCGGCTCCGACGAAGAAATATGAGGATGCCAAGGCTGCTGAGCCTGCGCCGGAAAAGGTGGCTGACATTCCTTCGGAAAAGCCCTCAGAGGTTGAAAAGTCTACTGAGAATGAACCGAAACTGGCAGCTTCTGATGACAATACGAAGTCTGATGTAACTCCCGAGGTTAAGGAAGATAAGCCCGAAACTCCGGAAGATCCTTCTGAAAATACCGAGAATGTTGTCAAGAAGAAGGTTGTCGACCATGAGATAGTCAAGCAGGAAGTCGTCGAGCAGAAGATTGTCAGGACGACAAACACTTCCGATGAGGAGGATAAAGTTTCGCGCGAGTACTTCGATGAGCAAATGCACAGACTGCATCGGCACCACAATATCTTCCTTGCCATTGCCGGAGTGCTGATAGTCTTGGGAGTTGTCGTGGGCCTGCTGTTAGGGCGTTACTTTGCTCAAGGCACCCAACAGCCTGCAACTGTGGTACATGACACAATCGAGAGCAAGCCCGCTCCGACTGCTGTTGCTGCCCCGAAGGCTGAGGAAGAGTCTGCCGACACCGCTCAGACTCCAAAGACGGCATCGCCGGAGCCTGCAAAGAAGCTGAACGAGAACCCTTCGAAGGCTGACTTGGAACGTATAAACAGCGACCGCCGCTTGCGTTATGGTGCTTACAAGATTACCGGTGTGAGCAAGAAGATTGTCCTGAAGAAAGGCCAGACGATGTCGTCGTACAGCGATAAGTACTTCGGCAAGGACATGATTGTCTACTTCCAGGCTCTCAACGGAGTCGAAGAAATGTCGGAAGGCGACACCATGCTCGTCCCTGAGGTTAAGCTCCGTGCCCAGATTCGTCGCAGGTAGGGGCTTTGTATTAAATAAACCGTCTTTAAGCGCACTACGTGCTGTAGCGCATCTCCGAAGCGCTGAGTCGTTTATATATACTTGTTTCACTTCCCCACATTGCGCTATCGCTTATGTGGGGTTACCGTTAGTTTAACCTCTTCGAAGTTATTGCATTTGTGTATCTTTGATTTGGAATGTCGGAAGGACCTCTTCTATTTCAGCAAACGGTGGATAAACGCATCGTCGGCATCGGGGAATATCGTTCGGAACTTGCCCGCTATGCGCCTGTACGACTCCTCGGGAGAGCGGTCCGGGTGGCAAGCCTCCTTGCCGAACAAGTCCTCCGGAGTAGTCAGCAGTGAGTAGCCCCAGCCGTATTCCTTGCCGTGCTTGTCGTGCGGATAGACGAAATCCTCCGTCACGATGTATGTTCCCATTTGCAGTTTGGCAACATACGAGTCGAATTTTCCACGCATCTTCGTTCCCGTAAACCCGCAGGCGCGCCGCAAGTCACGAGTTATCATACTTCCGCCCTCGCGAAGCGTCTCCAGAATCATCCTCTCTATGCTGTCCTCCGACGGCAAAGGGAATACGCTCCGCCGATAGTTGCAGAAGTCGGGCCACCACTCCTTGCTCACGAAAGCCGCCTTCTTGTCGAAGAATTTGCCGTAGCCGCAGCCCGTCTCACGTATTATCTCGCCTTTCCAACGCCACAGAGCCCATTCCCATGAGCCGTCGTCATTGACGATGTAGCCGCAGTCCGGGTCGACCGTTTCATCTGCCGACCAACCGTGTATGCCCATTGGTAGCAGTGGCAGGAA
Organism: uncultured Prevotella sp.; assembly: GCA_900314455.1. Taxonomy (GTDB): domain Bacteria; phylum Bacteroidota; class Bacteroidia; order Bacteroidales; family Bacteroidaceae; genus Prevotella. The sequence continues at coordinate 220 of OMVI01000055.1, read as the reverse complement.
GCCTATCTTGTTGACATAGGCAATCATTTCAGCACAGGAATGTATCATGATGAATCTTATTTAAACAGCCTTTCTTGTCCAATGTGTTTAAATCCGTTTTTTATTTATTGCTGTCCGCTAAAACTCAAAATGGCAAAAACATCCTACCCGAAGCCCTGTAAAATAGGACTTCGGGCTTATTCTTTCAAAAAGTAAGCCCCCCTCTAATCAAACAGACTCG
>OMVI01000006.1 GCA_900314455.1 uncultured Prevotella sp. | reverse complement strand
TTTATTACAGCTTTCTTTTCTTCTTCCGTAAATCTGACAATAGGCTTGCTGCTAATTGATATTCCATGACCTTTAAGTATTCTTCTTTGATGACTTACAGTTGGTTTAGAGTATTGATGAAATCCTACTTAAAGTTTCTATAAGATTGAAACCATCCCACTTAAGTGCAAAGGCTGTGGTCTGCCCTATAGGTACGATACGGTCTAAACCTATTGGTCTATTCTTGAGAATAAAGGATTTTAGTTCTTCCTTTGTAAAGCCATAATAGCTCATTGTCTGATACTTGACATTTATCACAGGAGCAATATCATCTAGGGAACTAATATCATACTCTGAAAAATAACCACCAGCACAACGGAACTTGTCAATTTCACTTGGTAGTTCGTCAAGTTCAGTAAGTACAACCTTATTGTCTAATGTTGGTATACGATGGACTTTCATATTGGCTGCCTGTGTATAAAAAGCTGTCAATTTGTCTACAGCAAGTACGGACTGAAAATCATATTTTTTTTCAACCAGGCTATGTACGGCTGTCCAAAAACGTTTCTTTGCCTTCTCCGCTTGATTACTTTTTAACCAAAATATTGTATGTGGTGCAGAGCATGCGTTTTGATCAAACAGATACGTATCATTGTAGAAATCAAAAGCCAGTTGTTCTATTTCTTTATCACTTGCAGTTACTACCGTTTTAGGATTTATTGCAGAAATACTGTATCTGTCTGCAAAATTTACTTCTATTGAACGTGGTGGTAATGGGTTTCCCCTCAAAGTAGCAATTGTATTGTCTCCACCCCATACTATGCGTGCATTACATATTGATGAGAAATAACGATTCCAATCAGTATCATGTCCATATCTTACAATTGCAAACCGGTTGCCCACATTAATATATTGGTCATTGTCCAACAATTCTAACATATGTTCTAGTATAATGTCGAACTGCTTGAATTGCTTTGATGATGCTCTTACAACATTATAATTGCCTGATAGTAATCCTGCAACCAATGAATAAGCAAAGTTCACAGGAACATTAGAAGGTGCTATATGAAACACGAATCCTCGGCCAAGACGAATGTCGTCTGATTTATACTCTTCTTTCATTCTTTGCAGATTAGCTTTTCTGCAGAAAAAAGCGAATGTTATCACGTCTGGATAAAGTCTTGCACGACGGTCTTTCATAATAAGAGATGATAGTGCATTAAGATAATCCACAACATCTTCTGAAAATGGAACGTCAGGAATTGGATTTTCAAATTTTTTCCACTCTATCTCATGGGGATAGAGCAGAGTAATATCAGAATTTTGCTGCATAAGTGTCACTACAACCGCGGATTTCCGCATTTTTTATACGACCTAAAACCTTAAAATATTTGCCTTTACGACCACATGGGCAGTCATCCTCACCTTCAATTACACCTTCATCTTCTGTAAGAAGAATGTGTCCCGGATAGCTTTCTGGTAATACCGAAATAACTTCAATGAGCCCCTTCTCTCCTTTATCAGCAATTGAAAAGTCATTAGGGCGGCGGATAATAACATCACTATATGTAGAGGCGTGAAGATGACCGCATTCACATTCCATATAGATTGTACCTGTCTGCTCAACCATACCATAATAATCGTGGACGTGGTTTATATCAATACTACAAACATCATGAAGGGCCTGATTAAATTCAGTAGGAGAAACTTGCTCGTTTACAAGCTTCTTCCAACCGCCACCATGAATAAGTACACCATTGCTGAGATCCGGATGATATCCGCTTTCCTTCAGTTTCTTATAAAAGTGCTGCCAAATCATAAAGGTGAAGCCGAACATAAATATTGTCTCACCTTTATGTTCGTCAAGAAAATTCTTCATACCTTCGATGTCAAGGTTCATGCCTTCATCAAGTGCATAACAACGTTTGGTTCCAAACATTGAAAAGCCAAGAATACCAGCGCCTCTTGCTGAAAACATCCTACGGTCTTTTATGACGGCGCTTGTGTCAAGTATTAACATAGGTACGCGTTTCTTACCCAAGAAAGAACTGACTATTCTTGTAAGGCATTTCGTTTGGTTAGCTGAAGTTTCCCTATCAAGGAATATCTTTGATTTTTTCTGGCCAGTCGTACCAGATGACGTCATGGTCTTTACCACATTCTCTTTAGGCACACTTCTCAATTCAAATTCCTTGAAAAGGCGTACTGGCAAGAATGGTAATTGCTCATAGTCAGGGAGGCTATTTATGTCCAAGCCAGTCGCATCAAACATCTTCCTATATTCAGGAGAATTGTTATAATGAAACCTAGTCAAATCCCACATACGCTCGTTTAGCATATTATGCTTCGCACTATGTGAAATGGAGTAAGGCTCCAAATTTAATATGTCCTTTATTTCCATTACAATAATAACTTTTGTAATTGCATATAATCAATCTTACCACTATCCTTCGTAGGTATGGCGTCTATTGCCTTCACATCAAATGCCCTTATATTAAGATTCATCTTTTTTGACAAGAAGTTCTTTATATTATCTTCTAAACCTGCCTCTGTTACAAAGACAGTTATTTTATCATCTACACCAACACATGCGCAATTGGTAGTTATAGCTTTTACCAACTGTTCGGTTGCATCAAGATTGCAGCGATTACCCCAAATCTTCACAAAGCGTTTCATTCTTCCAGTAATATAGAAGAATCCGTCTTTGTCTTTACGAGCTATGTCGCCTGTATGTAGGATGCCGTGATTTTCATCCTCTTTTCTTAAATCATCTTTGCTCTCAGCATAACCCAGGCAAACGTTCGGTCCTTCATAAATTAGCTCCCCATCTGTGTCTGGTTCTTTTATCTCATTATCGTTTGCATCAAGAATA
>OMVI01000080.1 GCA_900314455.1 uncultured Prevotella sp. | reverse complement strand
TAAAGAACAAGTAGAAAAATTGGCTGAATTATTCCACTATGACAGAAATGAACTTGTAAAAGTCTGGCTTGCTGACAAAATAATAATGGTGTCTGAGAAGGACGACATTGTAGGAGCAGAAGCCATTGGATTAGCCAATAAAAAAATAAATTCAAAATTAATAGAGGAAGGGAAATCTTTACATGCATAGATTACCACCACATAATATTATTCGTGTCTTTGAAGGATTTGCTGGATACGGAGGAGCATCATTTGGATTAAGAAGATCCAGACTACATTATGAGGTTGTAGGGTATTCTGAAGTTGATAATGACGCTATTGAGTTATACCACTTTAATTTCCCAAATATTCATAATTATGGAGATATAACTCAAATAGACCCTCATAACCCCGACTTCCCTGATTTCGATCTATTTACAGGAGGATTTCCTTGCCAGCCTTTCTCAACGGTAGGTAAGCGTCAAGGTGTTGCTGACGAAAGAGGCAGAGGAACTTTATTTGGGGACATCATAAGAATATGTGAAGTCAAACATCCAAGATACATTCTTTTAGAGAACGTTAAGGGTCTTCTTACAGGAAAAATGAAGGCGACCTTTAATGTAATTATAGAAGAATTACATCGTATCGGATATGACACCAGATATGCAGTCCTTAATTCGAAGGACTATGGAATCCCTCAAACTAGAGAAAGGTTGTGGATTTTCGCCTATCTTGGCGAATTGCCTCAGAACTTCAATATGGTTCCACCAAAAACAAGACTAAAAGGTTATCTTAGAGATTTTCTAGATGAACATCCAGCACCTGAGCTTTATAAAACTCAAGCACAAATAGCTAGAATTCATGAAATACATCACAATGGTGTGTTTGATGTAGACGAACCTCTGTGCTATGATATTTATAATAGAAAAATAAGAACTGATAGACTTTGTATGACCGTGACTCCTCCGGAGCATAATGTTATTAGAATAATAGAGCCCATGGTAAATGGGGAGGAAAGATTTAGGAAATTGTCATTGAATGAGCATTTCCGATTGATGGGTTTCAAGATGGATGGCGTTCATGACGAAATCCATTTCCCGCCAACTCTTAACTATACTAAATTAGGCAGAAGGGCAGGCAATGGTTGGGATGTCAACCTTGTCGGCATATTGTTGAATCATATATTCTGGCAATTATTATGAAAGTAGATGTAACTTCAATGTTCTTCAATTCAAAAATCGAAGGACAGACAGCAACTCCAGCATGGGGTACTTCTATAGGCCAAAACCAATCACGGGAATGTCGTATTGACGATTATAAAAAAGACGTCGTTGATATGGTTATTGGTATGACTTATAGAAGTATACCAGATAGAACGAGGCTTGATGTCTCAAAAGGGAGTTCAAGTAGAGATACCCTTATGGCTGCTCTCTTTACCGACGTATACATAAACGAGGAGAAACTTGAGAATTCGCAATATGTACTCATATTAGTACGAGAACACTCAAAAAGTCATGAGGGAAGGTTGATTATAAGTTACGCTCCATATATTTCTTATAACAATATCCCTAATCAATCTTGTATTGATAAAATGCGAAACGCATTGGGTTGCACCGAAAATGGATGCTGGTTCGTTTATGATATTACAATTGTAAATCAATCAGAACTGCATTTTAAAGCAGTTGTTGTAAATCCGACAGCACCCATGATTTACAAGAATTCAAAAAGTCAGAAAAGATCTGAAGAATGGAGGAACTTAATTCCAGAAGAAGAACATTATTCTGAAGGATTTAAGAAATCGCCTTTGATTTTGCCCGCAAACACTCCACAGCAGATAATATATTATGGTGCTCCAGGAACAGGAAAATCCTTTGCGATAAAAGAACTAACGAAGGGAGGAAATGTTATACGAACGACCTTCCATCCTGATAGTGATTATTCTACTTTCGTTGGAGCTTATAAACCAACGACAAGAGAAACACCCAGAATCAATGATTCCGGAGTTCATGTAACTTATCATGAAGGTGAAAAGAATGGAAAGGTGATTATGGACAATGAAATCACTTATGAATTCGTAGATCAAGCATTTTTACAGGCTTACATAGAGGCATGGAAAGAATATTGTTCAAATCAATATGATCCACAACCTGTTTTTTTAATAATTGAAGAAATTAACAGAGGTAATTGTGCTCAGATTTTCGGAGACCTTTTTCAACTACTTGACCGCAATTCTTTGGGTTTCTCTGATTACCCCATAAAAGCAGATAGTGATATTAGCAAGCATCTTGGTGAAATTTTCAAGAATATAAATTTGACATTGCCACATGCTGATCTCATTAACAACATGTTTGATGAAGAGGATACGGCAACAAAAGTTTTAAGTGGCGACATCTTACTATTACCAAGCAACTTCTATATTTGGGCAACCATGAATACAAGCGACCAAAGTCTATTCCCCATAGACTCAGCCTTCAAGCGTCGCTGGGATTGGAAATACGTACCAATAACCGAGGCTCTGTTCCGAGATGAGGATGGCAATGTCATCAAAGATGAAAATGGGAAGCCAGAGCATTTGGATTGGGTAATTAAGATAGACAAACGTGAGTATGACTGGTGGTCATTCTTACAGAAAGTTAACAATGATGTCATTTATGCTTTAACCTCATCTGAGGACAAGAAACTTGGTTATTTCTTCTGCAAGGCAAAGAGTGGTGTCATAAGTGCGGAGACATTCACGGACAAAGTAATATTCTATCTTTGGAACGAGGTTTTTAAAGATTCTCCTACAGATGAATTAAAATGTCTTAAGAACGAAGACGACAAGGAACATCCTCAACTGACTTTCCAGTCATTCTATACAGAGGATGAAAACGGAAAAACTATAGTAAATGAGAGGTCGCTCAACACTTTCCTAACAAATCTTGGAGTAGAAATCATAGTAGATAGTGCATCTTCCGAAAAAACGGAGCAAGCCACCGATAAGGATAGTGATTCGTTCGTAAGCAGTGAACAATGAGGCTAATTATTGAAGAATATCAATACAATGCCGACGATGTTAGGAAGGTCTTGTCAGAAATTGGAGGTCTTGAGAACATCGAGGGCAAAGTCAGCATCAACTATGTCGGTTATTTTTACAATCGGCAGTTGAATGACGTTGTGTTTATTCTTCCCAAAGTATTGCTGGTCCAGCGCAGTCACGATGAACAGGAATATGTATTCACTGCCTCTCCTAATACCCCGAAGGAAGAGTTGATAACTCCTGAAGAAATCATTGATGTAGAGAAATGTACGAAGTTGACAACGGAACAGCGCAGCTTCATATATCATTTCGCGGTATGGATTTACCGCGCAATTGTCATTTATCACAATGATAAGTCTGTTGACACGAGCATAGTATATCAGAAGAGAATACCACAAATTGGCGGTGGACGGAAACGTCTCAGCAATACATATCTTGATATAGTGTTGTCTCTGATTAAATTCAATGAGGACAATCAAAACTTTCTGTTCTATATTCTGAGAAACATCCACTCTGGTTTCAACAAGATAAACTGGACAAAGACGATTTCTCATAGTTCCGCTATAGTACAAAAAAACAAGCCGATTTATCTGAATCCAGTAAACAAGAAACGGAAGATTAACTACGACGAGGAACTTCTTATTATATTCTTCTCCATACTCAATTATCTGAACGAGCATTATGGCTTCAGCACTCCTATCAATGTAAACTTTGAGCTGATTACTGGTAAGAAGTTTGAGGCTTACAGAAAAGGACTGGGGATGATAAAACTCCGTCAGATTAAGTACAAATACTTCTCTGACAAAGCTTTGAAGTTGTGGTGGATGTGCTATGATTTCTTTGAGCAGTCAAAGAAGATAGTAGTTGAAACCGGTGTGCAGGACTACTTGCTGGTCAAGGATTTCAACATTGTCTTTGAGGCGATGATTGACAACCTCATAGGCGACAAACTGCCAAAGAAGTACCAAGAGATGAAGGAGCAGCCTGACGGCAAGCTTGTCGACCACATGTATAATTGGTACGACTTGACGACACGGTCAAAAGAAGAGCAACACCGTATTTTCTACATCGGCGACTCAAAATACTACAAGCGGTCGAATACTCCGGGAAAGCAGTCGTGGTACAAGCAGTTTACTTACGCAAGAAATGTCATTCAATGGAATCTTGACTTATTCCTTCAAGGGAAGGCTGATGACGATGACATTAAGTTGCGCGACGAGACAACGGAAGGATATAATATTATCCCCAATTTCTTTATCAGCGCAACCATCAATGATGATTTGAGCTATGAATTTAATCTTGACAAGACGGAGCGGTCGCACGACATAAAGCCATCTATGCAGTTTGAGAACAGACTTTTCGACAGAGACACATTGTTGGTTTGTTATTATGATGTCAACTTCCTTTTCATAGTTTCTTTGTATGGCAGAAACAACTACATAGAAAAGAATAAATGGAAAGAGGAAATGCGGGACATGTTCCGCAAAGACATACAAAATGCTCTTAACGAGAGATACCAGTTCTATGCCGTAGCGCCTAAGCCGGGTACCAGTGCAGTACATTATATAGAAGACCATTTCCAACAAGTCCTTGGCAAGGTATACAATCCATATCAAGAACAAGAGGTACAACGCTACTTCTCGCTTGCCTTGGACAAGGCGGACAAGTATAAAGAGGAAAATGAAGTACTTGTAGGGCAATTGGAAGAGGCTTTCTATGTTGAGAAATGCAAGATTGGCGACAATCCTGAAGAAGTGCTTAAAAATGTAGAAGTGGCAAAGGTACTTCCTACAGCACCTAAAGACTTCCTGACCTTGCACTATCTTGAAAGGTACAAGGAAAAGTTTATTCTCGTAGGTTGCTACCATGACCAAGCCCACCTTGACTGGATTCTCGGTAAGAATGACAAGAACACATTGTTATATAATGTACGATTGGGAAAAGAACGCGACGGCTCTATCCCCAAGAGTCATTTGGACAAGATGCCAGTTGAGTTCGTCGTTATTTATGAATTTGGACATGAAAGCGAGAATAACTACAGAGTGTTCCGTGTACATCACCATGCCAGCATGAAGAAAGAGCGCATGAAAGAAGCACTTTATCCGGACCCCAAAGGAGATTATTTCTGCTATGTGTTCAGTGAGGAAGTCTCATTAGGCAACTTGGACATAAACAAGCTGATTTCTCGTCGTAGGCTTGACGGGAAGAATCCATACGTTGAAGGTGCTCCAATATTTGTGAAAGGCGAAGAATTGATAGAGTATAGAAAATAAATATTATAAAATAATAGAAATGCAAATTGATTGTAAAATAAGCCTTAAGCTTAACGGGAGGATTGTTGACGGGGAAGATTGTATAATTTCAATAACTCCAAATTCCATCAAATGCATTTTTAGTTGTCCACAGAAAACTCAAGCGATTAGTTATATATTAGGCAGATTAAATGGGGCTGATGAGGAAGTAGAAGGTATTGTTCATCCTGAAGATGTCATTTCTTTTTACGATATGAAAGTTGATGGAATCAACAAAAATATAGTTGTAGATAGCTTCCAAATAAATCCCAAACCATCGGCAATAAAAATAACTATCAATAGTATAACTGAAAACGTTGAAATTAAGTTTAAAAAGATTATTTTAAAGGAGGCAAGCAACGACGTACAGGATGTTCTTTACTTTAACCACGTAGCAAAAAACATTCTTCACAACAATAGTCTTAATGTTAATTTTAACAATAAAAATTATTGCTTTTCATACGATATGAGTAGCAATATCATTGCTTTGAGTTATAACAAAGAAGATTCTGATTCAATAAAAAAACTAATCCTTCTCCTATCTCTATATTATAGAGTTCCAATGCAATATTACAGGCATGACTATACAGAGGAAGGCTTCAAATACATGTCGTTTAGGAGAACTCGTTTCAACGAATTTGAGAATTCTTTTTTTAATCCCCTAGATATTTTAGAATTAAAAGATATCTCAAACATACAGGACTTTATTGACTCTGCAAAGATTGAAAGATATTTTTCAAAGGGCGATCTATTTGAAAGGGTTGTAAACAATTATGTTAATTCGCAATACTATGATGTCATTGGAGAATTTATATCACTATGCTTATCAATAATATGTCTTGACCCTTTATTAGTTCCCAAAAGTAAAGAACTAAAGAAGATATTGGCAAAGAAGGATATATCTGAGTTTGATAGAGTTACCTATTTATTTTACCATCTGCATTTAAACGGTGGTTCCAAAATTGATTTTAAGAAAATAAATGCCCCTTTAATGAATCTGAAAGTAGATATGACTACCGACAGAGATAATGGTAAGCACATAGAAACGTTTATAGATCTTAGGAATGAAATAATCCATGGATTGCAATCTAATGAGATTTATAATTTCCTTGAAGATGACAATACCCTCATAACAAATTTAGAATTACTGAACGTTGTTATGATATTGAATATGCTTGGCATAAAAAAGATTGCAATAGCACCATATTTTAAACATTTCAATATATTTGGAGAAATGGATTTTAATGACTTGGTAATAGAAAGGTTCTCGTGCAGGAAGTACACTGACGAGCCGGTAAAGAAAGAGGATATAGAGTATGTGATGGAGTGTGTGAGGCTTGCTCCATCGGCAACGAACAGGCAGCCGTGGAAGTTCCTGATTATAACGTCAGAGGAAGCAAAGGCGAAAATCCGCCAGTGTTACAACCGTGAGTGGTTCGCCACGGCGCCAATGTACATTCTCTGCATGATGGCTCCCAATGACTGCTGGGTTCGCAAAGAGGACAACAAGTCTCATGCTGACATCGACCTCGGAATAGCCATTGAGCATCTGTGTCTTGCAGCTACTGACAGAGGTCTCGGCACTTGTTGGGTGTGCAATTTTGAAGTAGAGACAACAAAGCGTCTCTTTCCCGTCGAAGGCTTTGAGCCCGTGGCTATAGTCCCCATCGGCCACATAGCTCCCGACTGCCCGCATCCGGAAAAGAGCAGAAAAGAGATGAATGAAATAACGGAGGAAATATAATGAGTAACGGAAAGAGACTGACACGCTCAACCACCGACAAGTGGTTGGCAGGTGTATGTGGTGGAATAGCCAACTACTTTGGTTGGGATCCGGCTATTGTTCGTTTGGTGTATGTGCTGTTGACGTTCGGTACTGCTTTCAGCGGAATCATAGTCTATATCATTCTTTGCATCTGTATGCCGGAGGAGAGGAATGCCTAAGCAGTTGGAGCTATTTCCACAAGAAGAGCCAAAAGAAGAGAGTCTGAAAGTTGACTTGAATCCACTCTTTGAAAGACTTGCCAAGAGCAAGTTCCGAAGCTCGTTCTATCTCAATGCCAAAGATAAGGAGTATATCCATGATAAGGGATGGCAAAAGATAGAACAGGGTGCAAGAGAAATAATCGCAAAACGTCTTGCTCCTGCTTACATCCCCAATGACGGCAAGCAGACTCTGATGCGACATAGAATCTTCCCACCATTCATAGCCCAACATGCCACCGGCTGTTGTTGTCGCAACTGCTTGCAGAAGTGGCACGGCATAGAGAAAGGCAGACAACTGACTTCGAAAGAGCAAGACTACATAGTGCAGGTCATTATGGAGTGGCTACACAGACATTATTAATTATGGTACAACAAGTAGAGTTTACATTAAAGGCACGGAGCCGGGGATTCCATCTGATAACCGATGAGGTACTCCGGCATCTGCCACAGTTGCCGAAGACGGGACTGCTCAACCTCTTCGTACAGCATACCAGTTGTGCTTTGAGTATTTGTGAGAACTGGGACCCGGACGTAAGAGGGGATATGGAGACGATTTACGACAGGCTCGTGCCAGAAAACATGCCGGACTACCGACATGTGCTTGAAGGGTCAGACGATATGCCAGCTCACGCGAAATGCATCATCACGGGCGTAAGCATCAACATCCCCATTACTGACGGGCGACTGAATCTCGGCACATGGCAGGGCATCTATCTCTGTGAGTTCCGCAACGACGGCGGAGCACGGAAGGTGGTGGCGACGATTGTAGATTAAAGATGACAGGAAAGACAGATGGACAATTATAGAATACGATGGACTGACGGTAATGACAGGGAGTTTGAGATGTTCCACGCCATAACGGAGAACTACTACAACCAGCTTGTCGGCGGTCCACAGAACAGACAGTCGTTTGT
>OMVI01000016.1 GCA_900314455.1 uncultured Prevotella sp. | reverse complement strand
CCTGCCGTGGATGTGTTCTGTTTGCGCATTCGATTTTATGCACGAAAGACACGAATGGCACGATGTATCGTATATGAATAAAATCGTATTATTCGTGTCTTCGTGCACCTAATCGTGCTATTCGTGCGAAAGGAGGCGCCAGCTGACGACATCGTGGGCGGGGACGGTGACCTTGCGGACAGCGTTCTTCTTCTTTGACGTCTTGCCCTCGATTTTCTTCGTCCAGAGGTTGTAGAGCTTATAGACCTTAGTATCGAAGTTGGTCGACAGCCCGCTGACCTCCTTGTCCGTCAGATTGAAGTCCTGCCAGTTCAGATTGTACGTCACCGGCTTCTTGGTAGCATTCAGGATAGTGAACGCCCAGTCGCCACCGGCAAGCGGTTTGAACCAGAAATCGAGTCCGTCCTTCGAGCAATAGTGGAGTCCCTGCACACAGAGCGTGTCCTGGTCGACGGCAATGAGGTCCTTGTTCATCAGTATCGCCTTCGTCTCGGCACTCATGTTGCGGATGTCGTTGCCAATGACGAGCGGCGATGCCATCATGCACCACATCGTGAAGTGGGCGCGGTCCTCGTTGTTCGTCATTCCGTTGCCAACCTCAAGCATGTCGGGGTCGTTCCAGTGGCCTTTGCCTGCGTAGGCACGGAGCGTATCGTTGTAGTTGATGCACTGCATTACTCCAAACTGGGTATAGCCAGGGAAGACACGCAGACTGTCAAAATTGCACCAGATGTCCGGTGTAGTACGCCAACTATGACCTACGTCCCGGGCCCAGCGCCACGGATGACTGCTGCCCCATTCGCACATCGAAAGGAGAACAGGACGTCCGGCAGCCCGAAGCGCATCGCTCATAAGAATGTAGGCACCCTGCGGGTTTACGTTCTCAGTATTGCACCAGTCGTATTTGAGGTAGTCGATGCCCCAGCGCGCATATTGCAGCGCATCCTGATACTCATGCCCGAGAGAGCCGGGCATTCCGCCGCAGGTCTCCGTTCCGGCGTCACTGTATATTCCGAGCTTAAGTCCCTTGGAGTGAACATAATCGGCGAGAGCCCTCATTCCACTGGGGAACTTGGCGCTGTCGACCTGTATGAAACCGTTGGCGTCGCGCTTGCCATGCCAGCAGTCGTCTATATTCAAATATGTATAGCCTGCGTCACGAAGCCCTGTCGACACGAGCGCGTCGGCAATGCCCTTGATAATGTCTTCGTTGATGTTTCCCTGGAACTTGTTCCATGTGCTCCACCCCATCTGCGGAGTGTCGGCAAGGTGTTCCCACTTCTGTGCTTTTGCGTTGAAACATACGAAAAGCAGCATGAGCAATAATGCAATATTTCGTCTCATTTTAATATGGATGATTTAAAGTTTTAATTGGTTATTGGTTGCAAAGATAGTAATAATTGAGCCAATTAATTTACTTTATTTTGACCAATACTAACACTTAAATAAAGTTATCTTGCAAAAGACGGGCAAAAGACTTTGAATTTGACTTCGATTGTTGTATCTTTGCGGGTGGAAAAGGAGTTCTGTAAATAAATGTTGGACCAGCTGACTGCAATAATCTCCATCGGAATGGAAGGCGTATAGCAATAACCCCCATGGAATGATGGACATACTGCAATAACCCATAATAACCGAAAGATGAGAAAGATACTATTGATGCTGCTCTGCACGGTCGCCATGACGATGACGGCGCAGAGCTTCGTGACCGTTCGCAACGGACACTTCGAGCGCGACGGCAAGCCATACTACTATGTCGGCACAAACCTATGGTACGGTGCCATACTCGGAAGCGAGGGACAAGGCGGCAACAGAGAGCGTCTCTGCCGTGAGCTCGACACGCTGAAGGCTGCCGGTATGGACAACCTGCGCATTCTCGTGGGTTCCGACGGTGTGCGTGGCATTAAGACGAAGGTCGAGCCAACGCTGCAAGTGGAGCCGGGGGTGTACAACGATACCATTCTTGCGGGTCTCGACTACCTGCTCGCTGAGATGGGAAAGCGCCACATGGTGGCTGTCCTCTACCTCAACAACTCGTGGGAATGGAGCGGCGGTTACGGACAGTATCTCGAATGGGCGGGCGCCGGAAAGACTCCGCGCCCCAACGAGGCGGGCTATCCGGCTTACATGAAGTACGTGGCGCAGTATGCCAGCAACGAGAAAGCGCATCAGTTATTTTATAATTATGTACGCGACATCATCACCCGGACGAACCGTTACACGGGCGTAAAGTACATAGATGACCCGGCGATAATGTCGTGGCAAATTGGCAACGAGCCCCGGGCGTTCGACACTGCACAGATACCGGCTTTCGAAAGGTGGCTCAGCAAGGCGAGTGCACTCATCCGTTCGCTCGACAAGAACCACCTCATCAGCATCGGCTCGGAAGGTGCGTGGGGCTGCGAGATGGACTACGGTTGCTATAAGCGTATCTGTTCGGACAAGAACATCGACTACTGCAACGTGCATTTGTGGCCGTACAACTGGGGATGGGCCCACGCTCAGTCGCTCGTCGGGGACTTACCGGTAAGTAGCAAGAATACAAAGGATTACATCGACAAGCACCTTGCGATATGCGATAGTATTGGCAAACCGCTTGTCATGGAGGAGTTCGGTTATCCGCGCGATGGCTTCTCGTTCTCGCCGAAGTCGACGACACGCGGGCGTGACGGATATTATAGGTTTGTATTCTCTCTCGTTGCCGACAATGCCGAGCACGGTGGTAAGTTCGCCGGCTGCAACTTCTGGGGCTGGGGCGGCTATGCTCAGCCTCGCCATGAGCAGTGGCAGGTCGGCGACGACTACACGGGTGACCCGGCGCAGGAGCAGCAGGGCCTCAACAGTGTCTTCGTCTCGGATACGTCAACGATAAATGTCGTGAAGCAAGCTATCAATCGATTGCGTCACATTCCTTGCAAGAGCAACCCTTGTTGTCGCCCGCACAATTGCCTGACCGAATAGAACAGGCATTGTGGATGTATAGACTGGGATAGACTGAGAGGATGATATAGACTAGGCGAGTCCACACTCAGCCACAAATCATTTTATCTTCTCCCTCCCTTCGGGAGGGCCGTGGTAGGCTTTGACTTGGGTAGGCATTAATTGATCAGCATCCCCACACTCCCCATCAGTATGACATACCGCAGCAGTTTGCCTATAGTGATACTTAGGAACGAGATGAACTTATTGGCACGGATGTAGCCGAGCAGCACTGTGATGGCAGAACCGATGAAGGGAAGGAAAGCAAAGAAGCCAATCCACGCTCCGTGGTTGCCCATGAAGCGTTCCGCCGTCGCCATGTTCTCTTTCTTCACATGTAGGTACTTCTCTATCCACTCCAGCTTTCCGAGACTACCAATGCAATAGTTGAACACGGAACCGAGGACATTGCCAATTGTTCCGTAGATGACGAGGGGCACAGGCTTCAAGCCCGCGGCAAGGAGTCCGAGCATGACGGCTTCGGACGAAAAAGGAAAGAAACTGCCTGCCAGGAACGCTGCGGCAAGCATCCCCCAATAGCCGTATTGAATGAGGAGGGAACTTAGGGTATCCATAGATTGAAGACGGCGATGGCAACGGCAAGGACCAGAAGGAGGATGAAGTAGCAGTTGGTCCACTTCGTATGCGTCAGTGCAATGAAGTGACCGATGAGCGGTGCCGTGTTAACAGCCATTATACCGTAGAGCGGAGCGAAGTGCTGCGGTTGAAGAATAAAGAACACAAACGCTGCGGCGTCGATGGCGATGAAGGTCTCGTAGAGCAACTGCGTACGTATGTTGTCGCGGTTCGCAGTGTTGATGAAGTGGATTACTCCCGTCAGCGCAACGAGAGTTAGGAAGCTGATGGAGACGAACTGGTGGAGATTGACGCACGAGAAGTCGGCAATGCGTCCGAACTCCGCTATTCCTTCGAAATGCTCCACGAAACCGCTGATGTCGTTAGTCAGTACATTATATAATATAATGAACCAGTAAGGCAACATCACTCCTAACAGTGAAGCGACGAAATTGCGGAAGTTCATCGCCATGAGATTCGTCGCCGTCAGTATCCAAAGCAACGGGAGGAAGAATAGAGCCTGCACCCAGGAGACGCTGCCGAGCCCCACTGCAAGATAGGCATAGAATATCCAACCGGGCGAACGGCTGTCTTGATAGCAGTTGAACAGGAACGTATAGAATATGACAGCGCACATTGTCACCATCGCCATGTTGACGTCGCCGATGAGGAACGGTGCCGAACCCATGATGACCATGAAGGAACACATTATCATTCGGCTGTATACACGGATGAGAGCGTTGGTGCTGTTGAGCTGCCCCATCATGATGGAAGCGATGGCAACACACACTATGCTGCCTACGCTGCGCAGCGACACGGCACCCAACGTTGCCACCACCCACACCGCAAGCGTAACGATGGCGGTGTTGGTAGCAGCCCAGCGGCTTTGCGCTACCTTGCTCTGAAAAAGTTTCTTCTCAAACAATCCGATTAAATTTTAAACCCACCCCAACCCCTCCACTAAAGGAAGATGCCTACCCAAGCCCTCCACAAGGGAGGGATGTTTAAATTGTCTTGTGGTTTCTTTCCCTCATTGCGCAAGGAGGCGTCAGGTAATCAAACACCCTTCCCCTTGGGAAGGCTTGGTTAGGACTTGGTTGGGGGATTAGTTTATAATCTTTCAAGGTCTCTGCCAATATCCGACCGGAAATACTTGTCCTTGAATTCTATCTTCTGCGCTTCGTGGAACGACTTCTGAAGGGCTTCTTCACGAGTCTTGCCATACGAAGAGACTGCGATGACACGACCACCGTTGGTTACGACCTGTCCGTCCTTAAGCGCTGTACCCGAATGGAAGACAACGGAGCCTTCCACCTTGTCGATGCCCGAAATAGGATAACCCTTGACATACTTCTCAGGATAACCACCGCTGACAAGCATTACGCAGACTGCTGCACGGTAGTCGAACTCAACGTTGCGCTTGTCGAGGTCGCCGTTAGCAACGCCCTCGAAGAGGTCTACGATGTCGCTCTTGAGCCTCAGCATGACTGTTTCGGTCTCCGGGTCGCCCATGCGGCAGTTGTATTCGATTACCATCGGGTCGCCATTGACATTGATAAGACCGAAGAAGATGAAGCCTTTGTAGTCGATACCCTCTTCCTTCAGTCCCTCAACAGTTGGACGAATGATACGGTCATCAACCTTCTGCATCCATTCCTTCGTTGCGAACGGAACCGGTGAAACTGAGCCCATGCCGCCCGTATTAAGGCCTGTGTCGTGCTCCCCGATGCGCTTGTAGTCCTTTGCCTCAGGCAGAATCTTATAGTGATTGCCGTCAGTGAGCACGAAGACGGAGCATTCGATGCCGGAGAGGAACTGCTCAATGACGACTTTGGCGCTGGCATTGCCGAACATACCGCCAAGCATTTCGCGGAACTCCTTCTTGGCTTCGTCGAGTGTAGGAACGATGAGCACGCCCTTTCCAGCTGCAAGACCGTCAGCCTTCAGCACGTAAGGCGGCTGCAAGGTCTCAAGGAACTTGACGCCCTCTTCGATTGTCGTGCCGTCGAAAGTCTCGTAGGCAGCAGTCGGAATGTTGTGGCGCTTCATGAAGCCCTTTGCAAAATCCTTCGAGCCTTCGAGCTCAGCGCCCTTCTTGCTCGGTCCTATTACGGGAATGTTCTTCGTCCTGGAGTCGGCGTGGAACTCATCGGCAATGCCGTCAACCAGTGGAACCTCCGGACCAACAACTAGCATGTCGATGTCGTGCGTTGCGGCAAAGTCCTTCAGTTTGTCAAACTCGCCGACCCCTATTGGCACGTTTTCGCCAATGTCGCCCGTGCCGGCGTTGCCCGGTGCGATATAGAGTTTGTCACACTTGCTGCTTTGAGCAATCTTCCAACCTAAGGCATGTTCACGGCCGCCCGAGCCTAATAGTAGTATGTTCATATTTGCCTCCCCAACCGACTGTACCCTTCCAAGATTAAACCCCTCCAAGCCTCCCCCACGGGGAAGGATGTTTAGTTACCTAATGAAGGATAGAACGAAAATCTATTGTGGTTAATTCAATAATTATTTATTCTTTTATATTCTCTGTGTTGTTACTTCTATATTAAGCTTTTGATGATTTTCGACATAACTGCCTCTAAATCATTTAAGACCAACACCCTCCCCTTGGGGAAGGCTTGGTGGTGTTATTACGTTCTTGAGACGCTACTTGAGATAATCCTCAAAGTACTGGGTAATCCTCTCGTGCAGATGGACGGACT
>OMVI01000054.1 GCA_900314455.1 uncultured Prevotella sp. | reverse complement strand
AAAAAATAATACGAAAAAGAGGATGAACCAGAATTTTGATACACCCTCTTTTTTGTTTACTTTATTCTCTACAATACGGCAGCGATTTTTCTGACTTTGCTTAAGTGTTTCATAAATTTACTGTTATGCTTTGCCATGTTTACTTCATACATTGATTGTAGTCGTATTAGTGGCTCAGCATCTATGTCTAATGCCACTGAAATAAGTAGAGCAAGTTGTGTATTCATTGGCCGTTTTCCGTTAAGTACTTCATTTAGCAATGAAGAAGAAACTCCTATCTCTTTAGCCAACAGTCTTTGAGATATGCCACGATATTCTATTTCGTCCTTTATAACTTCACCTGGATGAGTTGGATAGAAAGAGGTTAAATTATTGGCATTGATGCCCTTTTACCTTACAATTCGCTTCTTTCCGTTCTGGATTACGATGCCGCGGAACCCAGGTGAGACACGCTGGCCTGCGAGGTTGTAGGCTGGGGCGTTAACGTCGGCGGCTGTGGAGGTGCTGACGGCAGAGATGCCGCTTGACAGAGCCTCACGAAAACTTATGTTGTCGATACGGATTCCGTGCTGGTCGGTGAGACTCGTGCTGGCATCATGGAAACCGAAACGATACTTGCCGGTGAGCGTCGGAGTGATGTTGTATTGCTTCAGCTCCCAAGCGTCGTCGCCATAGCCCTTCTTCACCTTTGTCGTGTCGCCCTGAATGAACACGTAAGCAGCCGGGTCGATACCCTGTCCGTAAGCAACTCCGAGTTTATCCTCCGTCCAATAGCTGTAGCCGCCTTGGTTGAACTTCAGCGAATACGTCTTTCCGCCTTCGAGCAATATCTCCGGAGTGATGAGCCAGTCGTTGGCAATGGAATCCGAACCATAGATGTCGGCCACATGGCTTACGTTGTTCCACGTCCATGTCAGCGGCACCTTTGTATTCGCATAGTTGATATACCGTGTCACGGAGTCGTTGTTGAGGTTCAGAACGGTGAACAGCAGGAAGTCGTCGCCATTCTCGAAGTCCTCAAGGTATGGCACATCGAAGTGGTCACCGGCGGCAATCTTGTTGCTCTTCGTTTCCTCACTCGTCAGCGAGTTGGCGTGAGTCAGAACACCATAGCTGTACACCCGTGGCTCCACCTCAGCAATACTGTCGGTGTATGTCGTTGCCTTTATGCCCTTGGCAACAACCGTCGAGTCCGGATAACGTGTCACATCGTAAGTCACCTCGTCAGCCGAAATCTCACCATTGTGTATGCCCTTCGTCACCGCATTCCACGAAACGAGAACCTTACTGTTGTTTTCAGCGTCGGCAGAAGCCCATACACTATCGGTTGCCAATGGCACATCACCTGCGTTCCACTGGTAGAGGCGGGCAATAGGACTTGCCCCTGCGTCGTTGTTCGTCGTTGCCACGATGACGTTCATGCCCTTTTGCAGAGCCACGTCAGCATCGACTTTACCGCCGGCAGCAACAGAACCCGTTGCCAGCGTGTCTCCGTTCTGCTCATATATATAATATGTAAGGTCGCCCGTGATAGCCGTTCCGTTCACCGTCTTTGTCGGAGCAGTGAATGTAACATGCGAGCGCAGTGTATCGTAAGCCAAATTCTGTGTCTTTGCCGGTGCCGAGCGGCTGTATTCCGGCTGCGGAACGGTCAGCGTGGTAAACACCTCCTCACCCTTGAAGGTGAACAGCTTCTTGCATGTTGCGTCCTTAACGTTGACCTCATACAGTCCAGATGTGCCTGGATTTGTGAATGCCGAAGCCCAGTAGAGCTTGTCAGTCGATGCATCGAAAGTCATGCTTTGCTGGAAATAGTCCACGCCGTCGTGGTAGACGTCTATCTGCTTTATCGCCTTTTTCTCAGCCGTGGCCTTGTTGATGGAGTACAGAATGCCGTCCGAACCAATACCGTACAGTTCGCCCTTGCTGTTCTCCGCCAGTGTAGCATACTTGAAACCGTGCTCGGCGACCTTCGACGTGTCGCCCGCCGTACCGATAACGTTCACGGCGATAGGGTTCTTCTCGAAGTCAATGGTGACGAGATTGTAGAACGTCCCTTCCGTATCGCCCTTCACGCAGCCTATAACCTTGTCGGAATCCTGGTCGTATGTGAAGTCCGTTCCTGCCAAGTTGTAGTTCACTGGAATCTGATAGTGCGTCGAGTCGACCTCCCATGTCTTGGCGTTGAAGCGTGTGTACACAGCTATTGCGTCTCCGCTGTACTGCGAAGTAGTATGCGTCACGAGGTGCAGCCATCCGTTGTAAATAATGCCAACGGTAGCGGCGAGGTCAGGATTGAGGTAGACAGGCTTAATGCTTGAGTATCCTCCTGCCGAGTTAAAACTATAAATACCATATTCCGAGCCGCTTGGGTCGCTGTACATCGATATGGAATTGATTTTCGTTGCCATGAAGTCCACGCCTGGATCCGATGCGACAGTCTGCGCGTTGACGGCAAATGATGATGCCGCCAGTAAAGCGGCTAAAAATAAGTTGTTTGTAATTCTCATACGTTTGTTTTTTGTAAAATGAGTTGTAAAGTTACGGCTTTCCTTTAAAATATGCAACTCTACGGCATTTAAACTTCCGTTTTTATACTAAAAAGCATAGTAAAAGTAATAAAATCTACTCAAACCTTGCATTTTATTTAATCTTTTATGTAATTTTGTATCCTAATCTTCAAACCAAGAAAATAGATTTACAGGCACACAACACATTACAAACAAAACAATTATGCTAAAAGTTAGAAACCTCATTCCCAAAGTCATCACATTGCTGTTAGCTGTGGTAAGCTCCGGGACGGCTTCCGCTCAGTCCGACCTTTTCCGCTTGCAGACAAAGTCGCCGGTTGCCGCCCCCGCTGCTGTTAAGCCCGCTGCCAGCATCGGCAGCAAGACAGCCTACGCGTGGGTGACCCGCGATCGTAGTGGCGTTAAGAAGGGCATCGTCTCCTTCGACATCAGTAAGCCCGACTCGCTGACGTCAGAGTTCCCTCTTGCCGACCAGGCATGCGCTGGTACTTACGGTGCTGGCAAGTACTACTTCTATCGTTTCCGCAACGATACCGTCAACGAAACGATGCAGCCACTTGCCTTTTCGAGCGTTGACTTGAAGACCGGTGCCGTCACAGACATTGCCGACTGGAGCAGTGCCAACTTCATTTGCAACGACATGGCATACGACTACACCGAAGGCGTCATCTATGCCATGTGCCGTAAGATTTACACGGATGAAGACCTGAACTTCGACATCGAGCACTCGTCGCTTATCAAGATTAATCCTTCCAACGGTACTTACTCCACCGTCAAGGACTTCATCAGCGACTATTCGGGTCTCTCCAATCCTATTTATCTTACCCTTGCATGTGACCTTAACGGAACTCTCTATTCGATAAACATTTCCGGACAGCTCGTCACATTCGACAAGAGGAACGACTACGCACAGAAAATCATAGGCTCGACGGGCTTCGCTCCGGGTCAGTACCTGCAGTGCATGGACTTCGACCACGGCAATGAGAAACTCTATTGGGCTGCCGACTATAAGAAGCGCGTCAGCAACTTCGTCCTCGTCGACACCAAGACGGGGCAGGGAACGGAAGTAGGCAATCTCGGTCACGACTCTCGCATCGCCGGACTTTACATTCCTTTCGATATGCCTGACGAGACAGCACCTGCCGCTGCAACCGACTTTACGGTCACTCCGGCTGAAAAAGGTGTCCTGTCGGCTACTCTTTCGTGGACCAATCCTACAAAGACTTTCGGCAATGCTGAGCTCACTTCCATCAGCAAGGTGAACGTTCTGCGTGCCGGAAAAGTAATCAAGGAATTCGACAACGTCACACCGGGCCAGTCTTTGACCTACGTTGACGATGCAGTTCCGTCCAACGGACTCTACGAATACAGCATCGTGGCTACCAACGCTACCGGCGACGGCAAGAGCGCAGTACAAGAGAGCTGGGTAGGTCGCGACGTTCCTGCTGCCGTTACCAAGCTCGGCGTCAGCAGCAACGACGACGGTTCGGCAAAGCTGACATGGATTGCTCCTGCCAAAGGTGCCCACGACGGTTGGATTGACTCGACGTCTCTGTCTTACAAGATAACCCGTTATCCGGGCGAGGTCGCCATTGCCGACAACGTTAAGGCTCTGGAGTACACCGATAACACAATAGACACGCTCGGCGAACATTATTATATAGTACAGTCGAAGTCGACTGACGGCGAGGGAGGCACTGCACGCTCTGCTGCCATCTACCTCGGCAAGGAGGCAACACTGCCTTATGCTTGCAACTTCGATACAGAGGGACAGTTCGCTTCATGGCTTGTCATCGACAATAACCACGACGAGTCGACTTGGACATACAAGAAGTCGTACATCGCCGGTAAGCTGTTCAACTATGCAATGTATGGCTACAACAGCAAGAATGCTGGTGACGACTATCTCATCTCTCCAGCCTTCAATTTCAAGAAGGGTCACACCTACACTCTGTCGTTCAGCTATCGCGGCGCAAATGCCAACTACACCGAGACGTTCGATGTAACGCTGGGCAAGGAGCGCACTGTTGCCGGTCAGTCGAACGTCATCAAGAGCTACTCAGTGAAATCATCTGATGATGCTGTCGCAAGTGTCGACTTTGACAATATCGATTCGAACGGCAAGTACTACTTCTCGTTCCACGCTACATCGCCAAAGGGACAGTACAACCTTTATATATGGGACATCAAACTCGTTGACAAGGGTGGGGCAGGCGAAGTTGCCGCTCCTTACGACCTCAAGGCTGAGGTTGGCAGCGACGGCAATGTAACTCTGTCTTGGAACGACAACGCCCCGGGCACGTCTGAGAACATCAACGAAGACTTCGAGTCATATCAGGGCTTCCAGATTAACCCGACCGGTAAGTACAAATGGAACTATATCGACGGCGACGGCTGTATTCCGTTCTACACATTCGAGGATGGTTTCACCAACGCTGCTCTGAAACAGCCTGCTGCTGCCATCATCATCGACAGCACACTCTGCAACGGTTCGCTCGTCACACGTGACGACCCGCCATACAGCGGCACGAAGTATCTCATGTTCCGCGGCACCTCTGAGACCCTCGACGGCAGTCGTCCAGTCCCTGCTCCGAGCGATTACTTCATCTCTCCGAAGCTCAACTACTCATCAAACTTCACATTCAGCTTCTACGCTAAGTCAGACCCTGACTCGTATGAGACCGATGAGTCGTGGAAGTGGAACAAGGAGCAGATGCGTGTCGGCTACTCTGTCAGCGGCAAGGACTCTACTGATTTCGTCTGGCTCACAGAGAAGAACGAGACCGTCAATGATACTTGGGCAAAGCACAGCTACATCATTCCTGCTGAGGCTAAGTATGTCTGCATCCACTATTGCACTCCGACGAGCGGTTACCTCATGTGCGTCGACAACGTATTCATTGGTATCGAAGGTGCAAGTAACCTGCCGCTCCGTGCTCCGGAGTCTTCAAGCAGCTTCGTCGTTTACCTCGATGGCGACAGTGTTGGCACTACTGACGACACAAGCTACATCCTCCGCAATGTCAGCGCAGGCTCTCACACGGCATCTGTCACCGCCGTCCTCAATGGCGAGGAGTCAGAGCCTGCAACGGTAACGTTCGTCGTTCCGGAGAAGCCGTCTACAGCTGTCGAAGGCATAGAGAATGCTTCTGCTGCCAAGGTATTCGACATTTACACTATCGACGGTATCCTTGTCCGTCGTCAGGCTACCTCTTTCGATGGTCTGAAGCGTGGTGTCTACATTGCCAACGGTAAGAAACTTATTGTGAAATAGCTCTCTTGTATAGTATAATTAATAACGTTAATTTGATAGAGGGTCGCACGCTCCGTGCGGCCCTTTATTGTTTTATAGGCGTCGGATTGGATAAACAGAATGACAGAAAGACATATTTTCGGCATTATCGGTATACCATTGACTACTGCGTAATGACATGTTTATTTGCCCTTTCAGGGCAATCGGACACCCACAAGAGGCGTCCATGCAGTGGATGTGGTACAAGTTTTTATCCACAAGACGAATTAGCCCCCTCCCAATCGGGAGGGCTAGGGTGGGCTAAATCCACAAATCTATTTAACATCCCTCCCATTCGGGAGGGCTTGGGTAGGCTTTAAGAGAGTTTGGGATAGGTCTTCGGTGGTCTGTTGGCAGCCCTTCAGAATATCAGAAGGTTAGGTTTAGCGTTGTTTTTTAATTTATTTTTGTCTGAAAAATAAATTAAAAATGGAGGAAAAATAAATTAAAAATCAACCAAAAATAAATTAAAAACCAAGATGAAAGTTTAGCTTTCACATCAAAATAGGTCTGCTCAAACAATTAGAAAGATGTGTCCAAATCTTCTTAAGGGCATATCCAAGCCCTCCCGAATGGGAGGGATGTGGAAATGATTTGTGGTTGCATGGATTCTAGTTTGTCCTTCTCCCCTCCTTCGGAGGGGCAGGGTAAGCCCCAAAAAAGGCTGATGCCGTCACCGACACCAGCCTTCCTTATATTTTGTATTGTGCTGTCCTACTTAACGATAACCTTGCGGGTAGAGCCGTCAGACATCTTAAGAATCTGAAGACCCTTCTGCGATGCGTCGATGCGAGCACCACCAATGTTGTAGCGAGCAACAACTGTTGCGTTGGCACCAGTACCAGATACAGTCTTGATACCCGTCGTCTCAGCGTCGGCAACGATGATGTTCTTGATGTTTTCCTCGCTCCATCCCGGTGCGGTGATGTAGTCGTTGTAAGCTGTAGATGGTACATGAATCTTGAAGTTGAACCAGTTTGACTTCTCACGGTCGTAGTTGACCTCTACGAAAGTCTTCTGGACACCATCCTCAAAGTAAAGCTCAGGAGGTGTAGTTGACAGGAAGTAGACATCACTAACATGCGACCAGTTGAGGATACGGCCACCGAGCTTCTTGATGCCAGAGCCGAATACCACCTTCTTAACGCCTGCTGCGGTAAGCACGTAATCACCAACACTGTCGACAGAGTTAGGGATTATGATTTCAAGATTACCATGACCGGTACCAACGAGCTCAAGCGACTGATTGCCGATGTACTTCAAGCCTTCCGGAAGCTGTATGCCTTTGAGGTACTTTGTATCAGTGAGGGCAGACCCTTCGATAATTTTCAGGTTCTTCGGAAGGTGAATGCTCTGAAGCGTATCGCACTCGTAGAAAGTGCCCTTAGGCAGAACTTCCAGGTTGTCGTTCAGTGTAGCGTCGAGCAGACCGGTACAGTTGTAGAATACACTTGTACCGAGCTTCGTCACACTGCCTAAATAAGCGTGCTGCAAGTTCTTGACGAACATGAACGCCTTGGTACCTATACTGTCGAGATTCGACGGCAGTGTGGTTATCTTAGCTTTGAAACAGTTTTCGAAAGCTTCGTCGCCGATAGTCCGCAGCGAAGACGGGAGGTTGATGTCCTCAAGCTCTGTGTCGCCATAGAAAGCATCCTCGCCGATAAGTTCTACTTTGTCGCCGAGCTCAACCTCAGTCAGGGATTGTCCGCCGAGGAACGCCAGGTCGCCGATACGTGTGATGTCCTTAGGCAGCTTTATTGTTACTATGCTGTGGCACTTGCAGAAAGCGTAGTCAGGAATCTCGTTGTCGACGGTTCCAATCTTTCTTCCACCGAGGTTGGAGAATTCATCATAGAAAGGATTTCCTCCTGCGACGATGCGTGCTTCACTAAGGTCTATGTTGGCAACGGTAGCTGCTGAGTCGACAATCTGGCCCAACGTGTCGACACCAAGCATGTCGCGGAGCGTGATAAGGTCGCTGCTGTTAAGACTACCTGTAAGTTTCAGATTACGAACGGAGTGGTTGTTGACCTTCTGCTTCTTTAAAATAGAACTCAAACTTCCGGCTGGTTCAACATTGAACTCATACCACTGAGCATTGGACACTGTTATTCCTATCAACAGGAGCAATGCAGATAAAAGTAATTTTTTCATCGAATAATTTGTTTCTTTATTGTTTGATAGATAAAGTTTGTCTTTTCTTATAATTCGATGCAAAATTAAACATTATTATCTTAATAAAGAAATAAATTCCAGTATTTCTTTGACAAAATGTAAATTTATGTCGTCTTTTGCGGTCAGATTTACATCTACACATTATTGTATATATCTTTTTTCAATATTAAATCAAGACAATGAAATAATTTATCGCTAATTTTAAAAATATTGTTTACTTTTGCAACCAATATCTGCAAACTTATATTAATAATCTAAAAAAGACGCTTGCTTATGAAAAAGCTCAACTACTTATTGGTTTCGCTTTTCCTGCTCCTTGGTATTGGGACGGCAACTGCTGATGTCGTAAACAACTATAAGGTTGATTTCAACACTTCGATAGTTACCTCCGACCACAATTTCAAGGTTGCTTCGGGCTGGAACCATAAATCAGAGTCGGCTTATCTGGACTATACAACCGAGTGGGTGGAATACATCTACAGGTCGAATGGCGGTGTTGACAATAGCGGTAGTCTTCTCATTGGCAGTCAGACATTATCGTCGGGCTACTATTACAGTGAGGAGCAGGAGGTACACGACTACCTCATTACGCCGCAGGTCAGTGGTAAGGTGACGCTGATGGTGAAGCGCGGGGAGTACAGCCACTTCCTGCAAGTTTACAAGGCAACGCCTAACGGCAACGGCACGTTCTCCATTTCGGCTGATACGCTCGACTTGACCGTAGGCAACACAACCACAAAATCGTATGAAAAGTTTGTCACCGACTCGTTCACACAGGTAACAATCGGTAACTTCACGGAGCCTACCTACCTTGCTATCCGAGGCAGTGGCATCGTTATTGACGACTTCTCGGCCGACAAGGCTGACGTCAACTATGTCCGTGCACTTAAGATGGACAACCAGACTGTTGTGAATTCGAGTCCTGACACCCGTCCTGACGGCAAGTTTCCTATCACACTTGCACTGCTACTGGAGAACACGGGAGACTATGACCTCAACGTGGGTGACACCGACTATACCGTCACGGTGTATGTCCGCGACGACAGTACGGTTATCGGCACTGTGCCAATCTCTAAGCCTGTAGCTCGTGGTGCTACCATCCGCGACACCATTACCGTATACGCCAACTACACAGACTATCCAAAGAACACGGCATACAAGGTTCGTGAGAATGTCAGCGGTACTAGCTACGAGTATCAGTCTTACATCCAGCCGGTGGCATACGCCCCGATACTCAGCGCACGCTACGACGGCTCATCGCTCAGCTCTGGCGGTACGATAAGCTTCGGCTTGCTGAATGCAAGCAAGAGTGAAAAGGTGTTGTTGTCCAACGATGGCGCGAAGGAGATGAATATCACATCGATAACAGCTCCGGATGAGTTCAGCGTTAACAAGAACGCATTCGCTATTGCACCTCATAGCACGGATACTCTGACCATTACGGCATCGGTAGCCAACGTTGGTATACATGAGGGCAACCTCGTTATCAATGCCGACGAGCTCGACCCGTTCAACATCAAGCTGATTTCTACTGTACTCGACAGCACGAAATACTTCGTCGATTTCGAGAACGGACACATGCCGGCAGGCGTTGTTCCTTCGGGCAACTGGTCGGTTGTCAGCTGGATTGGCGACAACAAGTATGTCCTTGAGAACGGAAGCGTTGTAGAATCGCTGTTCATAACTCCGTTGCTGAAAGTAAAGGAGGGCGATAAGTTCTCGTTCGACGCAGGCCGCCGCTCGGGTGCTACATTAATTAATGTATATTATTCGACCGACCGTAAGAACTGGATAAAGGCTGATTCGATACCTGCCGACTCTCTTCCATACAACTCTTTGGGAGGTTCGTACGGCAATTACAAGTATGCGCTGAAGACATTCGTTATCGATAACATCCCGGCGGGCAACTATTACCTCGCTTTCGGTGCCGGATACGCGCACATCGACAACCTTTACGGCTACGAACTCGTACCTGTCGCACACGACCTTATGGTCTCTTCGCAGAAAGTTCCTTATAATGGTGAAGTGAATACGCAGTTCAATGCCAGCTTCAGCGTAAGGAACATAGGCGTAAACGATGAGGCTGAAGGCAGCTACACTGCAACGTTCCACTTCGGTTCGGAGAGTGTCCCTGTCAAGTCAGTGAAACTTGAGGCAGGCACGATATCAGACTTCTCTCTTGCCTACACACCTCATAAGGCTGGAAAGTTCCCTGCTTACTTCGAATTACGTACCAACGACGGTTACGTTCTGACTTCAGACACAGTCAATGTCAATGTTGTCAACGAAATAGCATCGAACGTTGTGACTGTTGGAAAGTTTGAAAGCAATAACACAGCTGCACCTCTGAACTTGAACTTCAAGAACAGTGAGACGGTTACAGTGTACACAGCTGACATGCTTAAGGACCTTGCAAATGGCGCGAAGATTACCTCTCTGCAATATAGGGGATATGCATCCGGATATTATGCTCGTGACATCAATACTGATTCGTTCCGTGTCTGGATTGCAAATACAACCGAAGAGCCTGCAAAGTCTCCTTATCCGGCAATTGACACTACGAATATGACAAAGGTATATGATGGAAAGTATATGTTCCACTGTGCCGGAAACAGTTCGCAGCATTTGCCAATCATTGACATAACATTGGCTGAGCCGTTCGTATATACAGGCGGTAACATCCGTGTGGTTGTTCGTTCACTCAACCAGGATACTTATACCTCTACGTCTTTCGAAGCTACCAACGAGCAGGGACATGCCTATGGCCGTCGTAATGATAGCTATGACTCGTTCCTGGCAGGTTCTTACAGCTCAACGTATACTCCTGTCGTTTACTTCGGAGTTGAGCGTGACCCGATTATTCTGAGCGGAACTGTAAAGGATTCGGAAGGCAATCCTGTTCCCGGTGCTGTCGTTAAGCTGACCAACAATAACATTGAGTACAGCGATACGGCTGATGCTGAAGGCAAGTACAATATCAATATCATACGTAATTCCCTCAAGTATGAGCTCCGTACTGATGTTACTGGTTATGAGCCGTATATCATCGACAGCGTTTCTGTAGACTCTTCGTACACTCAAGACATCGTCTTGAAGACTGCAACCGGTCTGTTTGTTGAAAATTACAGCATTCCTGCTACAGGCGCTGTCAATAGTCAGTGTTCTGCTTCTATAACTCTGACTAACGATATAGCAACCGCCATCGGCGCTGACGACTACACTGTGAAGCTGTTTGTCGACGGTAAGGAAGTCTCAGAGGCAAAGGACAAGAGCGGAATTGCTGTTGGTGGCAAGACTACTATAACTCTTCCGTTCATCCCTCATGCTGCCGGCAAGTTCCAGGCTTACATCAAGGCTGAGTACAACGGTCATGAGACTGCTACTTCCGGTGACTCTATCACTATCGCTGAGGAAAAATTCGGTGGCTTGGTGACTGTCGGCGACTCTACAGAAATTGGCAGTCGGAATAATCCTGCTACACCTTGGAACAACTGGTATAAACTGAGTCAGAGTGTAAACATATACACTGCCGACATGATTAACCTTCCTAAGGGGTCTGTGATTACGAGAATCGCTTATCGTGGTACGCTTGGGTCTGCTACTGCCGGTAAAGAGGCGGCTGATTTCTTCATTGCAAACACCAATAGCGAACTGACAAGTGATAATGTAGACACATTGTTTGCCGACACTGCCTCTATGACTCGTCTGCTCGATTCGCGTAAGGATACCATTTCATACGGTGGCAATTCAGAATATTCAAAAGTACATGATGTTCTGAGTATTAATATCCCTGGTGGCTTCGTTTATGAAGGAGGAAATATCCTCTTGGTATTTGATGGTAACCATAAAGGGCAGTCTGACAATAAGATAAGCTATGTTGTCGACAGTAACAAGAAAGGTTACGCGTTTGGTCGTGCTACCGACTACGGTTCTCTTTCTAGCACTAAATTTGACAGTGAAGATGCTATGCCAGTACTCTACTTGACGATTGTCAGCCGCAAGACGGCGAGCGGTACTGTTATCGACAAGAAGACAAAGCAGCCGGTGGCTAATGCTAGCGTACTGTTCGACAGCAATGGCGTTCAATATAGTGGCACGACCGACGCGCAGGGTAAGTATTCTGTTGACGTAGCGAAGGCTGGTTTGACATACAATGCAATCTTCTCTGCCGAAGGTTACATCACTGATACTGTTAAGAACGTCACTTTCGACTCTGGTGATTCTATCGTTGTCAACGATACGATAGCTCCTGTTCCGACCGTAGTTGGACTCTCCGGAACTGTCAAGGGCGCACAGCGTCATGCTGGTGGAACAATCGATGAGGCTCAGCCGCTTGCTGGTGCAACGGTTACTGTTGCCGACGACAAGAACGTTACTGTAGCTTCTGCTACTACAGCTGCCGACGGTACATACGCTGTTGACAGTCTGACGGAAGGCACTGCTTACACAGTGACATTCTCAGCTGAGGGTTACACCGACAGTGTTCTGACTGTAACGGCTCCGGATACGAACTTCGTTGCCGATGCTACGCTGTTGTCTGAGAAGGTGAAGAGCAACGTAACGGGTACTGTCAAGGGTATCCAGCGCTACTCGAACAAGGAGAATGACGAGCCGGTTGTTCTCGTTGGCGCTACTGTCACAGTAACTCTGAATGGCAATGCAGTCGCAACTGCAACCACGGACGCTGAGGGTAAGTACACCATTGAGAACCTCTCTGAGAACAGCGTCTATACGTTCACGTTCGCAGCATCGGGCTACAGTGACAGCACTGCTACTGTTACCGCAGGCGCTGAGGACAAGGTCGTTGACGCAACGCTTTACTCTGAGGCTATTGCCACAACCATTGAGGGCATCAATGCTCAAAGCGGCAGCGCAATATCCGACGGTATTGCTCATGGTAATGTCTACACAATCGGTGGTCAGTTCATCGGTCGTGAGGTTGACGTTAAGTCCCTCGGCCGTGGTGTTTATATCATCGGTGGAAAGAAGATTACTATAAAGTAGCTCGTAATAGGTTGTAAGC
Source organism: uncultured Prevotella sp. (assembly GCA_900314455.1). Classification (GTDB taxonomy): domain Bacteria; phylum Bacteroidota; class Bacteroidia; order Bacteroidales; family Bacteroidaceae; genus Prevotella. The sequence goes on along the minus strand of OMVI01000054.1, from coordinate 13,606 downwards.
TCTGACAACATAAACATATAGAACGCCGCTGCCCGGTATTCGGACAGCGGCGTTTTTATGTTGTTTGCAGTTTGTAAATTGGCTTGAGGGTGTCGGAATTGGATAAGTGGGGAAACCGTTCTGTATAGCCGTTGGTCGACTCGCGATAGATTATCTCGGCATTGACCAGGACTTTCTCCGGTGGCGTATAGCTAGAATCGCCACGGCTCTTTATGATTTCAAGGATTAGTTCGGCTGCCTTGTGACCCATATCGTACTGAGATGGCTCGACGGTAGTTAGTGATGGACGTGCCAAAGGGATTCCATAAGTCGTTATATATCTATTTAGCGGACACCAATAATCTGCATAGTCTGCGAGCTTGCATGCCTCGTTTACGGTCTTTGGGGCTATAAGCCGAAAGACATAAAAGTGTTTGTAAGACAGGACTAAACGACTGCCGGTTTCGCAACTATTGTCCCCCCTTGTCTTGTAAGTTGTCCCAATAGGGATTTTCCCCTACAAAATAGGGAAATTATCCTTGCTATGATGAAAAGTTTAACTAATTTTGCAGCGTGACAAAAAAGGATTTAGTACAATGAACAAAGGGTTAATATATTTAGTCAGTGGCGCACTGCTCCTTAGCAGTTGTGGTACATGGACGGGCAATGGAGCCGGCACTGGCGCTTACTTCGGCAGTATTCTCGGTTCCGCTATTGGCGGTATTGCAGGTGGTCCACGTGGTTCTGATATCGGAACAATTGTCGGAATGGCAGGCGGTGCAGCCGTTGGCGCGGCAATAGGAGCGCAGGCTGACCAAACCGACGCTCAGCGTGTGCACGACCATTACGACCGTATTCAGCAGAATAAAGATAACGGTTATAATCCTTACGACCACAACCGCAACAACAATTATAACTACAACGACGGCTCGACGTATAACTATAATGATGATAACGCGCAGCCTGTCGACCCTCAGGTGAGTGGTTTCGACTCAACGAACTCAGGTGATGACCGCATAACGATTACCCCTTCGGACAGCACCGGCGACTACACGGCTGCTCAGCCAACAACTGTTGTGCCTGGTTCGACATCGCATATCGACGAGATACCTGCAGGAGCGCTTTATACTCCGAACATAGAGATAGCCAATCCGCGCTTCGTTGATGCCAACAAGGACGGCTTCCTGAGCCGCAATGAGAACGCTAAGGTGACGTTCGAGATATACAACCGTGGCTCACAGCCGCTCTACAACGTCATACCATCGGTCATTGAGACATCGGGCAACAGACATATAAGTATCACACCGAGCATCATTGTCGAGAGCCTGGCACCAGGTCGCGGCATCACTTACACAGCGTTCATCAAGGCGGACAATCGTCTTGGCGACGGCAATGCCAAGTTTGCGCTCGCAGTACTTCAAGGTAAAAAGAGTATTAGTAAGGTAACGGAGTTCGACATTCGGACCCGTAAGTAATGAGAATTGTATTTTTGGAAAACTAAAAGGCGCGGCAAGAGTAGGTTGCTCTTTGTCGCGCCTTATCTGTTTCTTTTATTGTTGTACTGTTTCTGAGTTCAAATACGAATGCTGATTGACACGTTGGAACTTCTTAGCCTCCGCCAACAGCTCGTCAAGTTTTGCCTTGCGGTAGTCCGGCAACTCTCCTTTGTTCAATAGCTTGCGGTTGTATTTCAGCCAATTCACAAGCGGCTTGTCCTCCGGAATATACTTCGATGGCCTTCGCTTGTTGCAGAAAAGGAAGTCCATATACTTCTTCCACATGTACAGCCAGCGTCTGTCGTGTTCCATTTCTTCAGTCTTTTTTAATCGCGATCAACTGGTTTGCCGTTGCAATACCAGTGGACTCCGTCCGTGGCATAGCCGTTTCCCTTGTATTGGAACTGCCCAACGCCCCACGCATCGCCTAATATCCGGCCTTTGTAATACGCATGGTGCTTGTCGGCACCATACTCCCCGCCAATGTACTTGAATGTTACAGCATCGGCTTTTTTCACCGTCTTGCCATTGTAAGATACCGTTCCGCCACTTACCGAGTAGAGGTTGGTGCCCTCGTCAGTGCCAAGGATGATGTCAAGAACTGACGGCTTGTCGCCATCGTCAGCATAGTTGGCTTGATTAACGCTCTGCTTCGCGTCGCCGTCGGGCTTTACTTCTGATGCCACAGCAGCCTTGTCGGAGAGTGAGAAAGTAGCAGGGTCAGCATAGTTGAGTATCTTTCCGTTTAAGTAAACGTGGTTGTTGTCCTTGGCATAGCCATGTCCGAGAACCGTGAATGTACCTGCATCGGCACCACTGAGCAACGAGTCGTTGTAGGAAACGAAGTTTTTGCCGACGAAGTAACCGTCAGTCGACTGTGCGCTAGCCGTCAATGCCATTACAGCCAAAGATATAATGAGGAGTAATTTCTTCATTGCCATTCACCATTATATTAATCGAACAAGTCGCCGACACCGTTCTTCACCTTGTCGAAGAAGTTGCGCCATGCACTGCCACTCTGCCTTTGCTGTTGTTGCTGTTGTCTCTGTGGCTGGCGATTCTGCTGTCGTTGCTGTCTTGGCTGTGTCGCATTGCCCTTGTTCTTCTTGTTATTGGTGTTCACCTTGCGTGCCACCCGCTTCTTAGCCACAGGCTTCGGCTTCTCCCATTCGGGCATATACTCATAGCAAACACCCGCTGCACCGTACTCCACCTTTGGCAGGTCGAGACCCTGTCCACGGCTGTAAGGCGCACCGTTGTCCTTCGGCAAAACCTCAATCTGTACCATTGCGACACCGCTCCGTAACGTTCCGAGCTGCGTGGCGGCGGCGTATGACAAGTCGATGACACGACTGCGGACAAACGGTCCACGGTCAGTGACCTTGACGACAACTTGCCTTCCGTTTGCCGGATTTGTTACAAGCAGCCTCGTTCCGAAAGGAAGCGTGCGGTGGGCACACGTCAGACTGTCGCGGTTATACCGCTGTCCGTTCGCCATTTTCCTTCCGTGCAGGCTGTTGTGGTAGTACGAAGCCTTGCCGTCCATGTGTATATTCTGCGCACAGACGGTAAGGCTTATCATTGACAATATCGCTATTGTTACATATAATAGTTTTCTCATAAATCGTTTAAACAATCCCTTGCGCCAGCATTGCCTTGGCAACCTTCATGAAGCCGGCAACGTTTGCGCCGCGCACATAGTCGATGTAGCCATCGGGTTGTGTGCCGTACTTGACGCATTGCTCGTGGATTGACTGCATGATGTAGTGCAGACGCTCGTCCACTTCCTCAGCGCTCCAGTGCAGCCGCATGATGTTCTGCGACATCTCGAGACCGCTGGTAGCAACGCCTCCGGCATTGACAGCCTTGCCTGGTGCAAACAGCTGGCGTGCCTTGACGAACTTCTCAACAGCTTCAGCAGTACATCCCATGTTGCTGACCTCAGCTACACAGACCGGATGATTAGCCAAAATCTTGTCCGCATCGTCACCGTTGAGCTCGTTCTGTGTTGCGCATGTCAAGTAGATATCAGCCTTCTGCTCCCACGGCTTCTTACCTTCGAAGAACGTAGAGCCTGGGAATTCTTCAGCGTAAGGTGCGCAGACATCATTTCCGCTGGCACGAAGCTCAAGCAGATAGTCAATCTTCTCGCCGCTGACACCGTCCGGGTCGTAGATGTAACCGTCAGGTCCGCTGATAGTAATGACCTTCGCTCCGAGCTGTGTGGCCTTCTTCACGGCACCCCAGGCTACGTTACCGAAACCGCTGAGGGCAATTGTCTTGCCGTTGATGTCGATGCCACGAGTGTCGAGCATGTGATGAACGAAGTACAGAGCGCCGTATCCTGTAGCCTCAGGACGCAGAATGCTACCGCCGTACTCCAGTCCCTTGCCCGTCAGGGTTGCTCCCTGGAACATGCTGGTAAGACGTTTGTACTCTCCGAAGAGATATCCTATCTCGCGTCCGCCAACGCCTATGTCGCCGGCAGGAATATCCATGTCAGGTCCAACGTATTTGAACAGCTCCTGCATGAAGCTCTGGCAGAAGCGCATAATCTCAGCGTTGCTCTTTCCGCGAGGAGAGAAGTCAGAGCCGCCCTTGCCGCCGCCCATTGGCAACGTCGTGAGAGCGTTCTTGAAAGTCTGCTCAAATCCGAGGAATTTAAGTATAGACAGGTTCACGGAAGCATGGAAACGCAGTCCGCCTTTGTATGGGCCAATGGCAGAATTGAACTGCACGCGGTATCCAAGATTTACCTGAACCTCACCTTTGTCGTCAACCCATGGCACACGGAACGTGATAATCCGCTCCGGCTCCACAAGTCTTTCAATGATTTTAGCTTTTTCGAATTCTGGGTGTTCGTTGTAGACATCTTTTACAGAGAGCAACACTTCGCGTACGGCTTGCAGGAATTCTTGCTCGCCAGGGTGCTTTTGCTCCAATGCCGACATGATTTTTTCTACGTCCATAGTATTTAAGTTTTAAGTTGGTTGAGTTATTGTTGTAACTTTCTAAGTTAGGGACAAATGATTGTCCAAATAATTGTTGTCACTGCAAAAGTATTTTCTTTTCTTGTAATAACCAAATAAACCCCGTTGAATTATGTTAAAACGAAAAAGGCACTGCCCCAAGATTCGGGAACAGTGCCTCATGTCGAACATTGTGCAATATGATAAAATGGCTAAATTTTTATAGAGGATACTCCTCGAAGGCGTACAGAACAGTTGACAGATAGCGCTCACCTGTGTCAGGCATAAGTGCTACGATGTTCTTGCCTTTGTTCTCCGGGCGCTTTGCAATCTCCGTTGCTGCAAATGCTGCTGCACCCGAAGAGATACCTACGAGCAGTCCGTCCTGCTGAGCGATCTGGCGTCCTGCGAGGATTGCCTGGTCGTTCTCAACGTCGAATACTTCGTCGATGAGGCTTGCGTCGTAAGTCTTTGGTACGAAGCCGGCACCGATACCCTGTATCTTGTGAGGACCGCTATTGCCACCGCGCAGTACCGGTGACGTTGCAGGCTCTACGGCGATAATCTTCACATCAGGGTTCTTTTCCTTTAGATACTTTGCTACACCGCTGATGGTACCGCCCGTTCCGACTCCGGCAACGAAGATGTCGACCTTGCCGTCGGTATCGTTCCAAATCTCAGGACCTGTTGTCTCGTAGTGCTTCTGTGGGTTTGCAGGATTCTCAAACTGCTCCAGAATGACTGAGTCAGGTATTGTCTTCTTCAGCTCTTCGGCTTCTTTGATAGCTCCGGGCATACCGTCCTTGCCGCTGGTGAGCTTTACCGTGGCACCGTAAGCCTTCACCAGGTTGCGGCGCTCAATGCTCATCGTCTCCGGCATGGTAAGTATGAGCTTGTATCCCTTTACGGCTGAGACAAGCGCAAGGCCTACACCGGTGTTGCCACTTGTCGGCTCAATGATTGTTGCACCTGGTTTCAGAGTGCCGTCCTTCTCGGCTGCCTCAATCATTGCAAGTGCGATACGGTCCTTCACACTGCCGCCCGGGTTGAAATACTCGACCTTTGCGATGACAGGCTTGTCGAGACCGCGTGATTTAGAATACTTCTCAAGTTCTACTAGTGGGGTGTTTCCGATTAAGTCGGTAATTCTTTTTGCTATCTTTGTCATAATGTTGTCCTCTCCAAGCCTCCCCGAAAGGGGGAGGATGTCTAAGTGACTTCTGGCGGAGAGGGTCGCCTTTTTATAATATTAAACTTTATGTGAACTTTCTACTAATATAATAATGTTATCAGAATTCTACAATTTAATAATCAGGATTAGACATTCCCCTGCTTTCTGAGGGGCTTGGAGAGAGCGTTTACTTCTCTCCCTTGACAGCCTCGAATGCCTGGTCGAGGTCGTCAATGAGGTCCTGATAATACTCTGTACCAATGCTCAGGCGGATTGTTCCGTCGAAGATGCCCTGCTCAGATGCCTCCTCGTCGCTAAGCTCAGAGTGTGTTGTGCTCTTCGGGTGAACAACCAGTGACTTCACGTCGGCAACGTTGGCTAAATCGGAGAATATCTTCAGATGGTCGATGAAGTCCCATGCCTTCTGCTGTGAGCCGTCAATCTCGAAGGTGAAGATACTGCCTCCGCCGTTCGGGAAGTAACGCTCGTAGAGGTCATGGTTAGGATGCTCCGGCAGCGACGGGTGGTTAATCTTCTTCACCTGTGGCTGAGTCTTAAGGTAATCGATGACCTTCAGCGTGTTGAAGACGTGACGCTCTACACGCAGCGACAGTGTCTCAAGTCCCTGAAGCAGAATCCATGCGTTGAACGGAGAGATTGTTGCACCCTCGTCACGCAGCAACAGAGCGCGAACACGTGTTGCGAACGGAGCCGGAAGCTTGCCGAATACAAGTCCGTGGTATGATGGGTCCGGCTGTGTGAAGCCCGGGAACTTGTCGTTCTGGAAGTAATCGAATGTTCCTCCGTCGACGATTACACCACCGAGGGAGCTACCGTGACCGCCGATGAACTTTGTTGCAGAGTGTACAACTATGTCGGCTCCGTGCTCAATTGGGCGAATCAGATACGGTGTACCAAATGTATTATCGATTACCAATGGAATTCCGTGCTTGTGGGCGATTGCTGCCGAGCGCTCAATATCAGAGATGTTCGAGTTTGGATTGCCAAGTGTCTCAATGAATACGAGCTTTGTGTTCGGCTTGATGGCAGCCTCAAGAGCATCGTAGTCGTCAGGGTTGACGAACGTAGAGTCGATGCCATACTTGCTCAGCGTGTGCTTCAGCAGGTTGTAAGTACCACCGTAGATGGTCTCAGTTGCAACCACATGGTCGCCGGCAAAAGCCAGATTGGTGATGGCGTAGGTAACGGCTGCGGCGCCGGATGCTACTGCCAGTCCGCCAACTCCTCCTTCTAGGGCGGCTACACGTTCCTCGAAAACTCCCTGAGTGGAATTCGTCAGACGTCCGTAGATGTTTCCTGGGTCTTTAAGAAGGAAACGGTCACTTGCATGCTTGGCATTGTGGAAGACGTAAGACGTAGTCTGATATATTGGCACTGCACGTGAGTCGGTTGCCGGGTCAGCCTGCTCCTGACCTACGTGGAGCTGAAGTGTTTCGAAGTGGTACTTTTTCTGATTTTCGTTTGCCATAATTTTGATGTTTTGTGTCTTACCGGTGTGGCCTTAATGCGAGGGCGCCGGCTCGACGGTTGTTAATACATATATTGATATTAATACTCTGTTTTCTGTTTCTTTTGTTTGATGATGCAAAGGTACGGCGATTTTTCCGTTCCCGAAATACCACATAATAACCATTTTGCATACCACGTTCGTGGTATAACAATGTCTATCTCTATACTTATTATACTGGTTTTTGGCATTTCCAAAATATCGCAAGATGCGAAACGCATAATGCGAAATTCAGGTGTGTTATTCATTTAATTCATTTTACAAGCTCATTGTTCTTTACCTCGCTTATCCTTACCGATATTTCATTACGTCAAAAAAACCGAGAAAATATTTGTCGGTTTTCAGAATAATTTCGTAAGTTTGCAATGTCTAAACAAACTCAAATACTATGCAGAAATACGCCGACTATATTGTGCAGATAGAGATAGACTCCCTTTGGAGTGGCCGTAAGCACATCAAATGGGACCTCGACCGCCAGGTGAACATACTAAGCGGAATAAACGGTGAGGGAAAGAGTACGATACTGAACAAGGTCGTCAAGAGCATAAACAAGAACGGCGACATATCCAGTCATGCGCTTAAGGGCGTGCACTTGATAGTCTCACCGGCTGATGCCAACCGCATTCGCTTCGATATGATACGCTCTTTTGACCGCCCGCTCATCGACACCGACGCCATAAACAAACTCGACATATCGCTCGCTACGGAACTCGACTGGCAACTGTACAAGCTCCAGCGCAAGTATCTCGACTACCAGGTGAACATCGGCAACCGCATAATAGAAGTGCTGCAAAGCGGTGCTCCCGGTGCCGCAGAGAAGGCGCAGAAGATTTCGGAGCCAAAGAAGAAGTTCCAGGACATCATGGACGACCTCTTCACATACACCGGAAAGAAAATCATACGCACGGAGAATGAGATTAAGTTCTCGCAGATTGGTGAGACACTGGAGCCTTACCAGCTCTCAAGCGGCGAGAAACAGATTCTAGCCATTTTGCTGACGGTGCTTGTGGAGGACAACAAGAACTACGTGCTCTTTATGGATGAGCCGGAGGTCAGTCTGCATGTCGACTGGCAGAAGCGTCTCATCGACCTCATTCTTGAACTCAACCCGAATGTGCAGATTATACTTACCACACACAGTCCTGCCGTCATCATGAACGGATGGGTTGACAAAGTGACGGAGGTAAGTGAGATAACGGACAAGTAACATTGCATTCCTGCCAATTCCAATTATATGCACAGACTGAAAGACAATATAACTTCAGAGTACGTAAGTGCTGCCAATCGGCTCAACGGAAAGCATGCTCGGCGCAAGATTGTTGCTTACGTTGAGGCTTACGACGATATTTTTTTCTGGCGCACGGTGCTCAGCGACTTCGAGGACGACAAGGTCTGCTTCGAGGTTATGCTTCCTTCGCGCCAGCATCTGACGAAGGGTAAGAAGAGTGCGCTTATGAGTCTGCTGAAGCAAAAGGTAGGCGACAGCATGATAGCGTGCGTCGATGCCGACTACGACTATCTCCTGCAGGGCGTCACTGCGGTGTCGAAGGAAATCAACGAGAACCCGTTTGTCTTTCATACCTATGTCTATGCCATCGAAAACTATCAGTGTTACGCTCCGGGGCTGCATGATGTCTCGGTGGCGGTGACGCTCAACGACCATGCCATATTCAACTTCGAGGAATATCTAAAGCAATATAGCGAGGCGATTTTCCCGCTCTTCGTGTGGAATATTTGGTTCTATCGGCAGAACCATTATGGTAAGTTTACAATCTCAGACTTCAACCGTGTCATTGAGCCGGGCAACTTCAACCTCAGCGACCCGTACCGTTGCATTTCCAATGTACGGCATAAGGTTGGACGGAAGGTGATGCAACTGCAACGTGAGAACCCGAAGGCGAAGGAGAGTTGGCTGAAGCTGAAGGATGAGCTGCGTACCCTTGGTGTCACTCCGCAGACCACATACTTATTTATACAGGGGCATCACCTCTTCGACAATGTTGTCGTTCCGGTGCTGAAGAAGGTCTGCGACGTGCTGATACGTGAGCGTCAGCGGGAGATAAACCGCAACGCTGTCCACAGTACTCAGCGTCACAACGAGCTGGCGAGCTACAGCCACAGCACCGAGGACATCGTTCCGATGCTCCGCCGTACCACCGGCTACCGTCGTTCGGAGCCCTTCAAGCGCCTGCAGGATGATGTCCGCAAGTTCCTTGAGGCCCACCAGTAATCCCATTCTCCACCTTTCAAACTGTCTCTGTTTCCCTTTCGTGATGCCATGGTTGACCTATTGCATTACCAAAGGTCAGCTCCCGTCTTGATTTTTAATTTATTTTTGTGAGAAAAATAAATTAAAAATGGATGAAAAATAAATTAAAAATCAAACAAAAATAAATTAAAAACCAAAGCGAAACCTAATCTCCTGATATACAAGAGGCCTATCCAAGCCCTCCCGAATGGGAGGGGTGTTGAATTGACTTGTAAATGTTTACACCATAAGACAACGCCTCATCTACTGCCGGGACGCCCCTTGTGGGTGCCCGCTTGCCCTGAAAGGGCAAATAAAAATGTCATTGCTCAGCAGGCAATGGTATACCGGCAATGCAGGAAAATCTGTCTTTATGTCATTATGTCGAAAACCTTATTGCCTGTTTCTTTCGAACACTTTGAGGATGTCGCAGCGTGAAACGAAATCGTCGACACGGTACATGTTGTCATTGCGGAATTCCAACAATGCTGCCATCGCACGGTACTGCCGTGACTGCGGCATGACTTTCAGATTGCTAATGTCGTAGTAATCGCCTGTGATATTGTCCCAACCGGTGTAGTACCACGGCTCTCCGCCACGGATGTACGCAAGTGCATAAAGGCTCTTCTCTTGCAATTCGAAGTCGTCGCTCAACTTGCTTTCGTTCAGCAGCTTTATAGCCTTGCCGATGAAGTCTGCCGTTCCCGTTTGCGCACTGTCCTCTACGACGCTCACGCTGTAGCGTTTAAGCCACCAGCAGTCGCCCTCGCAGCTTCCCTGATACCACATCGTGGCAAGTCGATAAGCCTTTGCACGGCGCTCTTCGCCATCCGGCGTCATGTTGTATTCGGCCAATAGCCGTTCCATGTCACGGCAATACTGCAACTTCTTGTTTGCTTTGATGTTGACATGCAAGCCGTCCCAGTTCATCTTCTGTTTCCCCATCCATCGCTCAACGTTGTAATCGCGGTAGTAGGCGTAAGGTGCTATGTTCTGGGCGTTGAGGAAACGGAGGCTGACTTTTTCAAGATATGGAATAGCTTTCGCAAATTCTGCCTTGGCGAGGAGACGCGTTCCGATGATGTCATTATAGAAATCAGGGTCGCGGTAGGCACGATGCCAGGCGTAGTTCTCGAGCGAGTCGGACGGCTCGGTGCGCAGATAGTCGGCATAGTCTATGAGTTTGTCGAGCGGCAGGGTGTCGATGGCATCAAAGTAGAATGTTCTGTAGTCGGGATTATCGTCATAGTTGTTTGGCTTGCTGAGAGCCTGCGCCCTGTACTTTGGCACTTCAAAGATGGGGTCGGTTTCGTTCATCATGTTCAGTAGGACGCAGGCTGCGTTTGTTCTGCCTTCTTTCAGCATCTTGGGAACAATACCGTTGAACACCATCCGCTCTTCGACGTCACGATAGTGGTCGCAGTCGTAATAAATGGTACTTACCCTGTCCTCGGCCGATTTGACGTCGAGCCATCGCATTTCGTCAGTAAGCCATTTGCTGTAGTCTCCTGAAAGTGGCTCTGTGAACACGGAGTTGACTGCATAGATGGCGCGCGCGTTGTCCTTCATGCGTTCGGTTCCGTTCATTGTAAGAGCTGCGGTGAGGTCCTTCTTTGCAATTGCGTAGCGCCCGTTCTGATGTTCGATGCATCCTATTGCGGTTTGCCACAGACACGGGCAGTTGGTCTTTCCCTCGCTGATGACGTTGCGGGCGAAGGCTATGAAACGGTCGGCTTCGGCGGTGGTGATTTTCTTTGCGTCGATGGTCTTCATCCATTCGTCGATGTCATTGGTGTTGGTTACGGTCTGGTTGTTTACAGTTTCGTATTCGTCCATTGTTTCCTGAACGTTGTTGACGAAGTCTTGGACGAGATAGGTGAGGGTAGGGGAGTTGGGATTTGTAGCGTAGACTTTCTGTATTCCGTCTACGTTACGATAACCGCGGACACAGTATTTCAGACTGGCATAGTCTTCCTGCTCAGCGTAAATGTCGATGGCTTGGCGGTGTTTGCCTGTCCGCCACAGGCAGCCGGCATACAGGTTGCGCATCATGTCGTAGTAAACGTTCTTCTGCAGGTGCTTGCCAGTGGTCTGCCAGTAGGCAATTGCTTCGGGATAACGTTTCAACTCGAAAAGGGTACGCATGCGCATGAGTGCGTACTGGTTGCGGAACCGCTTGCCACGGTATGCCTTGGCGGCTTGCATGAGCCTGATGAGCGTGGCGTGACGTTTGGCTATTTGTGCTCTCGTCGGATAGTCCCATGAGTTGTAGTCGAGCTGCGTGTCAAGGTAGGAGTTGAGCCTGGTGCAGTAGACAATTAGCTCCGTGTCCTTGTTGCGGCGGGCTTTCTTCATTATCTCATTGCGGCTCCATGTGTATGCTGCATATTCGTTGCCAAGGTATCGCTGCCAGACATTGTCGGCGGCTTGTGCGAAGCGGTTGCTCATGAGCGAGCGGTTGAAGACCGAAAACAGGTATCTGTTGTGCGTCGGAGCTTCAGATATGCATGCTTTTGCTCCCAAGAAAGGAAGCAAGGCAAGGATGATTGCACTAATGCTCTTTGTAAAAGTTTTCATAGTCAAGACGTTTAAAGCGTTTTATGTTTTCTCTGCTGAGGTCATAGAGTATAATTTCATTGTTGGCATCGGGGCGCACTTTATCGACGGCTCGTTGTGTCTGAAGGATGTCTTCGGATGTTGGCTGCCTTTCGGCGATGCTGTCTCCCGGCAAAACGGGTAGGTCGTCGTCGCCATGCATTATGCCAACGTACTTGTCTCCACGGAACAGCACGCGCCAGGAGAACAGCGGATATGCTGTCGATAGGCTCAGGTCGTAGCTCTTCAGGTATCTCATGTAAGGCTGAACGTCGTGGATGTCGAGGATGGGCTTGCAGACTGACAACTTAGTCACGTCTCCGGTGTTGTACATCATGAGTACGCCGCGGTCGCACGGTGGTGCCGGCTGACCCAACTGGTGGAGCCTTATGGTTGCCGAAAGCCGCATCTCGTTGCTGTGGCACAAACGTTGCAGGTCACTCATGAAGGTAAAGAAGTTCTTCTTAGTGCTTTGGCTCCAGTCGCAGTCAATCTGTATCTCCTTGGTGCCGTGTATTTCGTTCGTGTCGTTCATTTTTCTGATGCGTTCGAATATCATCTTCGCAAGTCCGTCATGCGCATCTTTCATGCAGTCGTTGAGGATATACACCACAGGAACGACTTTTGTGTTATGTGGAAAGGTGTCCTCAAAGGAAATTGTAGCATTCGGCATTGGTTCTCCGTTGTTGTCCATCACGACATCGAAGTATCGGCAGTATATCTTCGAAACGCCATTCTCTTCAATAAATGCGCGCTCCGTTGAGTCGAGACTAAGTGTTGTTCGCCAGTAATACACACTCCTCGTGCTCTTTTCCTTGCTGCATCCCACCAGCATGGCAATTGTCATAACTAATACCACGATGCATATAGCCAGTGCTACGACATCTGCGACCGTCATTCCGCCATTTGCCGTTCGCAATTTCGTTGTAGCCTTTCCTGAAGATATCCTCTTCCCATTCATATCGCTTCTTCATACCACGTTAATCCATCCTTCCATGCAAAATCCTTCTCTCTCCATCCCCATCCATCTAACATCCCTCTTCCTATCCAAGTCTATCCCGTCTATCCAAGTCTATTCAAGTCTGTCGTCGTAGTATATGTACTTTGTTCCAATATACCACATCACATTATCGTTTTTGTTTGATTATTGCAGTTGTAAGCATGCCAATCGATACGCGAGGTGCACTATTCTACTTTTCTTCATCCCAGAGATTCTTGGCTTTAGGCAAATCCTCATCATATATAAAGACGTTGCCTTTGCCCAACTGACCTTCATCGCCCATTTCTTCGTGATTGGAAAGTGCACCCAACATATTGCCTTCTATTTTAGTTATCGCCACCAATATCTCCGGAGCCGTATATTTCTTCTTCATTAACGTAGTGTCGTTTTGTTGTTCAAATTTAAACATACTGGCGCAAAATTACAATTATTTCTTGACAAATCTGCTACTTGTCAATTATTTTTTGTTTTTTCTTTTAAACAATGAAGCCAAATGACATTGGCCGTTACGGTCTCATTTTCTGTCATGGTCCGCAAGAACTGTGGCTTGATGCAGCCGTCGGTCTTTTTATCATGGCTTATTTGCTATAGATGTGATCAATGACGATGCTGAAAATATA
>OMVI01000053.1 GCA_900314455.1 uncultured Prevotella sp. | reverse complement strand
GAACTTGGAAGGAGTGATGAGGAGTTCATCAAGGCTTTCAAGTCCAAATATACCAACCACTTCCCTCCAAGTTGGATAATGCTTGAGATTACGACATTCGGCACGATGTCTATTTTGTATAGCAATCTGAATAGTGGCAGATGCAAACGCCAGATTGCTAAGTACTTTGGCGTTGCTGACACTGTTATGGTTTCTTGGCTCCATGCTATGACATATATAAGGAATGTGTGTGCACATCATAGTCGTTTGTGGAATAGGACACTTGGCATTAGTCCGATTATGCCACGTCGAACAGCAAATCCCTTTGTTTCCATACCTGCCGGTTATAGTGGTCGAGGGTAATATCGTAGACCTCATTGGCAGGTATTCCGCCATTATCCTTGCTCAGATGGGTGACAATATAACGTGGCCCTTTCTTCTCGAGATAGAATATTCAATCAGGTTTAGTTCCAAGCCAGACATTCCATTTACTTTGCGGACTTTGGTATATGCAGTAGACAGCTACGCCGAATGAAACGGGAGTTGAATGGAGCGTTCCATCGGGAGCAAGGTAGTAAGTAGTGCCGTGATCGATAATTCTCACCGTTTTGTCTTCCTTTGACGCAACCCATATCCGTCCAAGGGAATCAGCAGAAACACATTTCACCTCAGCTGGATTGTTCATCGATTCAACGCTTATAGGCGATGATCCTGGAATGGTCATACTAATACCATTGTTTAATACGTTCCATACAATGCCTTGATGGTCGAGAAGGGTGAAACGTGTCGTATCACTATTGTTCTCAAACTTGCCATTGCCATATCCGGGATGCGTCATATAAATGCGATTCTCGGCTGGAGTGGCTGGTGTGAAAGCACCGTTAAGCAATGAAAAATGAAACCAGTTGTCATCAACACGGCAGTTGATGACATTAGGATTATGGTCGTCAATGGCTATATTGCGGAAACGGTCGCTAGGCATATCGACGCCATCGCCCGGCCGCGACTTGAAAGTAACGAACTCTCTGCCGTCAAAACGGTCGAGTCCGTTCCATGTGGAAATCCAGATAAAGCCGTCCTTGTCCTGACGGATTTGCGAGATATGGCGATGGGAGAGCCCGTCCTGCTCACCCAAGAATATCGTCTTACCAGCCTGTGCCCAACATATAACGACGGCAAGCAAGCATACGCAAATAATTCCTATCATCCGTTTCATGCCGACAAAGATACTGAAAATTTGTCATTTCCAACATAAACGGTTGTTGATTATTGGATATTGGTTAGTTTTTTAGTGACTATACGGATATCGTTGCACCTACAAAATTTCCATTTCTCCACTGTAGCAAGGCAATATAATAAGCGGGATGTAATCCGAAATAGGCTACATCCCGCTTTCTTTGTTTAGGTTGTTCAATTTATCATCTGTTCCTTGTTAACTACTTACCTGTTCTTGGAAAATAACAATATATAAAATACATATTACGATACAAATCCGGACAGGTGTTCGTATCAATCTATTGTGCAGATCTTCTGTACGGCAAGCACTTATAAGCCTTTATTTATTTTCCCACGATTAGCGTTGCCTCACTGCATCAAAACAGAACGTTGAAGCCAAGGCTAAGCGCAGCATTTGAACTAAGTGGAATCATCTCGTTGCTGACCTTGCCGATAAGATGGTCCATGCCGACGAAGAAGTTGAAGCCTTTCGGGTGAACGTTGACAAGCCAACCGAAACTTGCTGTGTACGTGTTAACAGCGACGTTCACATTGCCATCAAGCCACTTCAACGGTGCCCAGTTGGCACTCAGACGACCTTCCGTCCACGAGTGTTTGCCCAGGAAACGGGTTGCGCTGAGCAGTCCGAACGACAGCTTATCGTACTTCGGCAACGTGTAGCTGACTCCGAAGTTCATGCGTGCACCGATACCAGTAGTACGGCTGTCCTGGTCGCCCTGGTCCTGCAGGTTGTAGAAGTCGCTCAACTGGTCGCCGTAGCTCTTGCCAGGGTCGTCGATAGGGTTCTCGTCTCTGTGTACGCCGATGTCGTGGAATCCGTCGAAGGTGAACGTTTTCTCACGGTTCGTGGCATACATATCGTTACTCCAACTGATGAAGCCGAGGTCCATGAGGGCGGCACTAAACTGCCAGTTCTCCATTGTGTAGACAGCACCGAGGTCAACAGCCATACCGAAACCACCAATACCGCCACCGTCGACATCAACATCATCGATGTGGTCGTACGTGCCACGCGACTCAGTCTTATATTCCTTCTGCTTTGACTTATACTTAAAGCCTTTCATCGACATATGTGCCTGAGCGTCAGCATTGATAGTCCATGTGTCGCCGGTGAGGTAAGCCTTGGCATCTTTCATCTGCACATCAGCATCGGCAATACCGAAGAGGAACTTCAACTTGGCTCCTACGCGCCAGTTCTTGCCTATATTATGACTATGACCGAAGTTCAACTCTACAAAGCTCTGACCATTGGCATAGATATCACCAATGTCATAGTTGTCGTTACCCATGTTCGTGGCAAACTCAAGCACCTCGTATGGCAGCTTGACATTGACAGTAGTACGCGAGTTTATCTCGACTGTATTATATCCGCCAAAAGCCTTGAAGCCAGCGGAAAGGACAGCGATGTCAGCCTGTGCCCCTACCCTATTCCATCCGCTGTTGAAACCACTCAAAGGGTCGTCGATGTAAGGATTCAGGAATGTTGTCTTCTTTTTACTGCTCTGCGACGGGTACAACGGGTTATCACGGACGACATCCTCGTAGCCGAAATTACCCATTGTCTTGGCATTGATACTACCGATGGCAGGTATGGCAATGTAGTTCTGCTCGTTGCCGAACGCCGGGTTCATATCATGACGATAGACAAATCCTTCTGTGAAGTATGATGAATTGGGGGCTTGAGCCACCGCAACTGTAGTGACGGCAGATAGCGCAATCACCAACAGACCTCTAATTTGTTTTGCTTTCATAATCTTTTCCTGGTTTTTAGTTGATGATTAGTTTGCGTCGAAGACCACCTTACCATGCTTAGTCCCGCGTATTGACGTTGCCTTCAAACCTTGTTTGTAGGCATTGAGAGTCTTACCCGTAACGGCGTTGACACCATCAGCATCCTTTGCCGAGCCCGTGAGGTGGAGACGCAGTCCGTCGAGCCGTTTGAACACCTGATTGTTCATAGGCTGCATTCGTATCGTCACCGTCGTAGTTGCTGGTGTGACACCATCGGCAGAAGCCGCAATGGTCTTGTCGACAGTCACCTGCATGTCGTTCTGGCTGATGTCGTTGCCGTCGATGTCCATGGCATTGGCAGTAACAGTAAGATACATAGGTATGGTATTCTCGATGTCGGCCTGCACCTGAAGGTAACCGTCGACTTGTCCGTCGACCTCACGGAACATCAGGTCCTTGACTCCATCGTTCCAACCGTCCATGGAGTCGATGTAGACGATTGTCGCATCGTCGTCGAATTGCAGAGGACAATTGAAGCCGTAGCGCACATCGACGTTGTAGTCCCTGCCGAGGTCGATGGTTGCCGTCTGGCTAGGGTCACACTGTGCATGAATGTCGGTGAACTCTATGCGAGACGGAATCTTCGTTATCAAGTCGGTAAGCGTTGGCACGACAACTGCCACCGTGTCGCTGCCATAAGCATTGTTCTGCTTGCACAGACGGACAACACTTGTGCCCGGAAGCAGAGTGAACTGCGGTACAGCAACCGATGCCATGACATTGCCCGATGCATCGAGTGATTTCAGCGTTCCACTGACGAGACCGCCCATCGGTGCATTGTTGCTGACACGCAAGTCGATATGCGGGTCGTAAAGTTCCATATTGACGTCGTTGTCCGTCAAGAAGTTAGGTACATTGTTCAACGAAACCTCACCAAGGTTGCCGAAGTCCATTGCCGATGAGAACCGCCCACGTGCACTGTTAGCTACCAGTTCGGTTAACGAGCACTCACTGCGAATATAGCTTATCTTTCCGGCAAGGGCCTGACTCAGTCCTTCCGGCGTGAAATCACTCTGCGTCAGAGTAATATTGGCACTGATACGACCCTTCATCGATACGGTGTGGGCCGAAGCATCGAAGGTAGCGCTGCCAAGGTCGTTGGCGGGTTGTCCAACGGTGAACTTGCTGACGTTGACGCTCAGTCGGTGACTGCCGGTTAGCACGGAGCCCAGTTGGATGTTGTTGCCAGCGGCTATTGGAACAGTGTTGCCATCGATGGTTGCATTGTTAAGTGTCAGATAGTCAGGCATTGTGATGACCATATTCTGAATACGGCGCACCGTCGATGGTATGTTGATATTGAGCGCAATAACGACATTTGTGCTCATCTCCTGCAAGTCGACGATGTCGGCAGAGACGCTGCGGTTGCTGTAGTCGAAGATGGTGAGCAGACCGGAGCCAGTGCCGGGAGCGAGAGGAATGGAACCTTCAGTTATCGAAGGGTCGTTGATGCGTATCATCTCGACAGTTGCCGAGGCGGTGTGGACATTGTCGTCATCGATGTTCAACTCGTAGTCGCCGTTGTCGGCAATGTGGACGAAGTCGCTGTTGTTGAGTTCGAGGAAGTCGTCGAGCATGATATTCCTCGTCGAGTTGTTGCCCGGTAATGCCAGTTCCTCGCCTCCGAGTCCTAGCAGCGTGTCGATGTTGTCGAAGTCGAAGTCGCTGTCCTTACAGCCCGACAAAGTGAATGCGCAACATAGTCCCAACACCAGCAGAGACCAATGTGAATGAGATTTTTTTTTCATATTATGGTTTTTAGATTCGGTAAGAATTGTTTTTGCTTTTTAGTTATTGTTTTTGCGAATTGGTAAGACTTGCGAAATGACTAATATCGTGTTCTTTATCGCTGTTTGCAAAGGTAAAAATAATGTTCTAAATTGCCAAAGAATCCTTCACTTTTTTTATTTTAGAACAATAAATAATGTTTTATTCGGACAAATAAAACGACCTTAAACACAAACACACGTGCAGCTTCACTCACTCTATGCTTCTGAGCCATGTTACCAGTAACATGAATTGGTAACATGAAATGCAAAATCATGATAAATCATGATAATACATGATAACCCTTTTCCATGGAACAATTCAACAATATTGTCCTTACGGCTCTATGATAACATGGTGATAAATAGTGCAATAGCTTTGATAATAGCTATCTGAAAGCTAAAAAAGCTCTCCAAAGATGGAGAGCTTCATTAGAACTAATCGTGATTCCGTTGGGATTCAAACCCAAAACCTCTTGATCCGTAGTCAAGTGCTCTATTCAGTTGAGCTACGGAACCATTTTGTAACCCTATTTCTGAATTGCGAGTGCAAAGGTATAATGTTTTTTGGACACTACCAAATATTTTCCGAACTTTTTATAACTTATTTCGATTTATGAAGAAAATCAAAGTATAAAGCTGCTTTGGCACACTCTTTGTAACATTATTTTCAGACGATTAAAGCAAAATAAATAAAAAACAAAAATAAAAATATATACTATGCAAAAAGGAAATATAGGTGTTACGACAGAGAATATTTTCCCTGTCATCAAGAAGTTTCTTTATTCTGACCACGAGATTTTTCTCCGCGAGATGGTCAGCAATGCTGTTGACGCAACGCAGAAGTTGAAGACCTTAATTCGTCAGGGCGACTTCAAGGGCGATGCTGGAGACCTGACAGTGCATGTCAGTCTTGACGAAAAGGCAGGCACGTTGACAATCAGCGACCGTGGCATCGGTATGACGGCAGAGGAAATCGACAAGTATATCAACCAGATAGCATTCTCGGGAGTCACAGACTTCCTGGACAAATATAAGGATAAGGCTGATGCCATCATCGGTCACTTCGGTCTTGGTTTCTACTCTTCGTTCATGGTTTCTAAGAAAGTTGAGATTGTCACTAAGAGTTACAAGGAAGATTCTAAGGCCGTGAAATGGTCGTGCGACGGAACTCCTCAGTTTACCATTGACGAAGCTGAGAAGGCTGACCGCGGTTCAGATATTATATTGTACATAGCCGACGATTGCAAGGAATTCCTAAAGAAAGCCCGCATAGAGGAGCTTCTCAACAAGTACTGCAAGTTTATGCCGGTGCCAATTGCTTTCGGCAAGAAGACTGAATGGAAGGATGGCAAGGAGGTCGAGACCGCAGAGGATAACATTATTAATAATGTAGAGCCGTTGTGGACCAAGACTCCGAGCACGCTGAAGGACGAAGACTACAAGAAGTTCTATCATACGTTGTTCCCAATGAACGACGACCCGCTGTTCTGGATTCACCTCAACGTCGATTATCCATTCCATCTGACGGGTATTCTCTACTTCCCAAAGATAAAGAACAACATCGACTTGCAGCGCAATAAGATACAACTTTATTCTAATCAGGTGTTCGTAACTGACCATGTAGAGGGCATTGTGCCGGAGTTCCTGACACTTCTGCACGGCGTCATCGACTCACCAGATATTCCACTGAATGTCAGCCGTAGCTATTTGCAAGCAGATTCCAACGTCAAGAAGATTTCCATTTACATTGAGAAGAAAGTTGCAGATAGACTGCAAAGCATCTTCAAGACCGACCGCAAGGACTTCGAGAAGAAGTGGGATGACCTGAAACTGTTCATCAACTATGGAATGCTGTCAGAGCCGGAGACCTTCTATGATAGAGCCAAGGACTTTGCCCTGATGGAGGATACCGACGGCAAGTACTTCAGCTTTGAGGAATACAAGAACCTCATCAAGGACAATCAGACCGACAAGAACGGACAGCTCGTCTATCTTTATGCTACCGACAAGGAAAATCAATATTCCTATATCGAGGCTGCTAAGGCAAAGGGCTACAGCGTTCTGATGCTCGACGGTCAGCTTGATGTTCCTGCCATCTCATTGTTGGAGCAGAAGTTCGACAAGAGCCATTTCGTTCGTGTCGATGCCGACATCGTTGACCGGCTCATAGTTAAAGAAGACGCTCCTAAGAGTACTCTTTCAGCCGATGTGAAGGACAATCTGTCACAGGTGTTCAGAAGTCAGATGCCTAAGTTGGACAAGAAAGAGTTCAGCTTCGAAGTTCAGAACCTTGGCGAGGACACGCTGCCTATCATAATCACCGAGAACGAATACATGCGTCGAATGAAGGACATAAGCAAGTACCAGCAGGGTATGAGCTTCTACGGACAGATGCCCGACAGCTATTCAGTCGTACTTAACGCCGACCACCGCCTTGTAAAGAAGGTACTCGACGAGGAGACTAAGGCTACCGAAGAAGAGCTGAAGCCAGTCGAAAGCGAGCTCAAAGGCCAGCAGGCACGTCTTGCAGCACTTCATCAGAGTCAGAGCAAGAAGAAGGCAGAAGAAATCACCAAGGAAGAAAAAGACGACCTTCAGAATACGGAGAAGCAGGTTAACGAGCTTCGTGACAAGAAGTCAGGCATCATTGCCAACCATGCAAAGGACAACAAGATTGTCCACGAGCTTATAGACCTTGCACTTCTTCAGAACGGAATGCTGAAGGGTGCTGCTCTTGATAAATTCCTGAAGCGTTCTGTTTCGATGATTGGATAACTAAGAATGATAAAGTAAGTCATTAGAATTATATTAACGGGTTGTATTCCATTTTGAGGAGTGCAGCCCGTTTTTTATTCCATACTAACGTTAAAAGATGAAAATTATTAAGTCATACAAAGTTAGGTTAGCTAATGCAAAGAACTTATAATAAATCTAAAAAACAAGAAGAACTATAAACTTTCTATTTAATTTTGCATCAAATAGTCAAAAAAGGGATAATGAAAATTATGAAGAAATTTTTGTTTGTTTTAATAATGCTTCTCAGTGGGGTAACCTTTGCTTCTGCGCAAGCAGACATTCGTTTCGATAAAGTCATTATTGACTTTGGTACAATCGGCACAAGTAACCCTGTCAGAACAACATCGTTCACATTCACAAATACTGGTGACAAGCCTTTGGTTATCAATCAAGTTGCAGCTTCTTGTGGCTGCACAATTCCAAAGTACGACAAGAAACCAATAGCTCCAGGTCAGAAGGGAACGATTAGTGTGAAATATAATGGCAAAGGCGCTCGCCCTGGACATATTAAGAAATGTATTACCGTTCGTACAAACGGCAAGACCGAGATGACTCGCCTTTATATAGAGGGTGACATTGTCGAGCAATAAAGTGAACAATAATATGAAAAGTAGAACGGGCAGCGATACCTCTTATAGGTATCGCTGCCCGTTTCATATGTTGTGGTGTTAGAATTTAACGTCCCTCTCCGGCGCTGTAAATGAACAGAACTTAGCCTCGCCATCAGTAATGTATAGTGCTGCTGTATTGCCATCATCTGGTGAGTACATCTTCTTGAGGCTAGGATGCTTGTCAAGAAGGAATACCTTTACATCACGGTCAAAATCGTTGACAACTTTGCCGGTGACTCTTATCCATCCTTTAGACTTAGGATTGAAGGCTGTAATCTCGAACTTAGGGTTAGCCTCTATCTGCTTGAAAACATCCTTCTTCTTGCCGGTCTGAATGTACAGCTTTCCGTTGTAAATCTCGGCAACTCCGAACGGACGCACACGAAGCTGGTCGCCGTCTATTGTTGCGATGTAAAAGACTCCACTCTCGTTAAGAAAATCACGAGCTTACTGTAATGCAGACTTTGTCTGCTCATTTGTTTCTGTTGCCATATTGCTTAAACCTCCTATTATCTTTTTGGTTTAATCACGCACAAATTTACTAATAAATTTTTTAAATACTATGCCTCTTTCATGTTCTTGATGTACCTTTGCAAGTATTAAACGATATTTAGAATGCAGATAATACTCGCTGATGCAAAAATAATGAGAGATAGCGTACCGGGAGTGAACGTTCCATTTACTTCAACTCCCTTGTTCCAAAAAGAAGCAAACGCTATTGCCAAAGAAATGGCAGAACATGATGTTCCGTCTATTGCAAAACTTTTCCATTGCAGTACAGCCATTGCTTTGGAAAATCAGCAACGTTTTCTGTCTTTCAATATCGGCGATAAAGTCCCGGCTGTACTTGCATTCTACGGTCAGGCGTACAAATATCTGCAAGCTGAAAACCTTACTAAGGAAGACTTTAGCTTCGCACAGAAGCACCTGTCAATAATGTCATTCCTTTATGGTCTCATCCGTCCTCTTGATGCTATCAATCTTTATCGCATGCCGTCAAATGTAAGATTGAATTATACAGAAGGCACCCCACTTCAAACTTGGTGGAGAGACCAAATGACAGATGTTCTGATAAAGAAAGTCAATGAAGACGATGGCATATTGCTTGACCTTGCCACTACCGAGTTTGAACGTATGTGCGACTGGAGGCGTGTTGAAAAGGAAGTCAATGTCATAAAGCCTTTGTTCCTAGTAGACGAAGGCCTTGAGTTCAAGACTGTCGCAATGTATGCCAAAGGCTGCCGTGGAGCTATGGCAAGATTTGTTATAACGAACCAACTGTCATCACCTGATGCACTCAAAGCCTTTACCATTGATGGATTCAAGTTCAGAGCCGACCTTGGGGATAGTAATCATCCGCATTTTTTAAGGATAGATTAAACGTGACAATCCACGCTAAGTAAGATAATACTCAAAGTAAGGAGGAATCTCTGGAAAAATCTTACTCATCCTCTTCGGGAAACAAATCCAATTCCCTGTACATGTGCAATCTATCCTGTCAATATATCACTAATATCCTACAACTTTTATTTTTGTTATAGTGGGTGTTATTCTTCAACTACCTCCATTGTCATGCTGACATCTTTCTTTGGTCGGTCATCACGTAGAGTCTCTACATTCTGAATCTTCTCAACGACATCAAGCCCCTCCTCCACTTCGCCGAATACGGTGTACTGATTATCGAGGAACGGAGTTCCGCCAACAGAGGTGTATGCCTCAACCTGCTCCGCGGTAAACTTTGGAGATCCAATCTCCTTGCTCTTCTTCTGAGTTTCCTCTACCAGTTGGTCTTGCAGCTGCTGTAATCCGGCACGGTCACGATTACGGCGGAGGTTCAGAATCTCTTCACGGTGAGCCTGCGCAAGCTGATTAAATATAACCTGCTCCTGTTGCATCTCCATCTGACGTTCCATCTGCTTTAGTTCCTGTGGTTTATATACTTTTCCCCAGACAATGTAGAACTGACTGCCACTACTCTCACGCTCAGGATTAACCTGGTCGGCAAGTCGTGCAGCACTCAGAGCACCACGCTTATGAAAGTACTTAGGATAGATGAACTCAGCCGGAATAGTATATCCCGGTCCGCCTGTTCCAAGTCGCTTTCCCAGTGGCGCATCCTTACTGTCAGGGTCTCCGCCCTGAATCATGAAGTCCTTTATAACACGATGGAATAGCGTTCCGTTGAAGAACTCCTCCTTAA